>NZ_JAWIRT010000014.1:0-137075 GCF_036320045.1 Stenotrophomonas sp. SMYL20 | reverse complement strand
TCACCCTGGCGCAGGATGTGCAGGAACGCGCGCCCGGGTTGCGGCTCGAACACCTGCCGTCCACACAGCGGGCCGCTGTGGAACAGCGCGGCCTGCACCCGGAAGCGTTCCAGCAGGGAGGAGAGGCGGTCGGGCGCGGAGCGGTCTGCAGGAGTGGGAAGTGTGCGCATGGATGAATGGACAACAATGGCGGCTGATCTGGTCCTTTTCGTCCATCGAGTCTACCTAGGATGGCCGGGTCGTCCAATCCCGGGCGCTTTCCCAAGGAGATCCACCATGTCCCGTGTCCCCCTGATCGATGCCGCCAACACCACCGCCGACCGCCAGGCCCTGCTGGGCCAGGTCCACGCCGCGTTCGGCGCCACCCCGGCCATGTTCCGCGCTGTGGCCAATTCGCCGGCCGCCCTGCAGAGCATGTGGGGCTCGTTCGGCGCACTGGGCGGCGGTCGCCTGTCGCCGCTGCTGGGCGAGCAGATCGCCGTCGCCATCGCCAACCGCAATGCCTGCGAATACTGCCTGGCCGCGCACACGGCGCTGGGTCGCAAGGCCGGCGCCAGCAGCGAGCAGATGGCTGCTGCGCAGATCGGCCAGTCCAGCGATCCGGCCACTTCGGCGGCGCTCGACTTCGCGCTGAAGGTAGTTGAGCAGCGTGCACAGATCACCGACGGTGATGTGCAGGCGCTGCGCGCAGCCGGCTTCGATGACGAGCAGATCGTCGAGATCCTCGCCCATGTGGCGCTCAACCTGTTCACCAACTACGTCAACGTGGCGTTCGACGTGCCGGTGGACTTCCCGAAGGTGGCGCTGCGCTGAGGTACGGTCTGGCCCGGGTGGCAATGGGCCGCCCGGGCCGGTCGAAATGGAGCAGACGGGGTGGTCGGCGCTACCTGTCGTCCGCCTGCAGCCGCTCGGGGTGCGTATACACATTGAACCCGCTCTCCCGCGCGAATCCGACCAGGCACAGTCCGGCACTGCGGGCCAGGTCGATCGCCAGCGCGGTCGGCGCCGACACCGCTGCCAGCACGCTGGCACCCGCACGTATCGCCTTGCTGACCATCTCATAGCTGGCGCGGCTGGAAATCACCAGCAACCCGCCGTCGATGGCGTGCTCGTTGTGATGCAGGGCGCCGATCAGCTTGTCCAACGCGTTGTGACGGCCCACATCCTCGCGCACCCAGCCGATCCTCCCGCTGGCATCGGCCCAGGCCGCGGCGTGCGTCGATCCACTCACCGCATTCATCGGCTGATGCTGCGCCAGCGTGGCCAGCGCCCGTTGCAGGGCTGCCGGTGAATAGGGCCGTCGCTCACGCACCTCGGGCAGCGGGCGCAGCACATCCTCCAGCTGGCGCGTACCACACAGGCCGCAGCCACCGCGACCGGGCAGCAGGCGGCCATTGGCCGGATCCAGATCGGCACCGGGTGCGTCTTCGGAAACGGTCATCTGCAGCTCGATGCCCTCCAGCTGCGGGCGGACCTCGATCGACAGCAGTTGCGAGGGCGCAGTGATCAGCCCTTCGCTGAGCGAGAAACCCAGCGCGAAGTCTTCCAGGTCGCAGGGCGTGGCCATCATCACCGCGAAGGCGGCGCCGTTGTAGCGCAGTGCAACCGGTACTTCCTCGGCCACCACGTCGACCTGCTGCTGGTGCCCCTCGCTGCGCCAGCGCTGCAACGGGCGCTGGGCCGTACCGGCAGGCGGGGTGTGCGGCGGGGTCGAGTCAGGCATGCAGCGCGTCCGGGCAAGGGAAATACGCAGGTGGTGGACCACCCACGGCTTCGAGAATAGCGCAGTGGCCGGGCGCTGACGCGGGTGTAACCGTTGTCATGGCAGGCTGCGCTGAAAACAGCATCTGGCTCTGGCGAAGCGGCCTTGTCCGTGCTTGACTGCGTGGCTGGCCGCGCTGCAGAAGCCGCATCCGGCCCATCCCGCGCCGTTGATTGTTGTGTTCCTCCCGCCAGGTTCCCGAACATGTCCGAGCAGAAGCCGCCGCGTTACAAGCCCTACAACCAGCCGGCCGGTGGCTGGGGTGCCGCCGGTGCCACCGCCAAAGTGCTGCTGCAGCAGAGTGTGATCGGCAAGGGGTCAAAGGCGCTGCTGGCGATGAACCAGCCCGGCGGCTTCAAATGCCCCAGCTGTGCGTTTCCCGATGCGGATGAGCGCAAGAAGCTGGAATTCTGCGAGAACGGCGCCAAGGCGCTGGCCTGGGAGGCCACCCAGTTCCGCGCCGGGCGCGAGCTGTTTGCCCAGCACACCGTCACCGAACTGATGGCGCAGACCGACTACTGGCTGGAAATGCAGGGCCGGCTGACCGAACCGATGCGCTACGACGCAGCCACCGACCATTACGTTCCGTGCAGCTGGGATGAGGCATTCGCGCTGATCGGCCGCCACCTGCAGGCGCTGGACAGCCCGCACCAGGCCGAGTTCTACACCTCCGGCCGTACACCCAACGAAGCCGCGTTCCTGTATTCGATCTTCGTGCGCGAATTCGGCACCAACAATTTCCCGGACTGCTCGAACATGTGCCACGAGCCGACCAGTCGCGGCCTGCCGCCGGCCATCGGCGTGGGCAAGGGCACCATCGTGCTGCAGGATTTCGAGCACGCCGAGGCGATCTTCGTGATCGGCCAGAACACCGGCACCAATTCGCCGCGGATGATGAGCAACCTGGTCGAGGCGCGCAAACGCGGCATCCCGATCGTGGCGGTCAACCCGATGCCCGAGCGCGCGCTGATCCGTTTCGCCGAACCGCAGGACATGGTGCAGATGGCCACGTTCGGTTCGACCGAGATCACCAGTGAGTTCGTGCACATCCGCATCGGCGGCGACCTGGCCCTGATCAAGGGCATGATGAAGGTGATGTTCGAGCGCGAGGCGCAGGGTGAGCGCGTGCTCGACCATGAGTTCCTGTCAGAACATACGGTAGGCCTGGACGCACTGCGCGATGACGTGCTGGCACAGGACTGGAACGAGATCGTGCAGGTCTCCGGCATCACCCAGGCGCAGATCCGCCGCTGCGCCGAGATCTACATCCGCTCCAAGGCCACGGTGATCTGCTATGGCATGGGCCTGACCCAGCATCAGTATGGTTCGACCCTGCTGCAGCAGGTGGCCAACCTGCTGTTGCTGCGTGGCAACTTCGGCAAGCCCGGTGCCGGCATCGGGCCGATCCGTGGCCATTCCAACGTGCAGGGCGACCGTACCGTCGGCATCGACGAGAAACCCAAGCCGGCCTATCTGGACCGCGTGCAGCAGGTGTTCGGCTTCGATCCGCCGCGCGAGCACGGTCATCACGTGGTCGAATCGATCGAGGCGATGCTGGACGGCAGCGCCAAGGTGTTCATCGGCATGGGCGGCAACTTCATCCACGCCGTGCCCGATACGCCGCGCGCGTACGAGGCCATGCGCGGCCTGGAGCTGACGGTGGGCATCGCCACCAAGCTCAATCGCGGTCACCTGGTGCATGGCCGCGATGCCTTGATCCTGCCGGTGGTCGCACGTTCGGAGCGCATCGTCACGCCGGCCGGCGAGCAGTTCGTCACTATCGAAGACGCGATGTCGAACGTGACCGCTTCGCGCGGCGTGCTCGAGCCGGTCAGCACGGACGTGCTCCCGGAGGTCGAGATCGTCTGTCGCATGGCGCTGGCAACATTGCCGCACAGCAAGGTCGACTGGGCGGGGTGCATGCATGACTACGCACCCATCCGCGAGCTGATTGCGGCGGTGTACCCGGAGATCTACACCGGCTTCAACGAGCGCATCCAGCAGCCGCACGGCTTCCACCTGGACATTCCGCCGCGCCGCCGGGTGTGGCCCACGCCCAACGGCAAGGCCAACATCCTGGTGATGCCAGGCCTGGACGTGGACGCGCCGGTGGACGATCCCGGGATGCTGCGGTTGGCCACGGTGCGCTCGCACGACCAGTACAACACCACCATCTACAGCTACAACGACCGCTACCGCGGCGTGTACAACGACCGCATGGTGTTGTTCATGAACATCGAGGACCGGCTGGCACGTGGGCTGGAAAAGGAAGCGCTGGTCAGCCTGGAGACGATCAGTGGCGACGGAGTGCAGCGGCGCATCGAGGGCCTGACCGTGCTGGACTACCCGATGCCGCGCGGCGCGCTGGCCGGTTACTACCCGGAACTGAACCCGTTGTTGCCGCTGGACTACTACGACCGGGTCAGCGGTACCCCAGCGGCCAAGTCGATCCCGGTGCGGATGAGCGCAATGGTGGCGGCGATTGCGTGACCGGCGCATCGGCTATCATTGTCGGGTGAACCTGCCTGGCCTGCTGCTGCGATGGATGCTTCTCCTTGCCCTGGTGCTGAATGCACCGGCGCTTGCGGTTGCCTCATCCTCGTACGCGGCGCAGTCCAACGCGGAGCATTGCGCCGCACCGCATTCCGCTGCCATGGCCGGATGCTGCGACGAGGCAGCATCAACGGTCTGCCAGAGCAATGAGTGCGAATGCCCGCCGGCCAGCCTCGGCATGCTGGCCACCCTGAGCGGAACGCCAGCGTCACCCTGGCGTGAGGCGCCTTTGCCAGCCAACGCCCAGCAACGCGCTCCGCCGCCGTTGCCGGATCCGTTACGGCCGCCCATCGTGTGATTTCCTGCAGGCCTCAAGCGCCTGCCGTAGCTGCTCGACTCATTCTCGACTCTGCCTGTGCCTTCGATGCGCAGGCAGCGGGCCGCGTTGCCCGCATCTGCAAAGGAATCAACACCATGAACCGTTCTCTCTCCCTCGGCCTGCTGCTGGGCACCGTACTGGCCACGACCGCCTGCGCGCGCGCTGCAGAAGAATCGCCTGCCGCGCCGGTTGCCAGCCAAGCCCCGGCGGCACCGATCAAGTCCAGCCCGTCGCAGGTGGACCCGGCACTGCCCATTGCCATCGTGCACAAGACCGCAAGCTGCGGCTGCTGCGGCATCTGGGTCGACCACCTGAAGGCCGAAGGCTTCCAGGTGGATGTACGCAATACCGATGACATGAACCCGATCAAGGTCCGGCTGGGTGTGCCGGTCGGCAAGGCGTCCTGCCACACCGCCGAGATCGGTGGTTACGTGGTTGAAGGCCACATCCCGGCCGAGGACATCAAGCGACTGCTGGCGGAGCGGCCGGCAGCGCGCGGCCTGGTGTTGCCGGGCATGCCGGCCGGCTCGCCGGGCATGGAAATGCCGGACGGCTACGTGCAGCCGTACACCGTTGAACTGGTGCGCAACGATGGCACCACCGAGCCGTTCGCGCAGCACGGCCAGGGCGGCTGACAGGCGGCGGTGCCGGTCGTCCTGACCGGCACCCCTCGGAGAGCCGAGCCCACCCTCGGCATGCTCTTTGTAGAGTCGAGCCATGCTCGACTGCTCTGCTTCAGTCGAGCAAGCTCGACTCTACAGAATCAGCGGGCCCCGGCTGTTTCCTTGGCCAGCTGTGCGTCGAACTTCTGTTCGGCCGCATCCGCGTAGGCCTTGCAGGTCAGTGCCTTGGCGCTGGCCTTGCTGCCGGAGGCGTAGTCCCAGTTGCTGGCACCCGGATGCGGGGTCAGCAACACGTCGCAGGGCAACGCCCGCACCGTCGCGAAGCTGCGCTTGTAGTCCTCGACCAGGCGCGGATAGCGCGCATTGCCCTGCAGCTGGTAGCCCGGTGCACTCAGGCTGTCGGCGTAGGCGATGCGCACCGGCTTGCCCTCGCGGGTATCGGTCCAGGTCCACGCGGTGCTGCCCGGGGTGTGCCCCGGCATGAAGTGCGCAGTGAACGCGATGCCGCCCACCGTGATCACTTCGCCATCCATGACGATGCGGTCTGCACTGGCAGGCGGGTAGGTGATGCCATCGCCGAAGTGCAGGTCATCGCTGCCGCCACGCGCCAGCAGCACCGCCGATTCCGCGTTGGCGACCACGTGCGCGCCACTACGGCGCTTCAGCTCCGCCACCGGCCCGGCATGGTCGGCATGCGCATGGCTGAGCAGGATCAACCGCAGATCCTGCGGTGCCACGCCGCGTGCCTTCATGTTGTCGAGCAGGTGGCCGGCCATCTGTGGCATGCCGCCGTCGAGCAGCACCGCGCCCTCGGCGGTCTGCACCAGCAGTGCGGTCAGGTTCTCGGTGCCGATCTGCCAGGTGTGGTCAGCAATCTGCAGCGGTGCCATCGGCTGCAGCCAGGAAGCATCCACGGTGTAGGCCCGCAACTGCGGCAGGGGTGCCTCGGCGGCGCTGGCGTGCGCGACCGGAAGAACAGCGGCCAGTGTGACGGCGAGCAGGGAAAAACGCATGGTTCACGTCCGTTTGAAGGAGGCCCAGAAACTAGCATGGGCCTCCTTCATCGCGTCGCGCATAGATTTCATGGCTCCCATAAGGGCGCCATGGATCAGTACCGGTACTGCCACCCCAGCGTCAGCACCCGGCCACGGCCCGAGAAATAGCTCGGGTTCGACGGCGTGGTCTGCGAGTAGTAGCTGATGTACTGCTTGTTCGCCAGGTTCTGCACGCCCAGCGTGAAGGCGTGCTTGTCCAGCACGTAGCGGGCCACAAGGTCCACCGTGGTGTAACCCTTGAACTCCGCCACCCGCGCGCCACGCAGGTCGAAGTCGCGGTCGAAGGCGTGGCTGGCCTGCAGGCGGGTGCTCAGCTGTGGTGTCCAGCTCTGCTCCCAGAACGCGGTCAGCCGGTTCGGCGCGATGTTGACGCCGGCCAGGTCGCTGTCGAGGCGGCCATCGACGTCGGCATCGTAGCGGCCGTTGGCACGTGCATAACCCAGGCCCAGCCGGCTGTCGCCCAGGCGCAGGCGCAGGTTGCTTTCGAAGCCCTCCACGCGGGTGGCCTGGCGCTGCACCGCATAGGCATCGATGCCCGGATCGTAGATCAGCACCGAGCCCAGCTTGGATTCGGAGGTGTAGTAGGCGATGTCACCGCTGAAACGGCCATCGTCGTACTCCAGGCCGATCTCGCGGTTGTCCGACACCACCGGTGACAGGTCAATCAGATTGTCCACGCGCTGGCCGTCCCGGTTGATCGCGCGCAGCACGCGGCCAACGTCGGCCACGGTGTAGCCTTCCGAATACGAGGCGTAGGCGTTGAGGCGGTCATTGATGTACCAGACCGCGCCGAAGTTGGGCAGGGTCTCGCTCATGGTCGGCTTGCCGCCGGCCACCTTGCGTGCGCCGTAGCGGGGCAGGGTGGTGTAGTCGCCTACTTCCAGCTCGCCCTTTTCGTAGCGCAGGCCGCCGGACAGCATCAGGTGGTCGGTTGGCCACCAGTGCAGCTGCAGCAGCGGCGACAGGCTCTGGTAGGTGGTCTGCGGCACCCAGTTCATGCCGCTGGCCAGCAGCACCTGGTGGGTGCGGTCGCGCAGGCCGTCCAGGCCCAGGGTCACGTCCAGCGTGGTGTCGGCGATGCGGGCCCAGCTCTGGGTCAGCTTGAAGCCGCGCTTGTCCGATTCGTTCTGGGTCTGGTCCCAGGCGGCGTTGGCGCCGGTGTTGCCCCACGGGTCCCACTGGCTGGCGCCATAGCGGCCTTCGAAGTCCACCGCGAAGGCCTGCGCCTGGAAGCGGCCACCGAGCAGATCGGCGGCGCTGTAGTCCAGCGTCAACGAACGCGAGCGGTTCATCGGCGGCTCCAACGGGGTATCGCCGGGCACCGAAATGGTCGGGCGACCGGTGCGGTAATCACCGTTCACCGCCAGGTAGTTGTCCAGCCCGCGCAGCTCGTAGCGGTTGGCCATCAGCTGCAGGCGGTGGCCCTCGGCAATGTTCCAGCCCAGCTTGGCGAACACGTTCGACGAGGTCGAATCCATCAGTTCGCCCTGGGCGTTGGTACCGATCGAACGGCCCTCGCCGTCGTGGTACAGGCCCTGCTTCTCATAGGCCAGGCCGGCCACCAGATCGAACTGCTCGCCGCGCACGCCGACCAGTGCCGAGCCGCGCTGGCCGTTGTCATCACGGCGGCTGGGCAGCGCCGAGCTGTAGCTGACGTTGGTGTCGAGCAGGAAGGCACCGGGCTCGCTGGGCGCGCTGCGGGTGATGATGTTGACGATGCCACCGGTACCGCCGATGCCCTGCAGTGCGTTGGCACCGTGGATGACCTCGATGCGTTCGATCATCGCCGGATCGATGGTGTGCGAATCACGTGAGCCATCGCGCAGCGGCGTCGACTGCGGCACGCCGTCGACCATGTACAGGATGCCGCGGCCGCGCATGGTTTCGCCGTAGTTGGACATCTTCTCGCGCGCCGGGGCAAACGCCGGGATCTGCGCCGACAGCACGCGCGAGACATCCGAGCCCAGCGCCAGCTGCTGCGCGATGTCCTCGCGGGTCAGCACGGTGATGGTGTTGGGCATCGCGGTCTCGCCCTGCGGCATGCGCGCGGTCGAGGCCGATACCGTGACGCGGGCCAGCGAAGTGGTCGTGGCAGGGGACGCTGCCGATGACGCGGTCCGGGCCGGAGCGCGGGGCTTGGGCGATGCTGGCGCGGCACTCACCACGAACACCCCCGGCGAGCGCTCCTGCATCGCCAGGCCTTGCCCGGCCAGCAGGCGCTGCAGGGCGTCGTGCGGGGTGTAGCGGCCGTCGAGGGCGGGCGCGTTGCGGCCGCTCACGCTGTCGGCCGCGAACAGCAGCTGGATGCCACTCTGCCGCGCCAGCGAGTTGAGCGAAGCCTGCAGCGGGCCGGCCGGCAGGTGCAGTTCGACAGGTGCGGACGCAGCGGTCTGCGCGGTGGCGGGCAGCGCCGCACACAGGCAGGCGGCGAGCAGGGTGGGGGCCAGCCGGCGCAGCGCGGCGGGCGGAACAGGGCGGGTCATGCGGGGGTCCTTCGGAAGGGTTCAAGCACTTGCCGGATGGGACGGCGCGCAACCCACCCTCGGCGTGGCAATCAATCGCGGGCGCGCAGATGCAGGCTGCCGTCGGCGGCGGTATGCACCTGGACCGGCAGGATCTCCGGCAACAGCGCGACCGCCGTCTCGGCACGATCGGCATCGAACACGCCCGACACCTGCAGCGGACCCAGTGCCGGGTCGTCCAGCACGATCGGACGGTCGTGATAGCGCTGCAGGATGCGCAGCACCTCGCTCAGTGGCATGCGGTCGAACTGCAGCCGACCGGTGGTCCAGTCGGCCCGGTCCGGATCCACGGCTTCCGGCGGAGACAGCGAGCCCGGCTGGGCCAGCAGGCGCTGCCCCGGCTTCAGCCGCTGCTCGGTGCCGCCGCCATCCACGCTGACACCGACCTCGCCGCGCCACAGCGTGACCTCACTGAGATCGCCCTGGCGGTCAACATCGAACACCGTGCCGTAGTTGCGTACCTGTACCGGCCCAGCATCGACCTGGAAGCGGCGCCACGCTGAATGCTGCACCTCGAAGCGCGCATGGCCCTGCGCCAGCAGCACCTGCCGCGAACGCAGATGGCGACGGACCTGCAGGTGGGTTCCTGCGTCGAGCAGCACACGGCTGCCGTCCGGCAGCTCGATGTCGCGGCGCTCGCCGACGGCGGTCTGGTAGTCACGCACCTGCCAGGCCGGGTCGGCCAGCAGCAGCGCGGCGGCCGCCAGCAACAGCACCGGCAGTACCCGTTTCGCGCCAGATCCGCCGCGGCGCCGCTGCAGCTGTTCCGGGCCTGGCAACGGGAAACGCTCCTTCAGTGCCTCCCGGTGTTGGTCGAGCATGTCCTCGGCGGACGGTTCGGCGGGCGCCGACGGCGGTGCCGGATCGGGTGATGCAGGGCTCACCGCAGCGCACCGTGCAGCCGGCAGTCGGCCATGGCCAGGCGCAGATGACGTTCCACCGCCTTCAGGCCGATGCCCATCCGCTGCGCCACCTCGGCCTGGGGCAGCTCGTGGATCTTGTGCAGGATGAACACCTGCTGCCGCCGGCAGGGCATGCGCTCGATGCTGGCGGTCAGCCGCTGCAGCGCCTGCTGGCCCTGCGCCTGGCGCTCGGGTCCGGGGCGCTCGCAGGCGCCTTCGGGAAGCTCGGCGCGGGGCTCTACCCAGTGCCGGCGCAGGTCCTCGGCGCGGCAGCGGTCGACCGCCGCATCGTGGGCGATCCTGCGCAGCAGCGCGATCGGTTGGCGGGCGTCATGCGCGGCCGGGCGTTCCAGCAGGCGCACACAGACATCGTGCACCACTTCGCGGGCCAGCCCGGGCGAGCGGAACCGGCGATGCAGGTAGTCCACCAGTTCCTCGTAGTGGCGCACCAGCGAGGTCACCAGCGGCAGCGCAGGTGGGCGGGGAAGTGTCGGCTGGGACATCCGGACGGGAAGCAAGGGTGAAAGGCGGGTGCCGGGAGGTCATCCCTGCGCAATGACGCAATACTAATGGGAACTGTTCGCGTTTGCCATGCCGCGATCATCAGGGCGATTGTTCGCCGCGCCTGGAAAGTGAATCCACGATCATCGGCTGGAGCGCAGAATCGCCCACGGCTAGCCTGCCTGCAGGCTCAAGGAGGTGGACCATGCATGTGCTTCTGGTGATGGTGGGTGGCGTCGTGCTGCTTGGGGTGTTCCTGCTGTTCGGGCGGCTGTGGAGCGTGGGCACCTCACAGCTGCCCACGGCCCTGATCGCGTTCATTGCCACCTGGCTGCTGGTGACGGTGGCCAACCTGTGGGTAGGCGTCAGCAAGGCCGGCTACGGGATGCGCGAAGAACTGCCGATCCTGCTGCTGGTGTTCGCGGTGCCGGCCCTGCTGGCCGGTCTGCTCTACTGGCGCCTGGCGCGCTGAAGGAAAGCCATGAGTACACGACTGCGATTGCCGGCCCTGCGCCAGCGCGACGGCCACCATGCGCGCGTGACCTACGAAGAGCTGTTCTTCGACCTGGTCTACGTGTTCGCGGTCACCCAGCTCAGCCACCACCTGCTGCATCACCTGGATCTGGCCGGCGTGCTGCAGACCCTGGTGCTGTGGTTTGCGGTGTGGCTGGGCTGGCAGTACGCCTGCTGGGTCAGCAACTGGTTCGATCCGGAGGCACCGCGCATCCGCGGCCTGCTGTTTGCCACCATGCTGCTGGCCTTGTTGATGTCCTCGTCCATTCCCGAGGCGTTCGCTGACCGCGCCTGGGTGTTTGCCGGGGCCTACGCCACCATGCAGGTCGGGCGTACCGCCTTCGTGCTGCTGGAGGTCGGTCGCACGCATCCCCTGACGCCGAACTTCCGTCGCATGCTGGCCTGGGTGAGCGTGTCGGCCTGCTTCTGGCTGGCAGGTGCGGCATCCGAGGGCAATACGCGGTTGGCGCTGTGGGCGGTGGCGGTGGCGTGCGAATACGTCTCACCGATGTTCGGCTTCGCGTTCCCGGGGCTGGGCCGCTCGCACACCCGTGAGTGGACCATCGAAGGCGGGCACCTGGCCGAGCGCTGCCAGCTGTTCGTCATCGTCGCACTGGGCGAGACGTTGCTGGCCACCGGTGGCGTGCTCAGCGAGGTCGAACAGTGGAGTGGGGCGGTGGTGTCCGCAGTGCTTGCCACCTTCGCCGGCACGATCGCCATGTGGTGGCTGTACTTCGGCATCTCCAGCCGCGACGCCACCGAGGCCATCAGCCATGCCGAAGACCCGGGCCGGATGGGCGCCAACTTCCACTATGTGCACGCGTTGCTGATCGCAGGGATCATCGCTACGGCGGTGGGCAATGACCTGGTCATGGACCACCCGCATGCTGTGGTGACGCCGGTGTATGCGGCCGTGCTGGTGGCCGGCCCGTTGATCTACCTGCTGGGCAGCGCGCTATACAAGCGGGTGGTATACGGGCGCGCACCGTACTCGCATCTGATCGGCGCGGTGGCGCTGGGCGTGCTGGGCGTGGTGTTGCCGCAGACCCATCTGTTGGCCGCTGGCTGGTTGACCAGTGCGGTGCTGCTGGCGGTGGGGTTGATGGATACGCGGTTGAAGCACCGTCTGCAACGGGCGTGATCAGCCCTCTGCCGGGCAGAGCCGAATGTTGGTCGACTGCTCTTCCACAAGGTTGTGGAAAATCCCGCGCTGCGCGCGATAGTCGACTGACAGTCGACTCTACCGCCGCCCTCTACCGCCTGAGGTGGCCTGGCCGAGCGCGGCGGCCATTGCCGCAAGCTTGCCGACCGTGTTGAGGTTGCGGGCGGTGCCTTGCTGGGCATAGGGAATCCGCAGGCGTGAGTCGGCCATGCCGTCGCCATAGTGGACGAAGAGCTCGCGGGTACCCAGCGCCAGCTGCTCATCGCGCAGGCCGGTCACCCCGGTCAAGGGATCAGTGGGCAGTGCCTCATCCACGAACAGCGCGACCACGCGATTGCCGGCGGCGTGCGGGAACGGATTGCCGGCGGCAACCGCCGCGATCTCGGCTGCCGAGCGCACCAGCACACCCACCGGTTTTCCTGCATAGGCCTGCAGCCGTTGGCCAAGGGCTTTCCGCACGCCGGCTTCGTCAAGTCCGCTGCGGAACACCACGTTGCCGCTGGCGATATAGGTGCGGACGTCGGTGAAGCCCGCGTCCTCGCACATCGCCACCAGTTCAACCATCGGCAGCTTACCGGTACCTCCGACATTGACTGCTCGCAGCAGTGCGACATGCACGCTCATGGGGAACCTGCCTGCAGGCGGTCGTACATGCGTACCAGATCGACCAGCGTACGCGCGCCCATCTTGCGCATCACCTGCGCGCGGCGCACCTTCACCGTGATCTCGCTGACCCCGAGGTCGCCGGCGATCTGCTTGTTGAGGCGGCCGCGCACCACGCCGTCGACCACCTCGCGCTCGCCGGCGTTGAGGGTGTTCCAGCGCTGCTGCAGGGCGTCCAGCGCCTCGCCGTCACGGCGGCGCTGGCGGTCGATCTCAATGCCCTTGTGGATCGCATCCAGCAGTTCCTGGTCACGGAACGGCTTGGTCAGGAACTCGATGGCACCGTCCTTGATCGCATTGACGCCCATCGCGATATCGCCGTGGCCGGTGATGAACAGCACCGGCAGCTGCAGGCCGTGGCTGCCCATCGTGCGATGGAACTCCAGCCCGCTCTGGCCGGGCATGCGCACGTCCAGCACCAGGCAGGCCGGTGCATCTTCCAGTTCGTGTTCGAGGAACGCCTGGGTGGAAGCGAAGGCCCGTACCTGCAGGCCCATCGAGGCGAGCAGGTCTTCCAGCGCGGCGCGCACCGACGGATCGTCGTCGATCACGTAGACGATGGGCGCTGGATCGGCGGCGGGTGCAGCGGGCTTACGCATGACGGCGTTCCGTGGCAACGGGCAGGTCAAACACAAAGCAGGCACCTCCGCCGCTGGGGCGCTCGGCTCGGATCCTGCCTTCGTTGGCCTCGATCATCGACCTGCTCAGGCTCAATCCCAGCCCCAGCCCGTGTGATTTGGTGGTCCAGAACGCATCGAACACACGCTCGGGATGATCGGCGGGCAGGCCGACACCGCGGTCACGCACGCTGAGGCTGATCCGCTGTCCGTCGCGTTGGGTCAACAGGGACAGGCGGCGATCGGCAGCCGGCACTGCTTCCATCGCGTCCACCGCATTGAGGATCAGGTTGCCGATCACCTGCTGCACCTGCACGCGGTCGGCCTGCACCAGCGGCAGGTCGGCATCGAGCAGCAGGGCCACGGCCACGCCGTGCTGGTCCAGCTCGCTGCGCGACAGCGCCAGCATTTCCTCCACCGCCTGGTTCAGGTCGAAGGCGCGTCGTTCCGGTGCCGCGCCCTGGGTCAGGCCACGGATACGGGCGATCACGTCACCGGCGCGATGGGCATCGGCCAGGATGCGGGCCACGGTCTGCCGTGCCTTGTCCACGTTCGGTGGGTCCTGTGCCAGCCAGCGCTGGCAGGCTTCGGCGCTGCTGGCGATCGCCGCCAGCGGCTGGTTCACTTCATGTGCGATGGAAGTGGTCAGCTCGCCCACGGTCGACGCGCGCGCCACCCGCAGCAGGCGGCCCTGTGCTTCCTGCACCGCGGCCTTGGCCGCTTCCATCTTCAACGCGAGGTAGGTGGTGATGCCGATCACCAGCATGCCGATCACCGAGTTGACCAGGCCGATGCGGTAGGTGCCGAAGCGGGTGAGGAAGAAGCTCAGGGCGGTGAGTGCGATGCAGGCGATGGCCAGGCTGATCAGCCCGCGTGCGGCGAGTACGCGCGATGCGGCGAGGATGACCGCTGCGTAGAAGCAGGCGGCGGCGACCGCGTAATCGGTGACGGTATCGACCAGGAAGATCGCCGCCATCACGACGATCAGGGCCAGCAGCACCAGAGGGCGGCGGGGCGACAGCGATGGCATCGGAACGGCTCCCTGGCGTGGGGGGAAAGGATAGCAAAGCTGCCTCAGGCAGATGCCGACCGTGCTTGGCGTGCTCCTGTGCTGTCGGCACCCACCAAAGCGATGCCTGGTAGTGCCGGCCGCTGGCCGGCAGCTGCAGGATCGTCCCGGAGTCTATGAGGTTGCCGGCCAGCGGCCGGCACTTCCCAGGTCTGTGCCGACCAAGGTCGGCACCTACCAAGCGGTGCACGATGTTGCCGGCCAGCGGCCGGCACTACTCATCCAGGCTGGCGTTCCAGAACCCCTGCAGCACGCCGGGGGTGGTCGCCAGCGTGGCCAGCACCGCATCCAGTTCACCGGCATCGACCGTGGTGGCATACAGCACCGCTTCTATCTCCACGTCGCGCTCGCCGAACGGGCGCTGGTCCACCGCGCGTACCGGGTAGTGCGCCTGTTCCAGCAGCAGCAACAGCTGGTCCAGCACCTCGGCCTGCTGCTCGCGCTGGCAGACCACGTTGATCGCATAGGTCGCCTCGCTGAACGCCTCCGGCAGCGGCTGCCGCTGGATGCGGTTCACCACTGGCCGCAGCAGGGTGTTGGCGGCCAGCACGAACACCGCCGCCATCACCGCCTCCGGCAGCAGCTTGATGCCCGCACAGGCACCGACCGCCGCCGAGCCCCACAGGGTGGCGGCGGTGTTCAGGCCGGACACCTGCGCACCGTCCTTCATGATCGCGCCGGCGCCGAGGAAACCGACGCCGGAGATCACATAGGCCACCACATGCAGCGGTGAGGGCGGGCCGCCATACAGGTCATGGAAGCGCACGGCCAGGTCGACGAACACCGCCGCACCCACTGCCACCAGCGTATTGGTACGCAGGCCGGCGGTGCGTTGACGCAGCTGCCGCTCCAGGCCGATGACGGTGCCAAGCACGAACGCCACCGACAGGCTGATCAGCGAGCTCAGGGTCGCGCCGGCGTTGAACGCCGGCAGGTTCGGATTGATGTCCATTGTGTTTCTCCCTGGACCAGGCGGCGGGCGCTTACTGCCAGCCGTAGCGACGGATGTAGATCTTCTTCAGCACGGTTGTCAGCACCGCGTAGCCGAACAGGATCGCCACCAGGAACGGCCAGTAGCCGGTCGGCAGGGCCTGCAGCTTGAAGTAGCCAGCCAGCGGGCTCATCGGCAGGGCCACGCCAATGGCCATGATCAGGCCGGTCATCACCAGCAGCGGCGGCGCAGCGATGCTCTGCAGGAACGGCACCTTCGGTGTACGGATCATGTGCACGATCAGGGTCTGGGTCAGCAGACCCACCACGAACCAGCCGGACTGGAACAGGCCCTGGTCGGCCGGTGTGCGCGCATCGAACACGTACCACATCAGCGCGAAGCAGCTCAGGTCGAAGATCGAGCTGATCGGCCCGAAGAACACCATGAAGCGTCCAATGTCTGCCGGGTTCCACTTCAGCGGCTTGCGCACCAGCTCCTCGTCCACGTTGTCGAACGGAATGGCGATCTGCGAGATGTCGTACAGCAGGTTCTGTACCAGCAGCTGCAGTGGCAGCATCGGCAGGAACGGCAGGAAGGCCGAGGCCACCAGCACCGAGAACACGTTGCCGAAGTTGGAGCTGGCGGTCATGCGGATGTACTTCAGCATGTTGTTGAACGTGCGCCGGCCCTGGATGACACCTTCCTCCAGCACCATCAGGTTCTTTTCCAGCAGGATGATGTCGGCGGCCTCCTTGGCGATGTCCACCGCGCTGTCCACGCTGATGCCGATGTCCGCAGCACGCAGCGCCGGTGCATCGTTGATGCCATCGCCGAGGAAACCGACCACCTTGCCCTGTGCGCGCAGCTCGCGTACCAGGCGCTCCTTGTGTAGCGGTGTCAATCGGGCAAACACACGGTGGTGGTGCAACGCCCGCGACAGCGCGCCGTCATCCATGCGCTCGATCTGCGGACCGGTCAGGATGGTGTCCGCCTCCAGCCCGACCTGGGCACAGACGCGGGCGGTGACCAGCTCGTTGTCGCCGGTGAATACCTTCACCTCTACGCCATGCGCGGCCAGCGCCTGCAGCGCCTGTGCAGCCGATTCCTTCGGCGGGTCGAGGAAGGCCACGTAGCCGACCAGGGTCAGGCCGCACTCGTCAGCCTGCGAATACACGGTCTGGCTGGCAGCAGTTTCCTTCATCGCCACTGCCACCACGCGAAGGCCCTGTTCGTTCAGTTCCTCGGTGGTCTGCCGCACGCGCGCCAGCCGCTGCTCATCCAACGGCTTGTCCTCGCCGTTCTCGCGCACGGTGCTGCATACCGCCAGCATCTCCTCAACCGCACCCTTGCAGATCAGCTCATGGTGGTCCTCACGTTCGGACACCACCACCGACATGCGGCGGCGCTCGAAGTCGAACGGAATCTCATCCACCATGTGGTAGTCCTGCGACAGCCGCAGTGAGCTCTGCAGCTCCACGTGCTCCAGCACCGCACGGTCGAGCAGGTTGATCAGCCCGGTCTGGAAATGGCTGTTGAGGTAGGCGAACTTCAGCACATCCTCCGAATCGTGACCGAATACGTCGGTGTGCCGTTCCAGCGCGATCTTGTCCTGGGTGAGGGTACCGGTCTTGTCGGTGCACAACACCTCCATCGCGCCGAAGTTCTGGATCGCATCCAGGCGCTTGACGATCACCTTGCGCCGCGACAGCAGCACCGCACCCTTGGCCAGGGTGGAGGTGACAATCATCGGCAGCATTTCCGGGGTCAGGCCCACCGCCACCGACAGCGCGAACAGGAACGCCTCGGTCCAGTCGCCCTTGGTCCAGCCGTTGATCAGCAGCACGAACGGCACCATCACCAGCGCGAAGCGGATCAGCAGCCAGCTGACACTGTTGACGCCAGCCTGGAACGCCGTTGGCGCACGGTCGGTAGCGGTGCTGCGCTGGGCCAGGGTGCCGAAGTAGGTGCGGTTGCCGGTGGCCAGCACCACGGCGGTGGCGGTGCCGGACACCACATTGGTGCCCATGAACAACAGGTTGTGCTGCTCCAGCAGACCGGCCAGGCCATCGCCCGGGTGCGCGAACTTCTCCACCGGCAGCGACTCGCCGGTCATCGCTGCCTGCGCCACGAACAGGTCCTTGGCGGTCAGCACGCGGCAGTCGGCCGGAATCATGTCACCGGCCGACAGCACGATGTGATCACCGGGCACCAGCTCGCGGATCGGCAGGTCCAGCAGGCGTGCCGGGCGACGGCTGTGCAGGTGCGCACCGAAGTACTGGTCGGCCACATCGGCGGCCTCGGTACCCGGATTGCGGCGCAGCACGCGTGCGGTATTGCCGACCAGTGCCTTCAGCCGCTCGGCGGCACGGTTGGAGCGGCCTTCCTGCACGAAACGGATCAGCGTGGACAGCAGCACCATCGCGCCGATCACGATCGTGGCCTTGATGTCCTCGGTCAGCCAGGACACCGCCGCCAGTACGGTCAGCAGCAGGTTGAACGGGTTGCGGTAGCACTGCCACAGATGACGCCACCACGGCAGCGGCTTTTCGTGATCCACCTCGTTGGGGCCGAGCGTGGCCAGCCGCTCCTCGGCCTCGTGCGGGCTGAGGCCATCGACGTGCGAGTCGAGCGCAGCCAGCAGGCGCGGCTCGTCCAGCTGCGACAGGGTGACCAGGCCGGTGGTGAGCGCGAATGGTGCGGCCTCGGCGCTGCCCGGGCCGAAGCCGGCTTCGGGCATGGCGCGACGGCCGAACAGGTTGCCTGCGCGACGGCTGCGCAGGAAGGCATTGAACCAGGCGTTGAGCAGGCTCATGGGAACTCCTTGAATGTCAGAGCCGGCCGCGGCCGGAACACGAACGGAACGGATGCAACGGTTCAGGCGTGGCGCATCGCCAGCACCGCCGGTGACCACGGCTGCATGTGCAGGCGCTGGCTGCCGCCGATGCACAGCGGCTTCATCGCATCGCGAAGGGGGTAGGGCAGATGGCGCAGCACGTTGATGCGTTCGCTGATCGGCAGCAGCGACAGTGCGTCGGCGACCACGCGCGGCGAACCGAGCGACAGCGATCGGGCGAAAACCACGGCGCCGTGCTGCAGCAGGTGGCTGCGCAGGGCGGCAACATCGCGCTCGCCGATCAGGCGGCGCAGGGTGATGTAGAGGATCTTGTAGGACATGGGGGTGATCTCCAGGCAAGCGGCGCCTGGCGATCCCCCGTCACTCAGGCAGGCAGGGACCGGCGGACAGGCGCCAGGAACAGGCAACAGGCGGGCATACGGGGCGCGGTGCGCCCGGCAGGGTCGGGGTCCATCTGCGTCTCCATGAGGGGAGTGGGGCAGCCAGGGTTGCCTGGCCAGTGGCGCTATTGTCCGCCCCTGAATGGGGTAGTCCTAGAGGCTCGTGGGTTAGCCCGGCTATACCTTGGTATAGCCGGGCCCGGCGCTGTGCCAAGGCGCGGATCAATGGGCAGCGGGCGTGGTCTGCTTGCAGACGTCATATTCGCCACGTGTGAGCGTCTTGTCGTGGTCGGTGTCGCAGGCATGCAGTCGTTCGGCCCAGTCCGGCGCAACCGCATCGACTTCGGCGAGGGTGACGATGCCGTCCTTGTCCTTGTCCAGCGATTCATAGGCTGGAATCAGCTTCACTTCGGTTACGTCCTCGGCCGCGGTGGCCTTGCTGGCTTCCTGGGTCCTGGAACACGCGCCGAGCAGCAGGCCCGCGCAAAGGGCGAGGGCAACGGGGAGATAGCGAACACCGGTCATGGCAGGCTCCAGAGGTAGGGATGCAGGCCACCGCAGTGGTGGTCACGGCCGGATCTTCTGCGCGGGACTGTAAGCGGGTTGCGAAGAATGCAGGAAAGCGTCCACGCGAGTGGGTTGCCGTTCACCGCGAGTGCGCCGGTCCCGCAGGCCAGGATCGGCAGACTAGGAATCGTTTCAAACCTGTAGGACAAGTCCGACTTTTGCAACTTTTTGCATATCGAGGTTGTGATGAGGTCGTGAAAATTCGCGCTCGCCATTCCCTGCGGGCTCGCCATGCATCGTCTTCTCTCTTTGAGTCTGTTGGTCATCCTGTCTGGTAGCGCGCAGGCATCCACACCGCAGATCAATGTCGGCGTGCTGTTCGACTATCTGCAGCCCTCGCACAGCAACCTGCTCAAGCGCATCCGCAACACCGGTGATGCCACCGCCTATGTGCGGGTGGAAGTCACCCAGATGCACTTCGATGCCGACGGCAAGGCCCGTGAGACGCGGGTGGATACCAGTGCTCTGGTACGCAATGTGCCCGATGCGCAGGGCGTCATCGCCAGCCCCAGCCGCCTGATTATTGCAGGCAATGGCCAGCAGGCCACGCGCCTGGTGTATCGCGGCGCGCGCGACGAAGAACGTTACTACCGCCTGCGGTTCGTGCCGGTGGCGCCCAACGCCGCGGAGTTCGCGCTCAGCGAGGAACAGGCGCGCGAAGCGGCCGAGCTCACCTCTGCCATCCGCGTATTCACCGGCTACGGCACGATCTTCTTCGTCGCGCCGGAGAACCCGCGCTACGACACGCTCGTTGAACCACAGCAGGTGCGAAACCGTGGCAATGCCACCGTGGTGCTGGACAACCTGCGTCAGTGCGAGCGCGACCGCCCCGACACCTGCACGCCGGGAATCATTGCCCATGTGCGTCCTGGCAACAGCTACGCGCTGCAGGCCGCTGAGAACCAGTTCCTGCGCTTCGAGCTTCGCGAAGGCGATAGCCAACGCAGCATTGACTCACGCCGTTAAGCCCACTTCCACCGATGGATCTATCCCGAACGGGCCTGCCAGGCGCCCGCTGGGACGGTGTTGCCCTTGCCTGGCACCTTGATTTCCACCCTTGAACCTGGAGTGCATCCATGTCCCTGAAGACCACCCTGCTGGCAGCGGCCACCGCCCTGCTGATCACCCCGGCCGTTGCCCTGGCCGCTACCGAAACCAAGTCCATCACCATCAATGTCACCGCCGACGTGCCGAACAGCGCCGGCCTGCAGGTGTCCACCCCCGATGGCTGGGAAGGCCTGCCGCAGAACCTGCCGTGGGATACCGCCCGTCAGACCTTGGGCGATTTGACCGGCCGCGTCATCAATATCAAGTCGCCGGCGGCGATCAGTGCCTACCTGTCGTCACCAGCGCAGATGGCCTCGGCTGCCGACGTGGTCGACCTGGCAGTGAAGCTGGACAACGTGGTGGTGCCGGCCACCTCGGCCGCGAAGATCGAAGTGGCCAACGCTGCCCAGGCCGCCGCCGGCAAGTCACTGGCCTTTGCCATTGCCCCGACTGCGCCGAGCGGTGGCTACAAGCAGGGCAGCTACGGCGGCCAGTTCCACATGATCTTCGAAAGCGACATCTGACGATCATGCAGCCTCGTGCCCTTTTGCCGCGTCATCGATGCGGCGGGAGGGCGCAGGCATCCGCCCATGAGACTTCCCCTCGCTCCCGCATATCCGGCCCTTGCGCGATTGGCGGCTGGCATTGGCGCCGTGGTGTTTGCCGCGTCCAGCCATGCCGCCGGTCTTGCGCTGGGTGAACTGCCCAGCCTGCTGGAGCAGCGCGAGCGCATGCCCGCGGAGTTCCGCGGGCACCTGTTTGGCAATCCGCTCACCGTGCGGGTGGAGCTGGACGGGGGCTATCTGGGGGACGCCGAGGTGCTGCTGCACGAAGACAATCGTGTGCAGTTGATCGGCTTCGGCGAAGTCCATGACAGCCCGCTTCCGCAGACGGAGCGGGCGCGCTGGGCCGAGGCGCTGGCCGAGCCGATGGCGCTGGGTATCTGCAGCCAGCAATGCCGCGGCCTGGCCGCGCTGCACTACAGCCTGGCCAACTCCCTGCTGAGCCTGCTGACCCCGGCGGGGGCACGAAAGGAAGAGCGCCATATCGCACTGCCAGAGACCGGCAGCCATGGCCTGATCGTGCGCAACAGCCTGTCAGTGCATGGGGGGCAGGAGCAGCAGACCGCCGCGCGCTACAGCGCCGAACTACGCGGCAGCGTCGGTCATTGGAGTACGGTCGGCAGCTACCAGTACTACGCTCAGCCTGGCAGCAGAGAGCACTACCTCAGTGCGCTGTATGCGCAGCGCGAGCTGGGCGATCATTTCGTCCGCGCAGGCTACTTCCTGCCCACCTTCGAAGGCATCATCCGCCAGCCGCGTGCACCGGGCACGCAGAACGATACCGCGCTCGGGTTCATGCTCGGTTCGTCGGATGTGCTGCTGGCGGATACGCGCAGCCCCAGCGTGTACCCTGTCTACGTCACCGCCAGCCGCGAAGGCGTGGTGGAGATCCTGCGCGACGGCAACCTGCTGTCCACGCAGGCGGTCAAGCCCGGCATCCAGGAAATCGACACCCGTCGCCTGCCAGGCGGCATCTATGACGTGGAACTGCGGGTCATTGAAGATGGCCGTGAAGCCTCGCGCGAAACCGCATCGATCCACAAGCCCAGCCGCTGGACCGACCCGTCCCGGCGCTGGCGCTACAGCGTGTTTGCTGGCCAGCAGCGCGGCCTGCTCGACAGTGGGCGCTCAACACAGGATGGCAAGGTCGCCGCAGGCGCTGTGGTCAACTACCTGCTCCACCCGCGTGCGGTGGCCGGCGCCTCGGTTCAGCAGATCGGCGAACGCCGTGCCGCTGGCGTATCCATGGACTGGCAGGCCAGCGACCGTTTCAGCACGTACACCAATTTCTATACTTCCAGTGATGCCGGGCGCGGCGTCGACCTGCAGGGGCTGTACCGCTACCGCGCCGGCTCGATAGTGGCCAACCATGCGCGTAGTTGGACCGAGCAGCGCCATCGGGTGCTGCCCGGCGATGGCTCGGCGCCGCGCTGGGAAACCCGGGGCGGCTGGCAGGACACCACAGCAGTATCGATCACCCATCGCTTCAACCACCGCGACAACGCCAGCCTGCGCGTATCGCGCAGCTCGGGATTCACCAAAGGCACCGGCATCGATGTCTCCTACGGTCGACGCGAGACTCTGTTCGGCAGGCACGATGTGAACTGGCGGGTCTCGGCCTACGACCGTCCCGGCAGCCGCTTCACCCATTATCGCCGGCAGCGCGGCGTCGACCTGACCGTCAGCGTGTCGCTGGGCAGCGAGCGCCGCAGTTACAGCGGCAGCCTGGGCAGCCGTACCGGCGAGGCCGGCCAGCGCGATACCTATGTCAGCGCTGCAGCCTCGCAGCGTGTGAATGGCAAGCTTGTGCAGAGCGTGAACGGAATGATCAGTGCCGAGCGCAGCGGTATCGGTGCCGGCGCGGGCGCCTATCTGCAAAGCCCATTGCTGGAAGGCGATGTGCAGCTGTACCGCGGCGCCGACGCCGGCCGCATCAGCGGCAGCGCCAACCTCGACAGCACCGTGGTGATCGGCGGCGGTCACGCTGCCGTGCTGGGCCAGGGGCGCAGTGGCAGCGTGGACACCGGCATCATCGTCGATGTGCGCAGCGACTATGCCGATGTCGCGCTGCGCGCGGATGACAGCCGTGGTGGCGGCGTGGACCTGAAGCCGGGGCGTAACTTCGTGCCGGTGACCGCCTACCGCGCGGGCCACGTGCAGTTCGACTTCCAGGGCCGGCATGCGCCGGCCGCCGCGCTGCAGCCTTCCACCGTCAGTTATCACCTCAACAAGGGCGGGGTGATGCACGCCACCGTGGATGTGCTGCGTACCTTCACAGTGATGGGCCAGGTGCTTGATGCCGATGGCAATGGCGTGCGCGGCGTGCAGGTGATCAACCATGCCGGGCGCAGCGTCAGCCAGGAGGAAGGGTTCTTCACGTTGGAACTGAGCGCGCGCGCGCCGGTGGTGGAGCTGCGTTACCCGAACCTGGTCAGCTGTTTACTGACGATGGAGGAGGGGCGCTATCCGCGCGAGGGCGATGTGTTGATGGTGGGGGGCGTTGGATGTACCAGCAGCAAGGAAGCAGCTATCCCGCACGCTGCAACGGCAGATGCCCGGCGCAATTCTGTATCAGGAGCATCGAATTGAAAGAGATCATTGAGCCGCGTCAGCGCTGGTCCAGGATGCTCGCGCTACTTGGAGTCTTCGCAGGAACCTGGCAAGTGCAGGCGCTGGATCTGAAGATAACTGGCGAATACAAACCCACGCCGCAGGAACCCGGCAACGGTCAGTTCAAGGACACAACGCCTCGCCACAACTACTGCACCCGACCAGGCTGCAGACCCAGCATCCGTCTGGATGATGTGGCCATTAACTATCCGGAAGGCTTTGAAGCCGGGGCTACAGGCCGGGAATCCCTCTATTTCCGCATGCCTTCCATCCTGCGGACGGTCGTGCTGACACACGAAGAAGATGGGAGCGCGGTGGAGGTGCGGTGGCGGGTCGATAGCTTTACGGGGAGTATTGAAGGGCGACCAAACTCGGTGCAGCCCACTGGGTACTACGCCCCCTCTCCTTGCACCCTGATTCATGGAAGAGGACAGAGTGCGTGGTTCGATTTCCAATGGCGGCTCGATGAACGGGGGCAGGCCTGCTCAAAGAGAACGCTGGCAGACATACCCCCTGGAAGATTCTTGTACTTCGGAATCAGCTATGAACTGCAATTTCCAAACGCGGTGAGTATGAAAAATGGCCGCTATGTCGGGGTTGTGCAGCTGACCATGGGTCCCGGAGGAGACATCGACTTTGGTGACCGTGCGGAGATATCCGATAGCGTACTGAATATCTTAATCGAGCTCGAGGTACAGCATCAATTCAGAGTGCGCTTCCCAGCGGAGATGCCCAGCGTGCAGCTCTTGCCTGAAGGTGGATGGTCGCAATGGCGGGATCATGGCATTCGGCCGAACCGCCTTCGCCAGGAGCTTCCATTTCTGCTGACAAGCTCAATGGATCTCAGCATGAATCTACGCTGCGAGCATGATATTGACGACCGGTGCGGCATTCGCAACCAGCGCGACGAGGTGGTGGTCCCGGTGGACGTTGACGTGACCATTCCCGGAATGAGCAATGTCCGCGATGGGCGTCCGGCGCAGGACGCTGTACTGACGCCGGACGATGCGCAGTCTCCTCGATTCACCCCGGACGGCTATTTGATTCAGCGGCGCTCGACGCTGCGATTTACCGCTGGCCGTGACGCGGTGACGGAGATGTTGAAGTTCCCCGGTTCGCATTGGCAAGGCAACATGACGGTGGTGTTTGATGCCAATCCGTGAAGAGGGGGCAGAGCTCCTGGGTAGAGTCGACTGTTAGTCGACTGCTCCTTGCAGGAAACCGAAATCCCGCGCTGCGCGCGCGAGTCGACTAACAGTCGACTCTACCGGGTAGGCATCAGTACCGGTCGGCGAACGCATCGGTGGCGCGCACCAGCGCATCCACCGTTGCCGGCTCGTTCGCGCTATGCCCCGAGGTCACCATCTCCAGCCTGGCTTCCGGCCAAGCCTTGGCCAGGTCCCAGGCGCTGCGCGGCGGGCAGATGATGTCGTAGCGGCCCTGCACGATCACGCACGGCAGGTGGCGGATGCGATCGACATCGCGCAGCAGCTGGTTCGGCTCCAGGAAGATGCCATTGCGGAAGTAGTGGGCCTCGATGCGGGCCTTGGCCAGGGTATCCAGCGGGTCATCCGTGGAAACCGCATCCACGTCGTGTTGCAGGGTGGCGGCGTTGTCTTCCCAGCCCAGCCAGGCCTGCGCCGCTGCGATGCGGGTGGCCTCATCGGCGCTGTCCATGCGCGTCCAGTAGGCCGCAATCATGTCACCTCGCTCGCCTTCTGGAATGTAGGCCTCGTAGCGATCCCAGCGTTCCGGGAAGATCCAGCGTGCACCGCCGTTGGCCTCGGCGAACCAGCGATTTTCCATCTCGCGGCCAAGGAACACGCCGCGCACGATCAGGCCGGTGGCACGTTCGGGATGCGCCTGTGCGTAGGCCAGCGACAGGGTCGAACCCCAGGATCCGCCGTAGACCAGCCAGCGCTCGATACCCAGATGCTCGCGCACCTTCTCGATGTCGG
This sequence comes from Stenotrophomonas sp. SMYL20, assembly GCF_036320045.1. Classification (NCBI taxonomy): domain Bacteria; kingdom Pseudomonadati; phylum Pseudomonadota; class Gammaproteobacteria; order Lysobacterales; family Lysobacteraceae; genus Stenotrophomonas; species Stenotrophomonas sp. SMYL20. The sequence continues at coordinate 111,904 of NZ_JAWIRT010000014.1, read as the reverse complement.
CCACCAGATCCTGCGTGGTGTTGTCGCGAAGCTCACCGAACGGAGTGGAGCGTCCGCTGCCACGCTGGTCGATCAGCACGATTCGGTAGCGTGCCGGGTCGAAGAAGCGGCGATGGGTGGGCGAGATGCCAGCACCCGGCCCGCCATGCAGGTACACCACCGGGATGCCCTCGGGCGTGCCGCACTCCTCGATATGCAGGGTGTGCAGATCGCTCACCGCCAGGGTGAACTCGCGGTAGGGCTCGATGGGGGGGTAGAGGGTGCGCATGACGGGGGTCTCACCAGCAGGGCCTGCCAGCATACCCCTGCCCACGGCATCGGGCAGCGCCTGCGGACTGCGCGGTGATGGAAATGTGCTTGCCGATGCGCATAAGCTTCGGCGATGCAGCAGACCATGGCAGGGAACCGTCCCTTCAATCCCGTCCTGAGCAGTGGCGCCCGCGAGCTGCTGAAGTGGCTCGCGCTCCTGACCATGACCGGCGATCACGTGGCCAAGGTGCTGTTCGGTGGATACCTGCCGGTAGTGAGCGAACTGGGGCGCATCGCGTTTCCGCTGTTCGCGCTGGTGATGGCCTGCAATCTTGCCCAGCCGGGCGCCGATCTCGGCAAGTCGATCCGCCGGCTGGCCGCATGGGGCCTTGTCGCGCAGCCTCTGCATGCATGGGCCTTCGGCTACTGGCTGCCGCTCAACATCCTGCTCACCTTCGCCTTGGCCGCGGTGGCGGTGCATGCGCTGGCCAACAATCGGCCACTGCTGTTGCTGCTGGCGGCGGGCATGGCGCCGATGCTGGTGGACTACCAATGGGCGGGGGTCGGCTTCGTGCTGCTGGGCTGGATCGCATTCCGGCATCGCGCGTGGTGGCTGCTGCTGGGCGGTCTTGGGGCGGTGTGCTGGGCCAACCACAACGGCTGGGCACTGCTGGCCATCCCGGTGGTGCTGGCAGCGGCGCGCGTGCCATGGCGGCTGCCGCGCTGGCGCTGGGCGTTCTATGGGTACTACGTGGGGCATCTGGCGGTGCTGGCGCTGTACGTGCATCTGCACGTCTGACGATGAGGATGGAACCGGCTGCGCTATCGTCGCTGTCCGATGGAAGGCGCGCCGGACGGTGAGCAGGATGAGCGTGTGACGGCAAGCGCTGTCACCCACTCAAACAATCCATCGGAGCATTCCATGAGCATTGAATCGATCCTGTACTCGGCCCAGGCCACCGCTGTCGGCGGCCGTGAAGGCCGCGCCACCTCGTCCGACAAGATCCTGGACATCGCCCTGTCCACCCCGGCCGAACTGGGCGGCACTGGTGGCACCGGCACCAACCCGGAGCAGCTGTTCGCCGCAGGCTACTCGGCATGCTTCCTCGGTGCCCTGAAGTACGTTGCCGGCCAGGACAACATCGCCATCGGTGACAGTGCAGCCGTGACCGGTCGCGTCGGCATCGGTGCGGTCAGCACCGGCTTCGCCATCGACGTGGCACTGACCATCTCGCTGCCGGGCGTGCCCACCGCGCAGGCCGAAGAGCTGGTGCGCAAGGCGCACATCGTCTGCCCGTACTCGCATGCCACCCGCAACAACATCAACGTGGCACTGGTCATCGCCTGATCGCCCTGGCCGCAGCGGGGTCTGCCCTGCTGCGGTCCTTGTCACCCCTACCGGTCCAGATCGCGCCAGTCGTGCGGGGCTGCCGCCAGGAAGGCATGTGCAGCGGAGTACAGCGCCGCAGCGCCGCCAGCGATGGACTCGGCACCGTACTCGCCCAGCACGTGCAGCGTGCCGGCGGTGCTGCCATCGCAACGATGTCCGAGCAGCAGCACCGGGACCTGCGCCAACCTGGCCAGGCGCAGCGGTGCAGGCTCTGTGGCCTTTCCTGTCTTCCGCCATGGGCAGGGGTCCAGTACGGCCAGTACCGTGGCACCGCGTCGCAGCTTCCGCCAGGCTTGGCCGCAGCGCGACGGTTGTCCGATGTCCAGGCGATGCCCCTGGCGCTGGAGGGCCAGCAATGTGCGGTGCATGGGTGAAGCTTCATGGTGAAGCGAATTGATGAAGTAGTGTGCGGGCGCACCTGGGCGGTCCAACAACGCGGCCATGGCCAGGTTGATATCACCGCTGGGCAACAGGCAGACCACCCGCCGCCGGCCTGCGGCCGAGGCCCATAGCGCTCCCGGGTCATGCCACGCCATCCCGCGCAGCAGGTGCTGCAGGGCTGGGAAGGGCAGCGACTGCAGATGGCGCGCGTGGGCTTTGCGAAGCCAGCGCCCGGCCAGGAAGCGGGCCGTGAGTGTCGTGGCCGATGCGGGCGCGTGGCCCAGCCGTTGCAGCGTGCCATAGGCGCGGCCATGCCGCTCTGTCAGCAGCAGCGGGCCAAGCACGGCAAAGGCACCTTCGGCCAATGTTAGCCGCGCGGGCGCGGGGAGCATCGGCAGCAACGCCGCAGCGATCCGCAGGCTTGCACGGTGGCAGGCATGGCGGGTCATCAGGCGGAGTGCCCACAGGCGCTCGCCGTTCAGTGCTGGCTTCATCGCGAGGTCCTCGTCAGCGGGGAGACGCATAGCGTCCCCAGCAAGGCGCGAGGCAGAAACAGGACAAGTCCGAAATGTGGACAGAACTGTCTGTGCAGTCAAATGCGTCATGCATCGACGCGTTTTTCGATCTTGTCCTACATCGACGACCGCACACGCCACGCATGCTGGCGCTCCATGTTCTTCACAACGAGCGCTTGCCGCCGCCCGATGCCATGCCGTCCGCCGCCCCTTCCATTGCCGATTCGCTGCGCCGCCTGCACTCCGGTGCCGGGCCGATGCCGTCCGGCGCGGGTGAACTGCAGGCGCTGAGGCAGTATCCGCGCAGGTTGATGCTGGCCTGCGGGGCGGTGCTCAGCCTGCTGTCATTGAGCGTGCTGATCACCCTCATCGTGGTCCAGGTCAACGGCTATGAGGCGCGCCGCATTGCCGAGTTCCGCCGCGCCCACACGGCGCTTCAGTTCCAGCTGGCGCGGCAGGATGCCAGCCATGCGCGGCTGGCGAACATGGCCGAATATGCCTGGGATCGTGACGTACAGCTGGGCGATGCCAGCGCCGAGGCCATGCGCCGTGACTACCTGCAGGGTGGCCAGCGCCTGGTGGTGGCAGCGGACGCTAGCAGCCGGCCGCAGATGGCGCTGGGCCTGGAGACCGCGCAGTGGCGCCCGCAGGAACTGCAGCGCTACCTGCAGCTCACTACTGCGGTCTCACTCATCCAGCGCCTGACCCGCACCGCCGATGAGGGGGAGCCGGACACCGCGTCCTACTTCTTCGATCCCAGCGGCCAATACCTGTCGCTGGACAAGGGCCTGACCGAACGCAGCCTGATCAGCGCGCTCGCGGCCAGCTCGCGCAGCGAGGTCTTCGAGCATCTGCGCGCGCCGGCGCAGCTGCTGGCGCCGGCCTCAAGCCACGATCAGGTGCCTCTGCTGGAAAGTGTCGAGCGCAGCGATGGCCCGCGCCGTACCTTCGGCCGCCACCCCATCAGCGGTGAGCCATCGCTGGTATCGGTGTTCCAGGCCAGCCTGGGCGCCACCCCCATCGCCACCTTCGTGGCCTATGAACCGATGGCACGCCTGCAGGCGCTGCTACGCCACAACAGCCAGGGCCATATCGCGCTGCTGGACCGCGATGGCCTGCGCGTGCTCACGTCTGATGGCATTGATACCAGGGCGGCCCTCGCAGGCGCCGATACCGACTGGGTGCTGCTGGGCGACGCCACCCGTGCACGCTTCCACAAGGGCCGATTCACCTTGGCGCTGGCAGTAGCGGGTACGCCCTGGACGCTGGTGGAGACCTACCGCTGGGCCGACATCCTGCGTGGCGTCGCACCGATGCTGCTCAGTGATGTCGCCTGCCTGCTCGTAGCGCTGGCGCTGCTCTGGTTCCTGCTGCTGTGGCTGCACCGGCGCATGTACACGCCTGCGTTCCGCCAGGTGAAAGCCATCTACGCCCGCGACCGCCGGTTGCGCCTGCTGCTGGAGCATGTGCCGGTGGGTGTGGCGCTGCTGGAAGCCAGCACTGGCCATGTGCAGGACTGGAATGGCCCGCTGCAGCGCATGGACCGCGCCGCCGGCGCGCGGCTGATGCCGCAGCTGCGTGAGGCGCTGATGCAGGCCGATACCCGCCATGGTGCGGTGAAGGTGGAGGGTGACATGCCCGCAGGCGATGTCGGCACCCGCATCATGGTCAAGTACATACGCACGGGCGATCTTCCCAGCGGTAGCAGAACGGCCAATGAGGAGAAGATCATGCAAGCGCGGCTGTATGACCGCGCTGGAACACTGTTCGCCGACGAGAATCTCTGGATCGGGTCGAATGTCTTGACGATCCGGAACAGGCCCAGTTGCAGAATGCGGGCACTGGAAGTGTCAATGGGCATCATTCCGATGTCGAGATTCAAGGGCGTGGGAACGCAGGCCGGGGAGCGTAACTACGAACTGGTAGTGGACTGCGATGCGGGCGTCGGCCAGGTGAATTATCAGGCGGTACCCACCACGGCAGTGATCAACAGTGACCACGGCCTGGCTGAGGTCAGCGGCGGCGCGCAGGGTGTGGCGTACCAGTTCCTGCAGAGCGACGGTTCGCCGATGCAGTTCTATGCCACGGATGAGTTTGGTCACGGATCATCCAGCGTAGAGGTGCTGAAGAAGACCTTTGGCGTACGCTATCAGCAGACCTTGCCCACCATTATGCCCGGGCCGGCCAATGGCGGACTGGTGTTCAGCCTTACCTTCCCCTGAGTGGTTTTTGCAGCATGGAGCGAGCCTGGCAATGAGAACATCCCGGTGCTGCCTTTCGTTGGTGCTGTCGCTGCTGTTCAGTGCCTCTGCCGCGGCCGAGGTGTCCGTTCAGGGCACGCGGGTGATCTATCCGGCTGCTCAACCGGAGGTGAGCGTTGCGCTGAAGAATGAAGGCGCGCGCGCTTCGCTTCTGCAAGCCTGGGTCGCCGATGGCGACATCGACCAGAAGCCTGAGGCTTCGCAGGCGCCGTTCATTCTCGACAAGCCGCTGTTCCGGCTCGATGCCGGGCAATCGCACCTGCTGCGGGTGCGCAGCCTGCCAACGCGGGCGCCCAAGGACGATCGCGAGCATCTGTACTGGTTGAACGTGGTGGACGTACCACCACGCGAAGCCGCTGCGGCAGAGAACGCCGTGCAGCTGGCAATCCGCTTCCGTATGAAGTTGCTCTATCGGCCTGAAGGAGTGGGGGTGCCCGTTGCGCCAGCAGCAAGAGTGGGCTTCACCCAGAAGACGGACGCACTGACGCTGCACAACGATTCACCGCATTACTTCAATGTTGCAGAGATGACGCTGGTGTCGGCTGCCGGTGAGCGTGCGCTTGGCAGTTTCTACCTGGCGCCGGGGCAAACGAAGAAGCTGCCCTATCCGGAAGGCTTCGCTGGCCCGCTGACGGCAGTGCGATACAGCTGGGTGGATGATGACGGCATCCTGCATCCGGAACGTCCCACCCTGCCGCCTTTGTAGTGTCGAGCCATGCATCGACTGATGCGGCTCGGCATTGTCCTGTTTGCATGTATTGAGGGTTGTCGGACATCGGCGACGCGCTCCATGCAGGCACGCGCTGCATGCGTTCCAAAGCGATGGCAGCGGGCGGTTTGTCATGACCGTGGCGGCGCGTTGTCGTGGCCGGCACGCCGTGTCGCCAGGATTCAACCAATCCGGGGAGGATGGGGGGGGGCTTCAGCCAGTGTGTTCTAGGACGGTTCGCCCCTGAAAACAAGGCGTATTCGCCGCTTCGGCAGTGTGCGACAATGCCGCCCGCTGCAAGACTCTCTCCGTCAGCACCCCTCGTGGCTTTGCATAAGTCGCACGGTTGTGTACATGATGGATTGCCGCCGAAAAAGGGCGGCCGGGCGTGGAAACCCGTTAGTTGTGTGTTGTTAACGCTTGTCAGCCGGCGTCGCCTTGTGCGGCGCCGGCTGGCAATCCGTTCGCGTTTTATGGCGGGCGGTACGTGGGGTGTGCGCAAGCACACCCGCCGGGTCGTGACACACAACTACCGGTTTCCACACACGTACCGTCCGCCACCATTGTTAAGTGTGGCGGTGCCGTATGTCTTGCACGGAGACCTGCCATGAACGCATCGGATATTCCCCCTCTGCGCGCCCAGTACGCCCCGGCCAATGCCGACGAGGGCGAGGTGGCAAAGCCCGATCCCAACACCCTGATCACCCTGTTGCACCAGATTGGCCGCGGCGCAGCGGCCGACGGCCAGCCCTGGCCGGAACGCCATCAACTGCCGGGCCGCTGCCTGGCGCTGGCCGACGCCGATGGGGCGTTGGCCGGGCTGCGCATCGTGAACGAGATCCTGCTGGCCGCCGAGCGCGCCCGGCAGAATGGCGGCCCGGAACACTACGTGGGCGACCGGGTAATGGAAGGGTTGAAGCTGGCCGCGTTGGCGTTGACCAACCAGGCCATTTATCGCCTGCATCCGGAATGAAGGATGGCGGAGGCCGGTAGATCCACGCCATGCGTGGATGCTTTCGGCGGGTCACCATGGCATCAGCCAGGCATGGCCTGGCTCTACTGATGCATTTCCAGTAGATCCATGCCATGCGTGGATGCCTTTCAGAAATCCATCGTGGCCGACAACAACACCGTCCTCGGTGCACCCAGTGCCAGGCTGGAAAGCAACGGCATGCCCCAGTACGCCTTGTTGGTCACGTTGTTCACGCTGGCGCGCAGGGCAAGCGGTCGCCCCGCCATCGTGGTGCTGTAACGCGCACCCACATCGAACAACGTGCGCCCCGGCACCGACAGGCGATTGTCGGCACTGATGTACTGCTTCGACATCGCCGTGGCATTGCCGGTCAGGGTCAAACCCTCCAGCGCCGGCACATCCCATTCCACGCCCAGCTTGGCCTGGCGTTGCGCAACGGCGGTAGCAATGCGGCCTTCATTCACACCACCCGCCGTACGGGTCAGCTTCGGCTGCACGTAGGCCACGCCGCCCAGCAGGCGCACGCCGTCCAGGGGCGCGCCGAAGAAGCCCCATTCCACGCCACGGTTACGCTGTTCGCCACCGAACGAGAAGATATTCGTGACCGGGTCGGTGTAGCTGCTCGGGCGCTTGATCTCGTACACGCTGAAGGTGTGCGCGAAGCTGCCCAGGTCCAGTTTCAGGCCCAGCTCCTTCTGCTTGGTGCGGAACGGTGCGAACACATCGCCGGCATTGGCGGCGGTCATCGGCGCGGTGGCACCCTGGCTGAGGCCTTCGATGTAGTTGGTGTAGACCGAAAGTGTATCGGTGGCCTTCACCAGCAGGGCGGCCGCCGGGGTGGTGGCGCTCTCGTCGTAGCGCGAGGTGCGCGCACCCGTGGCCACATTGAAGGTCTCGCTGACCACCTGCTGGCGACGCAGGCCAATGGTCAGCTGCACGCGGTCATCGGCGAAGGACAGGGTGTCGGCGAAGCCGAGGCTGTCCAGCCGCAGTTCGGTGTGCGAGATATGCGGCGCGATGAACGGCGCAGCCGGGCCCCACACCGGGTTGTAGAGGTTGGTGGTCCAGTCCCAGCCCGGCACGCTGCGGCGGCCGTAGTCGTTCTGAGTGTGCTGGTAGTGGGTCACGTTGGCGGCCCACTGATGGCTCACGCTGCCGGTACGGAAGCTGCCGCGCAGCCCGGCGTCACCGGACTGCTTCTTGATGTCGAACGCCAGCTGGCCCATCACCGTGGTGAAGTCACCGGCCGGGTTGAGGATCTGCGCACTGATCGAGCCGTTGTAACGGTAGTCGGTCTTGCTGGTGCCATAGGCCAGGTAGGCCATCAGGTGTTCGTTGATGTCCAGCTCGCCGCGCAGCATCGCGCCCTTGTCCTGGCTGTCCACGTAGGCCCAGTCCGGGTTGATCAGGGTGTCGCCACGCGGTGGCCGCGGAATCGCCACGCCCGGTGCCAGGCCGACGCCACGAGCCGGACCATCGACGCGGTCATCGGCGCTGTACAGATCGGCGGAGAGGCGGGCGCGCTCGCCGCGCCAGTCCAGTGCCAATGAACCCAGTTGCACTTTCTTGCTCTGCTTGCCGACAGCACCGTCGCCATCACGGTAGGCGCCGTTGAAACGGATGCCGAACTGCTTGTCGGCACCCAGCCGGCGGCCCACATCCACGTGGGTGCCAAACTGCGCATCGGAGGCGAAGTTGGCGCTGACCCGCAGCAGCGGTTGCTCACCGGCACGCTTGGGCACCAGGTTGACGCTGCCACCAACCGAGCCGCCCGGCGGCATGCCGTTGAGCAGGGCGGACGGGCCCTTCAAGACCTCGATGCGCTCGAACATTTCCGGCGAGGTGCGGTAGTACGGCGCCATGCCGCTGAGGCCGTTGAACGTGGTGTCGCTGGTGCTGGAGGAGAAGCCGCGGATGGCGTAGTTCTCGCTCCACGAACCGGTCACGCCGTTACTGAACACCGTGGGGTCGGTAGCGGCGATGACGTCGGTGAGGTCCTTGGCCTGGCGGTCGCGGATGAAGGCTTCGGTGTAGCTGACCGTGCTGAACGGCGTGTCCATGAAGTCCTTGTCGCCGAGCAGGCCAACCCGGCTACCGGAAGCCACCTGGCCGCCGGCATAGTCGCCGGTCACACGGCGCTGTTCCTGCACCTGCACCGAGGGCAGGGTGGACGGCGCGGATTCGGCCAGCGCGGCAAACGAGGCCAGCAGCCCCATTGCCAGGGCCGACACCCGGTAGCGCCGGGCCATAGGCGGATGCATCTGCACGCGGCTCGCGGCGGCCGCTGCGGGCTGCAGCGGAGAGGAAAGGTGGTACACGGTCATGCCAGGTTCCTGTGAATCGCAGGTGCGAACGCGCCTGGCGCGCTGCCGAGGGCAAGCACGGGGGAGGGCGCGGCGCAGGGTTGTCGGCTGGGTGGGGACCTGGCGGGAAGTGAGCCATGGGCTCGATCGCGGACGGCGGCGGGGTTGCGAACCACACGCATTCCGAATTAGTTGAGTAAATTAAACTAAACCATATGAAGCGGACAAGAGGGTCCCTTTGCTGGCACCCTCGCTACGGTATGAACATGCACCCTGAAACCCCGGCGTCGGCCCGTGGCCGTCCGCCCACCATCACCCCCGATCGCCTGGCCGACATCGGCATCAAGCTGGGCCTGCCGAACCTGACCATGGCCAACGTGGCCGCCGAACTGGCGGTGACCCAGGCCGCGCTCTACAAGCGCGTGGCCAACCTGGAGGCCTTGAAGCGGCTGGTGGCCGATACGGTGTTCCAGCGCTGGCAGATTCCACGTGCTTCGGTCGATGCGCCGGGTGGGCTGCAGGCCTACCTGCTGGCATTCGTGGAATCGCTGTGCGAGGTGGTGAAAGCGCACCCCGGACTACCGCCCTACCTGCTGCGCCGTTCGGTGGCGACCACGCCGATGCTGGACAAGATCGCCTCGCACCAGGCCCATGTGGCCGAGGTGTTCGGCCTGCCGCTGGACAAGGCGCGCTGGCTGCTGGCCACGATCGCGTTCTACTGCATTGCCGGTGCGGACACGGTCTACGGGATTGCCGACGACGAAGAGGGCCAGGTGATCACCGAGTTCAAGCAGGGCATGCGTGCGCTGGTAATCGGTTCGCTGGAGGTGTTGGAACTTCGGTAGATCCACGCCATGCGTGGATGCCGATGCGCGGCTCGCCACGGCCCCATCCACGCATGGCGTGGATCTACAATGCGGCCATGCCTGCCACGCCCACCCTCGATGATCTGCGCCGCCATGCGGTGGCGCGCACGCTGTTCAAGCCCACCACGTTGCTGACCGCGATCCGGCGCCTGGGCTTCGTGCAGGCCGACCCGATCCGCGCACCGGCACGCGCACAGGACCTGACCCTGCGCCATCGGGTGAAGGACTACCGTGCCGGTGATCTGGAGCGGCGTTATGCGCGCCTGCCAGTGGAAGAGGATTGCCTGGTGAACTACGGCTTCCTGCCGCGCGAGCATCTGGCGTTGATGCATCCGCGTGTGTCCAGGCGCGCATGGGATGCCGAGACGCAGCGCCGCGCGGCGGATGTACTGGCCTTCGTGCGCGAGCGTGGCAGCGTGCACCCACGCGAGGTTGACCAGGCGTTTGCGCATGGCCGGGTGACCAACTACTGGGGTGGCACCAGCAATGCCAGCACGCACCTGCTGGAGGGCATGCACTACCGCGGGCTGTTGCGGGTGAAGCGGCGCGACAGCGGCACCCGCATCTATGCCGTGGCTGAGCACGCGGAAGCCGATGCCAGCGCGCAGGCGCAGATCGAACGCGCGGCTGCTTTGATCGACCTGGTGGTACGCAAGTACGCGCCGCTGCCGTCGGCCAGCCTGACTTATCTGGTGCGCCTATTGGGCTACGGCGCACCGCATCTGGCCGAACAGACCCGGCAGGCGTTGATGCTGGCCAAGCAACAGCTGGCCAGCTGCACGCTGGAAGGCACCACCTGGTACTGGCCGGCAGACGAGAACCCGCGCTCGCGCCGGCATGCGCCGGACGAAGAGGTACGCCTGCTGGCGCCGTTCGACCCGGTGGTGTGGGACCGCCGCCGCTTCGAGCTGCTATGGGGCTGGGTCTACAAGTTCGAGGCCTACACGCCTGCGCCGAAGCGCCAGTACGGCTACTACGCACTGCCGGTGCTGTGGCATGACCAGGTGGTGGGCTGGGCCAATCTCAGTGTGCGCGACGGTGAACTGGCGTCCAGCGTGGGCTACGCCGGCAAGTCGCTGGCCCGCGACAAGGTGTTTCGTGGTGCGTTGGAAGACGAACTGCAGCGCATGGCGGAGTTCCTGTAGCGCCCAGCGGCGCATGGGTGCCTATCGCTCCCGGTGCCCACCAAGGTGGGCATCTACCAAAGCAACGCCGCGCAGGCCCGGTAGTCGCCAACCTTGGTTGGCGCTGGCTTCCATCGGTGCCCACCAAGGTGGGCAGCTACCAAAGCAACGCCGCTCAGGCCCGGTAGTCGCCAACCTTGGTTGGCGCCGCGATGCATCGGTGCCCACCAAGGTGGGCAGCTACCAAAGCAACAGCGCTCAGGCCCGGTAGTCGCCAACCTTGGTTGGCGTCGCTTTCATCAATGCCCACCAAGGTGGGCAGCTACCAAAGCAACGCTGCTCAGGCCTGGTAGTCGCCAACCTTGGTTGGCGCCGTGGTGTATGGGTGCCCACCAAGGTGGGCATCTACCGATTCCACCGCCCATGCACCACCATCGCCACCACCACCACACCTGCGGCAACGCTGGTGTGACCGGACAGCGCAGCCAGACCGAAACCCACGCCCAACCCGCGCATGGCAAACACGGTACTGAACACCAGCAGTGCCCAGCCAATCGCGCGCAGCTGCTGGGTTGCCTGCGCGCTCAGCACACGACGCAATACGTCCCGCTGATGGCGCTCCATCGCCAGTGCCAGGCAGGCGAACGCGGCCAGCGACAACACGAACAGAATGACGTGGATCATGCACTGGCCTCCGGTGCCGCAGTGCGTGGCGCGGCAAACGGCCGGGCGCGTTTCACCTTCGGCGCATGCCGCCAGGTGCGCCAGGCCAGCAGCGTGTGCAGGGCGGCCAATGCCAGTAGGGTCAGGTCGGTGCCAGCGAATGCCCAGTCGCCCGCGGCCAGCGTGCGCCACAGCGGATGCAGCGTGGTCACCGCAGTCAGCACCGGCAGCAGCGCCAGCAGCAACGCCGCCAGCAGGAACTGTTCGATCCATGCGCGCTTGGGTGTGCGCATCGTGGCGTGCACGAACATGGCCGCCCAGGCCAGGAAGAACGCATGCACCTCCCACGCCGCGCGCCCGTCCATGGTGACGGGCAGCAGGCGGTTCGCCCACAGGTAGGCCGCCATCGCCACCGACAGGCCGGCGACGGTGGCGATGTTGAGACGCTCGACCAGGCGGAAGCCGAAGTAGGGGCGCTGCGGATCAGGCAGCTGCGCGCGGCGCTTGACCGTCCACAGCACCAGCCCGGTGCCGACCATGGCGCTGCCGGCCAGGCTGACGATGAAGTACAGCCAGCGTAGGGCGGCATCGGCGAAGCGGCCCAGGTGCAGGCCATACAGCACGCCCTGGGTATCGGCGGCAACGCCCGAGTGTTCCTTGATCTGCAGCAGCTGCCCACCGCTGCCGTCGAACAGCAGATAGTTCGGGGTGGTCGAAACACGGCTGGACTGCGCACGCACCACGGCCACGCGTGCGTTCTCGTCGCCGGGATTCTGCACCTGCACGCTGCCCACCGCGCCGGCTCCCCAGCGCTGCTCGGCCTGCTGCACCAGTGCACCGACGTTGGTGAGCGGAGCAGGGTGGCCGGCGGCCTTCTGCGGTGGCAGGAACAGGCGCATCTCGCTGACGACCTCGGCCTGCTGGCGCTTGTCCGGCAGCTTGGCCAGGCCCCACGGCATGTACAGTACCGCCAGCATCACCAGGCCGCTCCAGGTGATCATGAAGTGGAACGGCAGGCCGAGTACCGACAGCGCCGCGTGTCCATCCAGCCAAGAGCGCTGGCCCTTGCCCCAGCGGAAAGTGAAGAAGTCGGCGAAGATCTTCTTGTGGGTGATTACGCCGCTGACGATGGCGACCAGCATGAACATCGCGCACAGGCCGACGATCCAGCGGCCCCACATCGCCGGCATGTAGTGCAGGTTGAAGTGGAAGGCATAGAAGAAGTCGCCGCCGCCGGTGTCACGTGCCTGCAGCGGTGCACCGGTGCTGGCGTCGAACAGGCCCGAGTCGAAGCCATGCCGGCCACGCCCGCCCGGGCTGGCCCACATCGCCGACACCCACGGCATGCGCGTGCTCGGCAGGCTGAGGTTGATCTGGCTGGCCGCAGGCGTGTCGGCCATGATTGCCGTGACGGTACGCTGCGCAACCACAGCGGCGTCCGGCAACACGGACGGTGTGGCGATTTCCGGGCGGGTGTAGCGCGAGAGCTCGTCGCGGAAGTAGCTGGCGGTGCCGGTGAGGAACATCGCGTACAGGATCCATCCGGCCAGCAGCCCCACCCAGATATGCAGGTCGGACATGGTCTGGCGGATGCCGCGTGGCTTCGGAGTGCGATCGACCTTGCTCATGCAGCGCCTCCGTTGCCGACCGTCTGTGCGATCAACCACAAGGGCAACGCGACGAGGAGCAGGCCCAGCCACGCGCGCCACGCCGAGCGCACCGCGAACACCCAGACCACGGCGCCGGCGTACAGCAGGAAGCTGGCCAGCATGCCAGTGAACACGGCCTGGCGACCATCAATGGGCAGCGCCAGTGCCGCGATGCTGCACAGTGCGGCCAGCACATAGCCGCCGAACAACGCGGCGATGATGCGTGAGACCAGGGGCAGCCAGGCCAGCACGGAGGCGGTACGGGAAACGGTCAAAGCACTTCTCCAGGGCACCACGCGCAATGGCGTGGCGCCCTTGAAACGAGGATCAGAAATCGATGGTGGCCGACAGCAGGGCGGTGCGTGGCGTGCCCAGCCCGGAGCCGAGGCTGCCTGCCCAGTACGCCTTGTTGGTCAGGTTCTGCACAGTGGCGCGCAGTACCAGCGGATGGCCGGCCGCTTGCGTGGCATAGCGGGCACCGAGATCGAACACGGTGCGGCCCGCCACCCACTGGCTGTTGTCAGCGGTGATGTAGCCCTTGGACAGGCTGACCGCGTTGCCGGTGAGGGTGAGGCCGGCCACGGCCGGCACGTCCCATTCCACGCCCAGCTTGCCCTGCCATTGCGGTGAGGCCGTCGCCAACCGACCTTCGTTGACGCCGCCCTGGGTACGGGTCAGCTTCGGCTGCAGCCAGCCGATGCCACCGAGCACGCGCAGCTGTTCGGTGGCCTGGCCGAACACGGTCCATTCCACGCCCCGGTTGCGTTGCTGGCCTCCGAACGAGAACACGTTGGTCGCCGGGTCGGTGTAGGAGCTGGGCTTTTCGATCTCGTACACGCTCAATGCGCTGGCCAAGCGGCCGAAGTCGAACTTGGCACCGACCTCGCGCTGGCGGGTCTTGAACGGCGGGAACACGTCGCCCGCGTTGGCGGCGGTGGCCGGGGCGGTGCTGCCCTGGCTCAGGCCTTCGATGTAGTTGGCATACAGTGACAGGCGGTCGCTGGCCTTGAACAGCAGTGCACCGGCCGGGGTGTTGGCGCTGGCGTCGTAGCGTGCGGTGCGCTTGCCTGTGCCGCCATCGAAGGTATCGCTGAGCACGGTCTGGTGACGGATGCCCAGGGTCAGCTGCACACGATCATCGATGAAGGACAGCGTATCGGCGATGCCGAAGCTGGTGGTGCGCACTTCCGCGGTCTTCGGCAGCGACGCATCACTGAAGCTGCGGTCGATGGCAGGGCCCCACTGCGGGTTGTAGATATTGGTTACCCAATCGCGGGCCAGCAGGTTGCGCTTGAAGCCGAACTTCTGGTCGTGCTGGTACCAGGCTGCACTGATGGCCAGCGCGTGATCGACCGCGCCGGTGCGGAAACGCGCCGACAATCCGGCTTCGGCGGTGTCCTTGCTGTAGATGAAGCGTTGGTGGGCGAAGTTGTTGCGGAAGTCGCCGGCGGTGTTGGTGATCAGCGTGGTGGCACTGGCGATGGAGTCGAAATCGGTATGGCCGTGGCCGTAGCTGGCATGCGCCTGCAGGTAGTCATTGATGTCGAACGACCAGCGCAGTGCGGCGGCCTGGTCCTTGACGGTGCTGAAGGTCCAGTCCGGTGCAAACAGGGTGCTGGCTTTCGGCGGGCGGGGCACGGCCAGGCCGGGCGCCAGCGAGACGCCACGGTTGAGGCCATCCACATGGTCGCGGCTGCTGAACAGGTCCAGCGACACCTGCGAGCGCTCACCACGCCAGTCCAGGCCGAGCGATGCGAGCTGCGTCTTGTGCTGCTGGTGGTCGGTGGCGGTGTCGCCGTCGCGATGCACGGCATTGAGGCGTACGCCGAACTGCTTGTCCGCGCCGAAGCGGCGGCCGACATCCAGGTGACCGCCCCACTGCGCGTCGCTGCCGTAGCTGGCGGTGAAGCGGGTCAGCGGCGTGTCGCCTGCACGCTTGGGTACCACGTTCACCGCACCGCCCACCGAGCCACCGGGCGGCATGCCGTTGAGCAGCGCGGACGGGCCCTTCAGCACTTCGATGCTCTCGGCCAGTTCGGGAGTGACGCGGTAGTAGGGGATCAGCCCGTACAGGCCACCAAAGCCGATATCCGACGAGGCGACACCGAAACCGCGGATGTTGAAGTAGTCGGTGATGCCACCACTGGAGCCACTGTTGTAGACGCTGGGGTCGGTCAGTGCGATGACCCGCACCAGGTCCGGCGCCTGGATGTTGTCGATGAATTCGGCGGTGTAGCGGGTGGTGTTGAACGGCGTGTCCATGAAGTCGAGCTCGCCGAGCAGGCCGACGCCGCTGCCGCGCGTGACCTGGCCGCCGGCGTAGGTATCGGTGGGTGCGGTCTTGTCGGCGCGCACGTTCACGGTGGGCAACTGGCGGGCGCCATCGGGTGCATCGTTGGCGTGTGCGGCGGTGGCGATCAGCAGGGTGGGCAGCAACGCCGCACGTGCGGCCAGGGACAGCGCCGAGCGGCGTGGGAGGGGCAGGGTTCGCAGGGGGAGGGACATGGCGGTTCTCGTGTGGTGGGTCGTGCGATCGGCCAGCACGGCGCCGTCTGTGACCTGCAGGGGCAGGACGACGCGGGCTGTGGAATGGCTGGCAGAGGGCACGGCACTGCCGGTGTGGCAGTGCTGCACGCGAGGTGCGTGGGCGATCTGTGGCTGGGTGGAACGAAGCGCGGGGCGCGGATACTGCTGGGTGGATCAGATATCGTCGGCGAGGTCGTCGAGGTCCTGCAGGCCACCGCCGCGTGCCAGCACGCGCTCGTAGTTGCGGCGGCGACGCTGGTCGGTCTCGGTGGTGGTCTCGCCACGTTTCCAGTAGCCGGCCGCGGCAACGTCGCTGCGTGGCAGGCCGACCGTTTCGATGAAGTGGCGGCGCAGGGCACGCATTTCCTCGCGCTCGCCAGCCGCCCAGACCGTGCTGCCGGGTTCCGGCCGCAGTTGGCGCGCCTGCTGCAGCAACGGCGCGTCACCGGTGGCGAGGCGGTGCACGCGGATACCTTCAATGGCGGGCAGTTCGTCTACCGGGAATGCATCATCCGAGGCGATCCAGGCCTCTGCGCGCAGGTCGGCCGGCCACTGCTGCAGCAATGCAAACAGGGCAGGGATGGCGCTTGGGTCGGCGAACAGGAGGGCGCAGGTGCCCTCGCGCTGCGGTACCTGCAGATGGGGGCGCGGTCCGGTCAGATCGAAGGCATCACCGGGGCGCAGCGCACGTACCCAGGCCAGCATCGGCCCCGGCGCCTCGTGCAGCACTACGTCCAGGGTGAACTGGCGGGTGTTGGGATCGAGGCTGCGCACGGTGTAGATCCGTGACACATCGCCGAACGTGGCGCCGAGCTGGATGCGCACGGCGGTGTTGGCACGCTGCCAGGGCGCGAGTTCTGCATGTTCCGGCAGCTGGACCACGAGGCGCAGCAGGCTGGCGCACGGCTGTGCAACCGCGACCACCTGGACCTGCAGCGCCTGCAGGCCGCGATCATGGTCGGCGCCGCGCAGCGGCCCGGCCGGGGTGATTGAAGTGGGGGACGCGGACATCGACAACGATCCTGGACACTGCAAATGCGAATTAGTTACATCATAGTAAACTAAATTGATCGTGCCGCAACCGGGGGCTGTCCACGGACCGCAGCGACGCGTTGACCGCGGCGTCGCTGCGGACCACCATGACAGCCCTTGCCCGCGCACCGCGCAGGAACCGTTACCGCATGGCTGCACCGAAAAAGACCGCTGCCCGTGGGCGGCCGCCCAGCATCACCCGCGAGCGCATCGCCGACGCCGGCATTGTCATGACGCTGCCGGGGCTGAGCTTCGTGGGCGTGGCGGCGGCGCTGGGGGTCAGCCACATCGCGCTGTACAAGCATGTGGCGAATCTGGCGGCACTGCGCGAGCTGGTGGCCGAGGCGATCTTCGAGCGTTGGCAGGCACCGGCACTGGATGCCGCTGGCCGGCGCAGCATCGAGGAGGATCTGCGTGCGTTCCAACGTTCACTGCGGACGCTGGTGGACGGGAATCCGGGCCTGGCGCCGTTCCTGGTCAGCCACGGCGCGAAGACACCGGAGATGCTGGCGCGCATCCAGCGCCACCATGCCGAATTCAGCCGCGTGCATGATCTGCCGCTCGAGCAGGCGGCGTGGCTGCTGTCGACCGTGGCTTATCACGCCGTGGCGTTGGCCGACACCGTGTATTCGCGGCATGCGGTGGTAGATACCACGCGACGCCCGTTGGATCGGAGGGCGCAGGAGGCCGAGTTCGACCGCAGCATGGAAGCGTTGATCATCGGTGCATTGGCGATGTGCGGGCGCACGGCAACGTAGTCGCCAACCTTGGTTGGCGCCGCGATACATCGTTGCCCACCAAGGTGGGCGTCTACCGGTCAAGCGGCGTCCTTGCGCTCAGCATCCTCCATGCCGGGGCTGACGCGGCGGCCGATGTCCTTCAGCGAGGTAATTGCCAATCCTGGTTGGCACCGTTGCCCCGGTAGTCGCCAACCTTGGTTGGCGCCGCGATGTATCGGTGCCCACCAAGGTGGGCATCTACCGGTCAAGCGGCATCCTTGTGCTCCGCATCTTCCATGCCCGGGCTGACGCGGCGGCCGATGTCCTTCCGCGAGGTAACCGCCAATCCTTGTTGGCACTGTTGCCTTGGTAGTCGCCAACCTTGGTTGGCGCCGCGATACATCGTTGCCCACCAAGGTGGGCATCTACCGGTCACGCGGCATCCTTGTGCTCCGCATCCTCCATGCCGGGGCTGACGCGGCGGCCGATGTCCTTCAGCGAGGTAATTGCCAATCCTGGTTGGCACCGTTGCCCGGTAGTCGCCAACCTTGGTTGGCGCCGCGATACGTCGTTGCCCACCAAGGTGGGCGTCTACCGGTCAAGCGGCGTCCTTGCGCTCCGCATCTTCCATGCCCGGGCTGACTCGCCGGCCGATGTCCTTCAACCGCGCCAGCTGATCCACCATCGACGGTGCATCGTCCAGGCTGCCGACGAACGTCCACAGATAGGTCATCACCGCGTACACATGACCCGGCGTCACACCGTCGGTGGTGGCGAGACGGCCGATCGTCAGCGCGAACAGCACCGCTGCCGCCGCGCCAACTACCACAAAGGCACCCGCTTCGCGATCGGAGAGCAGGATGCGCAGCCGCGACAGCGTGGTGTAGTGACGACGCAGCACCGAGGGACTGACCCGGTCGACCAGGCGGATTTCATGTTCCAGCCGGTTGTTCAGGCGCCCATGCAGCTGCTCGTTGCGGCGTGCGAACGACGGCATCAACAACACTGCGCCGAGCAAGGCGATCAGGCTCGCGGCACCCACCAGCGGTTCGATCACCAGCAGCATCACCGCCGCACCAAACATTGATACCAGCGCGGTGGCGATGATCGGTACGTGCTTTTCGAAGAAGTCGACGAACTCACGGGCCAGCACAACGCGTGCGGCCGAGGTGGAGGTGGCGTGGCCCAGCCTGCGCTGCGCCTGCACCACGTTCACCGCCAGGTCGGCATAGATGCGGGTGAAGGTACGGGTATCGACCGCACGGCGGGCAGCACCGACCAGCCAGAACAGCAGTACCACGCCGGCGTAGGAGATGGCGTGGCCGATGTTGCCGCGGATGATCGCATCCACCGCGAAGCCGGCAAACAGCGGATACGCCAGCAGCAGCGCATTTTCCAGCGCCACCAGCGAAAAGGTGCCGGTGAGCTGCCACGGATAGGTTCGCAGGATGGCCTTGAGAGTGGCGGCCGCGTTCTGCTGGCCGATGCTGCCGGCGGCGGCCGCCGGATCGTGTGGGGGTTTCATGGGGATGCCTGGGTGGGAAGGGGGTAGAGTCGACTGTTAGTCGACTGCTCTTTGCGAACTGTTGGAAGAACCCGCGCTTGCGCGCGCAAGTCGACTAACAGTCGACTCTACCCAGGCAGTTCCGGCATTTCGGGCTTTCCAGGGCAGCGATGGCCCTCAACGACGCGCATGCACCGGCCAGCGGATTTCGAAGGCACTGCCACCACGTTCGGTGGCCCGGCATAGCGCTGTTCCGTGATGGGCCACGGCAATCGCACGCACCACGGCCAGGCCAAGCCCGGAGCCACCACTCTGCCGCGAGCGGGAAACATCCGTGCGCTGGAAGGCTTCGAAGATGCTGTCGCGAAGGTCGTCCGGCACGCCGGGGCCGCCATCTTCCACCGTGACGGTGCAATGGCCTTCGGCCAGCGTCACGTACACCCGCAGCGGGCAGGGAATGGCATGGCGACGCGCGTTCTCCAGCAGTGCCAGTACTGCCTGGCGGATGCGTGCAGGATCGCAGTCGGCCAGCGAAGGTCGTGCGTCCAATGTCACCGAGAAACCACTCTCGGTCAGTGCCTCGGACATCGCTTCAACCACCGCGGCCACCTGCACACTGACATCGCTGCGCTGCAGGCGCAGATCCAGGTGGCCACTCTCGGCCAGGCTGACCACGCGCAGGTCCTCGATGATGCGGGTCAGGCCTTCCAGCTGGGTGAGCATGCTGTTGAACTGCTCAGGCCCCGGCTCGAACACGCCTTCGGCGATGCCCTGCAGGCGGCCGCGCAGGATGGTCATCGGCGTGCGCAGTTCATGCGCGATCGCCGCGTTCCAGAACACCCGGTTCTCGGACATCCGGCTCAGCCGTTCTGCCATGGAGTTGAAATCGCTGACCAGCGTGGCCGCTTCGGCCATCGTGGTATCACCACCGCGTGCACGTGCTTCCAGATCGCCACTGGCGACCCGGCGCAGGCTTTCGGCCACCGAGTTCAACGGCGTGATGATGCGCCGGGTCAGGCGCGAGGCGACCAGCGTGGCGAAGATGACGACCACGGTGGCGGTCAATCCGATCCACAGCCATTCCAGCCCGGACGGCATGATCGTTTCCGGCTCGTCGTACCAGCGCGGATAGAACACCTCCATGAGGTAATAGAACAGGTAGAAGCCGCTGATCGACAGCACCGTCGAGCACAGCGAGGCCACCGTGATGGACAGCGTGATCTGGCGGCCGATGCTCTTGCCTTTGGGGTTCATCATTCAGTCCAGGAAGCGGTAGCCGACGCCGCGGATGGTGGCGGGAATGCCGATCACACCGACATCCTCCAGCTTGCGCCGCAGTTTGCTGACATGGCTGTCGACGGTGCGTTCCTGCGCGTCGCCCTCGGGCAGGCAGGCATGCAGGAGATCGGCGCGCGCATGCACCTGCCGTGGCGCACGCGCCATGTGCACCAGCAGCCGGAACTCGGTGAGGGTGAAGTTCAGTTCGTGCACCTGCTCGCCATGGCGCACGGTCACCTCGTGGCTGCGCAGGTCGATCTCGAAGGGCCCTTGGCGGATCAGTCCGTTGGGCGCTTCGACCAGGGGCCGGGAACTCCGGCGCAGCACGGCCTGGATGCGGGCGACGATCTCGGCCGGATTGAACGGCTTGGCCACGTAGTCGTCGGCGCCCACGCGCAGGCCGGTCAGCTTGTCCACGTCCTGGTCGAGGGCAGTGAGCATGATGACCGGGGTGTTGCCGATCCGTCGCAGTTCGCTCAGCACCTGCCAGCCATCCAGTTTTGGCATCTGCACATCCAGCAGCACCAGGTCCGGACGCAGTTGGCGGTGGCTGGCGAGTGCCGCCTCACCGTCGGCGGCGCGGGCGCTGCGCAGGCCGGAACGGGCCAGGTAGGCACTGAGGATGTCGGCGATTTCGCCCTCATCTTCGGCAATCAGCACCAAGGGTGCCTGTCGGGTACGGAGATCGTGTTTCATTGCGTGCTGCGGGTTCGGGGCAAGGGTGGGCAAGGGCGGGATCTGGGGCAGGGTCATCGTCGGCACTGCATGTCCTGCGCCTCTTCGTTGGCAGCCCAGGCCAGGGTGGCCAGCACCAGCGTGCGCCGCAGACTCGGTTCCACTGCACCTGCGCCGCGCAGCTGCTGCAGCATCAGGGTGGACACCGCCGCCGGCAGCTTGCTCCAGCGCGATGCCATGGGAGTGGTATCTACTCGGGCCTGCAGCCGCAAGGCCATGCCCAGGATGGCGCGCAGGCGCAGTGCCAGCAGGGCGACGACCACGAGAGTGGCTAGGGCGAGCAGCAGATGCAGGGTGGCGTCGGCGACCGGGTGCGTTGCCGCCCAGACCGCCAGACCAATCAGCGCCAGCGACGCGAGTGCGCCGGAACGGCCAGTGCCACCGGGCCCATCGCTGCGGAACCCCACCAGGGCGGCCGCCCCGAAGCCCGCCAGCAGCGGGGGTAACGGATCCGGCGCGGCCAGCATCCAGCTGGTGGTCGATGCCAACACGACGGCGATCAACCACGGCGAAGGCGCACACCACGCCAGGTAGGCACGGCGCACATCGATGGGTGGCAGGTCTGGATGGGAAAGGGACACGGCAGGCGGGCAGTCGGCGAGGCCGACGAGGCTAGCGACCGTTGATGGAGACTCGGTCGAGATTGTGTCGAGATTGCGTGGACGCAGGCCGCAGCATTCAGGCGCGGGGCTGGTGCCTGAACGGCTGCCGCGCCTCCATGCAATCTCCACAGTGGCTCCAAACAACGTCCATCCGCGGCTTCCAGACTGCGGTTTCGGCGGTCGCACTGGGCGACTGCACGCAGCCGGGCGTTTCGATGAGCAACCGCAGGACCTGGATCATTGCCGCTACGGTGGCCACATTGGCCGCCGGCGCTGGATGGTGGGCGTTTGCCGGCGGCGATGATGCCGCGCTGATCACCGCACCGGCAAGGGTGGCGGATCTGGAGAAGACCGTACAGGCGGTCGGCCGGGTCCATCCCAAGGAGCTGGTGGCGGTGGGTGCGCAGGTGTCCGGCCAGGTCAAGCGCCTGCATGTGGTGCTGGGCCAGCGCGTACAGGCCGGTGACCTGATCGCCGAGGTCGATTCGCAGCCGCAGCGTATCGCGCTGCGCAGTGCCGAGGCGGCCACCAACACGCTGCGCGCCCAGCATGCCGCCAGCCAGGCCCGCTATGCGCAGGCCAGCCGTGCTTACCAGCGGCAGTCGCAGCTGGTGGCGTCGCGCCTGGTGTCACAGGAAGGTTTCGAAGCCGCACGCGTGGCGCGCGATGCGGCACGCTCAGAGGTGGCCGCGCTGCAGGCGCAGATCGAGCAGGCCGTGACCCAGGTCGAAACCGCACGGATCAACCTGGGCTATACCCGCATTGTTTCGCCCAGCGACGGTTACATCGTGGCCATCGTCACCAAGGCCGGGCAGACGTTGAACTCGATGCAGACCACGCCGACCATCGTGATGCTGGCGCAGATGGATACGATGACCGTGCGCGCCGAGATCGCCGAGGCCGACGTCGAGCTGGTGGCACCGGGGCAACCGTTGTGGTTCTCGACACTGGGGCCAAGCGGCCGCCGCTATGAATCCCACCTGCAGCAGCTGGAACCGGCGCCGTCCTCGATTGCCGACGTCGCCACCGGCAATGCGGGTGGCTCTGCGCAGACGCCGAAGGCGGTGTACTACGCCGGCCTGTTCGACGTGGCCAATCCCGGCCTGAAGCTGAAGCCCTCGATGACGGTGAAGGTGACCCTGCAGCTGGCGCGGGTTGCCAACGCGCTGCAGGTGCCATTGACGGCGCTGACCGATTCGGATGGCAAGGACGGCAGCCGTGGAACCGTGCGCGTGCTCGACACCAAGGGCCGCGCCCAGGAACGTGCGGTGACGACCGGCCTGCGCACCGCCACCGCCGTGCAGATCCTGTCCGGCCTGCGCGAGGGTGAGAACGTGGTGGTCGGCCAGGCGCCCAGCGGCGGCGAATCCGAACCGACCAGCCTGTTGGGGATGTGAGCATGGCCGACGCACTGCTGGAACTGCATGGCGTATCGCGCGCCTATCGCTCCGCCGCCGGCGAGGTGGTGGTGCTGAAGGACGTTTCGCTGCGCATCGATGCCGGCGAGTTCATCGCCATCATCGGCCCCTCGGGCTCGGGCAAGTCCACGCTGATGAACATCCTTGGCTGCCTGGACCGGCCGACCGACGGCAGCTATCGGGTGAACGGCGAGGCCACCGAGCAGATGGCGCCGGACATGCTGGCACGCCTGCGCCGCGAGCATTTCGGCTTCATCTTCCAGCGCTACAACCTGATGGAGAATCTGAGTGCCACCGAGAACGTGGCGCTGCCGGCAGTCTATGCCGGCGTGGAGGCGGACGTGCGCACTGCCCGTGCACGCACGCTGCTGGAAACGCTGGGGCTGGGCGAACGCATGGCGAACCGGCCGAGCCAGCTGTCCGGCGGCCAGCAGCAGCGCGTGTCCATTGCCCGTTCGCTGATGAACGGCGGCGCGATCGTGCTGGCCGATGAACCCACCGGCGCGCTCGATCACGCCAGTGGCCAGCAGGTGATGGCCGAGCTGAAGCGCCTGCATGCACAGGGCCACACGGTGATCCTGGTGACACACGATGCGGCGATTGCCGCCAACGCGGCGCGGGTGATCGAGATCGCCGACGGCCGGGTGGTGACCGACCGCGGCGAGCGGGGATCGCGTGCTGTGGCTGAAACACCCGGGACAGAACGCGGCGTGTCGCCGGTCACCGAGCGCCGCGCACGCATGGATGCGGTTCGCGAAGCCGCGCGGATGGCCGTGCGCTCGATGCTGGCCCATCGCCTGCGCACGCTGCTGACCATGCTTGGGATCATCATCGGCGTAGCGGCCGTGGTGACCGTGGTTGCGCTGGGCAAGGGTGCACAGGCGCAGGTTGAATCACAGATCAACGAACTGGGCGCCAGTACGCTGGAGATCTTCCCGGGCTCGGATTTCGGTGACCCGCGCTCGGCGGAGATCGAGACGCTGGTGGTGGGCGATGCGGACCATCTTGCGGCGTTGAGTTACGTGGACAGCGTAAGCCCGAACCTGAGCGGATCGGTGGCAGCGCTGCAGGGCAACTGGCGTGCCAACACCCAGGTGCTGGGCGTAGGCGCCGACATGCCGCGCGTGCGTGGGCTGCGGCTGAAGGCCGGCCGCTTCTTCACCGACGCCGAAGTGGATGCGCATCGCGCAGTGGGTGTGGTCGACCAGAAGGCCGCCAAAGCGCTGTTCAGCGGCAACCCGATTGGCAGCACGGTGCTGCTGGGCGGCATGCCGGTGGAGGTGATCGGTGTGGTCGGGGCCAATGCGTTCGCTGGCGGTGCAACCCCGACGGTCTACGTGCCGTATACCTCGGCGGCCTCGCGGCTGCTGGGCAGCGAGCGCCTGGAGAGCATCACGGTGCGTGTGCGCGACGACGTGCCCACCAACGCCGCCGAGGCCTCGCTGGGGGCCGAGCTGGAGCGGTTGCATGGCCGTCGTGACTTCTTCATCTACAACGCCGACCAGATCCGCAAGGCGGTGATGAAGTCCAGCCAGACCATGGCAGCGTTGGTTTCGGCCATCGCAGCAGTGGCGCTGGTGGTCGGCGGGGTGGGGGTGATGAACATCATGCTGGTCTCGGTGAAGGAGCGCGTGCGCGAGATCGGCGTGCGGCTGGCGGTGGGCGCGCGGCAGGGCGACATCCTGCGCCAGTTCCTGATCGAGGCCGTGCTGATCTGCCTGTTCGGTGGCGTGCTGGGGGTGCTGTTCGCGTTCGGCGTGGGTGCGCTGTCCAGCCTGCTGTCGCTGGGTGTGCCGTTCCTGTTCACGGCGGGCCCGGTGCTTGCCGCGCTGGCATGCTCGTCTGCGATCGGGCTTGGCTTCGGCTACTTCCCGGCGCGCAGCGCGGCACAACTGGATCCGATCCAGGCGCTGGCAGCGGAGTAGGCGCAGGCCCGGTGCGGGCATTTGTGGAGCCGAAGGCAACGGCAGGAGCCGTTGCCTTTGGCTCCACAGGAGCAGCCTCAGGATGAGGGGCGCGGATGCGTGCGCACGCGTGCACGCTCGCGATACAGACGGCTGTCGGCGCGCTGCAGGGTGTCGGCCACCGTCTCGCCGGGTGCATGATGGGTCGCGCCCAGCGAGAAGGGCGTGGGTGACTGCCCGGCATGCTGCGCATACCACTGCTCCAGCGCGGCCAGCCGTCCCGGTTCCGGTGCAGTCAGCACCACCATGAACTCGTCGCCACCCATACGCACTACGCTTTCCATTGACCCCAGTGGAGCGCGCAGGAAGGCGGCGAACTCGACCAGCACCGTGTCACCCCGTGCATGGCCCTGGGTGTCGTTGATCTGCTTGAAATGATCCAGATCGAACATCAGGCAGGCCCAAGGCTGGTCGATCAGTTCGTCCAGGCGGGGCAGGAAGCGGCGGTTGTAGCTCTGGGTGAGGGGATCCTTGAAGGACATCTCGCGCAACTGCTGTTCCTGCATCCGCAGTGCGGTGACGTCCTGCGCATGGCCGAGCACGTAGGGTGGGGTGGCCTCGTTGTCGAGCACGTTGTGATACGCCCAGAAATGCCGGGTACCATCGGCGGCGATCAGCTCGATGACGCCGGCATCGGTGTGGTTGACTGCGATGCGTTCCAGATACGCCTTGAACGCGGCCCGCTTCTCCGGCGGCATCAGGTCGCACAAGCTGCGCCCGATCATGTAGCTCTCATCGAAGCCCAGTGACTGCACGGCCGCTGGGTTCACCGAGGTCAGCACGCCCTCCAGCGTGTGGGTGCAGATCAGGCCAAGGCTGTAGTGGAACAGCCGCCGGTAGCGGGTTTCGCTGGCTTCCAGTGCATCCAGCGCGGCGCGCTCCTCGGTGATGTCCTGTATGGCCCCGACCAGCCGCGGCCGGCCATCGACCTGCTGCCGGCCTCCAACCACGCGGGTCCAGATGGCTCGTCCGTCGGCGGTGGTCATCGGCAGCTGCACCTCCCACGACGTGCCTTCATCGATGCAACGCTGCACCGCCGTGCGGATGATTTTTCGGCTGTCCTCGCGATAGAACGAGAGCGCAGTTTCGAGCGTCGGTTCGAAGTTGCTGCGCACGCCGTGGATCTGCTTGGTTTCGCGGGTCCAGCGGACCTCGTTGCTGACCAGGTCCATTTCCCAGCCACCCACCCGGGCCGCGCGGTTCGTGCGCTCCAGGAAGTCCTCGCTGCGCTTCAGCTCACGATGCAGGGCCTTGGCCTGGCCGACCTGGGCCATCAGCGTGCTGCGCTGCTCCAGCACCTGGGTGGTGACCCGGGCCAGATGCACCATCAATTCGCGCTGCGAGGGAGACAGAACGCCCGGCATCGGGTCGAGCAGGCACAGCGTTCCTATGCGCGCGCCATGCGCCGAGCCCAGCGAGATGCCCGCGTAGTGACGGATGCGCGGGCCGCCGGTCACCAGGGGATTGGTGGAGAAGCGAGGGTCCTGGCGCGCGTCCGGAATCTCGAACAGCGTGTCCTGCTGTATGGCATGGGTGCAGAATGAAATCTCGCGCGCGGTTTCGCTGACACCTTCCAGCCCGATGTTGGCCTTGAACCACTGGCGCTCGTCGGCAACAACTGAAATCAGAGCCATGGTCATGCCGGTTGCGGCACGCGCGGCGGCGACGATCGCATCGAAAACAGGCTCTGGTGGCGTGTCGAGCAGGTGCAGGCGGTCGAGTTCAAGCAGTCGTTCGGCTTCGTCCATGGTGCTTTTCAGGGCAGGGTGGCGAGGGCGGCTTCGGCGGCTGTCGGGCACTACGCTAGTGCGTACCACGTTATGTATCGCCAGCGTCGGGTGATGCCGGTGTGACGCGTTGGCATCAGCGTTTCGGTGGGCCGCACGTGGGTCGAGCCAAAACGTGACGGCGGTCGCGGACATACAGCGCGTGTCGAACGACGGGGTAACGACGGGGTAGTGCCGGCCGCTGGCCGGCAACCTCATGACATCCGGATCATTGCAGATGCCGGCCAGCGGCCGGCATTACCGGTCGATTGGCCGGCAGGCGACGCAACGCGCAACGCACGCATCACGGGGCGTTCCGCCAGCAGCCGCAATGGCGGGCCGCATAGGCTGGGTAGTGCCGGCCGCTGGCCGGCAACTTCGTGACGCCGGGGTACTGCAGATGCCGGCCAGCGGCCGGCACTACCCCATCACACGACCAATGGCATCGGCCAGCAGGGCGCGGACCCGTTCTGGCGGCAGGTCGGGGTCGCGCACGGCACGCATGGCCAGGCCTTCCACCAGCAAACGCAGCAGCAGGGTGCGTCCGGCGATGCCTTCCTCGTCGACGCGCCGGCCTAGATTGAGGTCACGCTGGCGCAGCCAGGCATGGATCGCGGCGCTGGTCTGCTTGTCGTGGGTGCGCAGCACCTCGGCCAGCACAGGGTCGCGGTGAGCCTCGGCGTTGATTTCCGCATACAGCGCCACGCTGGCAATGGCATTGCCGTGGATCGGCAGCACCTCGCCGCGTGCCCATTGCTGGTAGCACGCGAGCAGGCCATCGACCAGATCCGAGGCCGCCGGCATCTCGCTGATCGAGGCCTGGTCGTGACGCAGCTGGCGTTCGATCAGGGCCAGGATCAGGGCGCGCTTGTTGGCGAAATAGCGGTACATCAGCCCCTGGCTGATCTCGGCCTCGGCGGCGATATCGCCGATGGAGCCGGCATGGAAACCGCGGGTGATGAAGCACTTCTGGGCGGCGTCGAGGATGCGACGGCGCTGGGCTTCGGCATGGGCGGCGGCAGGGGCGGCGGCAGGGGCGTCAGCGGGTACGGCTACGGCGGTTTTCGGCGTCATTGCGTGAAGTCGGGGCGTCCAGAGGCGGGATAGTACGTCACAAAAGGTGTGAATGAACGGTCATTCATTTGTAATTCCCGCCTCCCAGACTGCGCCGGCCTTCTCCTTCCGCGAATGAGTCCGATGCGCCACGCCCTGCTGCACCGCCCGCTGCTCACCCTCGCCATTGCCGCCGCGCTGCCGGCACTGGCCCATGCCGAAGACAGTCCCAGTGCCGACGCCGAGGCATCAGCCGAGGCCGCGCGCACTGTCGTTGCCCTCGACCAGGTGATGGTGACCGCGCAGAAACGCGCCACCAACCTGCAGGAGACCCCGATCTCGGTATCGGTGGTCGATGCCGAAGCGCTGAAGGACCGCAGCGCGATTTCGCTGGGCAGTCTGTCCGATGGCTCCATCCCGTCGCTGCGGGTCACGCCGTTCGCTACCCGCAGTTCGGCGCTGAACATCGGCATCCGTGGCATCGGCGCCTCCGGCGACGCCAACCAGCCGGCCCGCGACGCCGGCGTCGGTATCTACGTCGACGGGGTGTTCATGGGCCGCGCACAGGGCCTGGGCAACATGCTCTACGACGTGGAGCGTATTGAAGTACTGAAGGGCCCGCAGGGCACGCTGTTCGGCCGCAATACCGAAGGCGGCGCAGTGAGCATCGTGACCAAGGCGCCCACCGGCGAATTCGGCGGCAGCGTCAGCGCCGGCGTGTCCAACTTCAGCGGCTACAACAGTGCGCTGCACCTGGACCTGCCCAAGGTGGGCGATGTCAGCTTCAAGATCGACGCCGTGCAGGCCAAGCGTGGCGGCACCACCGACAACCCGATGCGCGGCGAGCGCGACTTCAACAGCTACGACAAGCGCGGCGCACGCCTGAGTGCGCTGTGGCAGCCGAGCGACGACTTCTCGCTGCTGTACGCGTTCGATCGCTCCTACGACGCCACCACGCCGTACCACACCCAGGTGCTGGTGCCGGGCGCGTACCTCAGCCCGTTGCAGAAGGCCGGTGCCAGCCTGGATCGCCGCGACAGCGCGATTCTCGGTGGACCGCAGGAAGACAACATCGGGCGTACCAGCGGCCATCTGTTGAACCTGTCGTGGACGCTGAATGACAACCTGGAGCTGAAGTCGATCAGCTCATACCGTGAACTCACCCAGGGCCAGTTCGACATGGGCCTGGTCGATGCGATTTCCGCTTACGGTGGTGCAGGGACGCCGTTCGGTCGTTACAGCCTGGCGCAGGTCTACCAGCACCAGTACAGCCAGGAATTCCAGCTGATCGGCAATACCTCGCAGGTGCAGTTCCTCGGCGGAGCGTTCTACTACCACGAGACTGCCGGTGACAATGCGCAGACCCCGAACATGCTGGTCTGGGGGCCGGGTGGCAACAGCTACACCGTGAATCCGGCGACCAACCCGCTGGATCTCTCGCGGGTACGCATCGACCGCGCCAGCAAAGCGTGGACGGACAGCCTGGGCGTGTTCGGCCAGGCCACGTGGACGCCGGAAGCACTGCTGCGCCTGCACCTGACTGCCGGCGGTCGCTACACCCGTGACGACAAGAAGGGCAGTCTGTACACCGTCAACGGCGCGGCGACGAATCTCGCTTTCAAGGACCGCTGGAGCCGTTTCGACCCGATGGTCAACATCGCCTACGACCTCGGCGAGCACGCGATGGTCTACGCCAAGTACAGCACGGGCTTCAAGGCCGGTGGTGCCAATTCGCGCTCGACCAACTACACCGCGTTCGGTCCGGAAGAAGTGACCGCCTACGAGCTCGGCTTCAAGTCGCAGTTCTGGGACAACCGCGCCCGCCTGAACCTGGCGCTGTTCGATTCGACCATCGCGCACAAACAAATGGACTTCTCGCTGCCGTTCGACCCGAACAGCGGCGAAACCCGCACCACCATGGTCACCACCAATGCACTGAGCGATGGCAAGTCCCGGGGTGCGGAGCTGGAGTTCAACGTGATGCCGGTCGACAACCTCACGCTCGGCCTCAACTACGCCTACACGAAGATCGATGCGCAGACAGCAACCGACCCGTTCGGTGCGGGCGTGCAGGTGACCGTGCAGCCGCTGCTGGCGCCGAAGAACGCCGGCAGCCTGTCGGTCGACTATCTGGTCCCGTTCGCCAACTTCTCGGCGCTGAAATTCCATGTGGACGGCAACTGGTCCGATGGCTACTACACCAGCGAGTACGACCAGATGCTGACCGACAGCTCGTTCGTGGTGAATGCACGGGTGGCGCTGGTGGACGTTCCGGTCAGCAGCACCGGCACCACGATGTCGTTCTCGCTGTGGGCGCGCAATCTGCTGGATGAGCAGCACCTGTTCTACAAGCTCAACAGCCCGGCGCTGGGCCAGACCGGCATCTTCAATGACCCGCGCACCTTCGGTCTGGACGTGGCCGTCAACTTCTGATTCGAACGGAGAACTCCATGAAGCACCGCTCTACCGAACTTGTCCTGGCCCTGATGCTCAGCCTGCCGCTGGCCGTGACCGCCGTTGCTGCCGATGCACCGCAGGCCACCGCCGCAAAGCCGACGGTCGCTGCCAACGTGAAGCCGGTCGCTGCCGACGCGCAGCGGGTGATCCCGCTGCAGGGAGCCTGGAACGTGCGCACCTTCGCCGGCCTGCAGGGCCGCCATGGCCCGATTCCGGCCGATGCGTTCGTGCGCACCGCCGATCTCGGCCGCCTCACCGATGCCGACCGCGACGCCCTGGCCGCGGCCGGCGTGAAGCTGGACATCGACCTGCGCACCGCCGATGAGGAAGCGCAGTCACCGGACCTGCTGGCCAGGGATGATCGCTTCGATTACCAGCGCATCTCGCTGATGGGCACGGAGAAGATGGACCTGCAGAAGATGATGACCAGCTTCCCCGATTCGCTGGGCGAAGCCTATGTGCAGTGGCTGGGCCACAGCCAGCTGCAGTTCAAGCAGGTGTTCCAGCGCATCGCCGCGCAGCAGGATGGCGCCGTGCTGTTCCATTGCACGGCCGGCAAGGACCGTACCGGCATCATCGCTGGCCTGCTGCTGGACCTGGCGGGCGTGCCGAAGGCCGAGATCGTGCACAACTACGCGATCTCCGCGCACTATCTGGAAGGGCAGCCGAAGGACAGTGCGATGAACGCGCAGATCATGGCGCTGGTCAAGCAGAATCCCGAGATCGCCCGCAAGATGGCCGGTATGGCCGGTACCGCACCGGACAACATGGAGCAGTTCCTGGCGGCGTTGCACAGCCAGTACGGTGGTGCGGAAGGGTACCTGAAGTCGATCGGAGTGAGCGAGCAGGAGATCCAGCAGTTGAAGGTACGGCTGGGGCAGGCTGGCTGAAGACTGCCAGGCTGAAGGCAGGTGCCGGACAGCCCGGCACCTGCCGTGCGTCATCACGGCTGCGGCGGCGCTACCAGGATGGCGGCATCCAGTACCGGGAATGTCCGCGGTGCCTGGCCGGACGATGCAACCAGGCGGATCTCCAGCGTGGTCGTTCCCCCATCGGCGGCATTCAGCGCCTGCAGGGCCCCCAGTTTCTGCGGCAGCGGCACCGCGAACGTTGTTGGGTGGCTGTGATCCATCCCGGCCATGGTCGGCCCGAAGAACGATACGGTGCCGGCGTAGTACGGACTGTCGGCCGCCACGGAGGCGGTGCCCGCCGGTGCGTTGATCAGCACGTCGAACTCGCGCGTATTGTTCAAACCGCGTGGTCGCTCCAGGGTCACTTCGGCAATCAACTGGCGCGGGCCCGATGTGGTCAGGTGCGCGCGCACCGCCTCATTGGGGACAGCCACGCGGACGGCGCCATCGGAGCGTGTGCCGCGCACCAGCCGCACCGCGCCGGCAGCTGCTGGCAGCGTGACCGCCTCCAGCATGTCGTTGCGGCGCGCATAGACGTAGTCGTAGTCGAAGGCCGTGGTGGAGAAGAACGCGCTGGCCGGACGCTCGCCAACGGGCTTGCCCTGTGCATCGACGAAGAACCGGAACGGTTCGTTCATGAACTGGCGCCGCTGGTCGACATTGACGGGCATGATCGGCTTGCCGCGGGATTGCTGCAGCTGGTTCCACACATCCCACAGGCGGTCCATGTTGGCGTGGTGCAGGTAGAAGATCGGATCGAGTGGTGACAGGAAGTTGGTCATGTTGCCGTAGGGGCCGGGATCGACCGCGCCGACGCCACCGATGCAGTTGTGCACCTTGTTGTGCGGGAATCCTTCCAGTACCGAGAATTTCGTGGCGCCGTCAGGCTGCACCACGTGCGAGGCCGTACGCGAGCTGGTGAAGCTGCGGCTGACATCGTCGTTGTAGAACTCGACCGGCGACAGCCCCGCGTGGATGGTGTCGGGAGACACGGCCGAAGCGGTCTTTGCATCGAAGCCGGGATTCTCGCGCCAGAGGTAGCGGGCGCCGCAGGTGATCGCATAGGCCGCATTGCCCGAGATGCCGGTCTTTTCCGCGACGCTGTAGCCGGTTACATCGTTCCAGACATCGTCTGCAGTGAGGTAGCCGCGGAACTTGAGCTGGCCGCGTTGGCCTGCATCCAGCGTGTCCCAGTAGCGCTGCAACGCCGGGCGCATGAACCGGGTGAAGACCGCCAGGTTGCGGGTATACGGCGCATAGGCGCTGTCAGTGGGCGTCAATACGCCGTCGAACATCGCCGGGGGAATCCGTGGCAGCTCGGTCCAGTCCCAGTAGGGCATGGCGAACTGCGGATCACCGCTGAGCGTACGGATGGTCTGTTCGAAGTAGCCGACATAGCCCCGGTGCCAGACATAGAACCACCAGTTGCCGTGCGGGCAGTCCATCAGATGCACGAAGGCGTTGCGGAACCAGTTGCGTGGATCGTCTGCCGGCAGTGCCAACATGGCCTTGATGCCACGCGCGTAGCTGGCCAGCATGCGCTGGCCTTCGGGGCTGGTGACGTTGTAGCGGTGGTAGCGCGCCTGCGCGGCCTTTCCGGCCGGTGCGGCGCCGCTGGCCCAGGCCCCGGGCGCCACCAGTGACGCCAATGAAGCGCTGGCGGTGGTGGCAAGAAAATCACGACGTGTGTAGCGCATAGCCTTCCCCCTGGTGATTGGTTGAACCGCGTTGGGTTACAAATCACTGGCAGGGCCGGCGGCAGCGTGGCGGCCGACCCGACGGGGACATCCAGCCCCGCCGCTTCCACCGGCAGGTGCAACGATGGCCGGGGTGGAAGCGGCGGTAGTATAGGCATGGCAAACAAAGCTGATCTGCGAAGCAGGCCACAGTCGCAGGCGCGTACACATCTGCCCGGCTGAAGCTGTTCACCGTCGTCGTTGCGACGTTGTCGATCAGCCAGGCATGGCCTGGCTCTACTGGTCGGGTTTCACCCTTGCCACCCGTTTCCGGTACTCGTACACGTTGTCACCGCGTATGCGCTTTTCCTCGGTGCCGGTGACCCGGCCCACCTGCTGGTCTGAACCGGTCACGGGCTGCGCCTCGATTTCGGTCTCGTGCTCGAAGGAATGTGATTTGTCGGTGTTGCGGTAATAGCGGTACAACGCCCAGTACAGCGCGGTTGCGCCGGCCGGACCTGCCGCCAACAGCCAGAGGCCACTGTCGTCGCTCATGTCGATGCCACCAGGAAGGCAATTGCGAGGGCTTCAATGACGGTGCCGGTGGCAAGGGCCGCCAGCAGCATCTTCCATTGCTGCACGGGCACGCTGCCCATGGTTTCGCCGGTACGGCCGTTCACCGCGATGTAGTGCAGCATGCCGCCGTTCTTGCCAGGCTGATGGTACGAGTACAGCCAGACCGGCAGGTACATCGACACCCAGCGGGTGCCATGCACCTCCAGCTGTTCCTGCTCCCAGCGCACGCCGCGGTTGTAGCGCTTCACCGAGCCTTCCACCTGTGCGCGGGCAATCGACAGCAGCTGGTCTTCCAGCCGCGGCCGCAGCTTTTCCACATCCAGGTTGCGCTTCTCCGAAGTGAAGCCGGCCAGGTAGGAGGCGTTCCATTTCACCGCGTTCTTGGTATCGAACGGCAGGATGGTGTTGATGATGTTGTTGGTGTTGGCGCGGGTATCCAGGTTGCCGCGCTCGGCCGAGGATTCCAGCGGAAGATCGTCGACGGTGAAATCGACCTGGCGTTCGACCTGGTAGACATCGGCGTCGTAGAGGGTGCGCTTGTTCTTCTCGCTGCCGACCGTGTACTCACGGGTCTTGATCTCGCCTTTGCCGGCCACCGCAGCGCTGACATTGCTGTCGACGATCATGTAGGGCAGGAACACGCCCACCACGTTTTCAGGGGTGAACTGGTCCTTGAACGCCTTCAGCGCGAACATCCGGCGCTTGTCGACGAACTGGCGGATGCGCGCGACCGCATCGTCCTTCTTGATGTGGAAGGGCAGCACCGCATCGGGTACCGCGCCATTGGCAATCTGCTCGTTGACGCCGAAGACGTGGCGGCACCAGTGGCAGCGCGCCGTCATCGTGCTTTCGGTGTTGACCGTGACTTCTGCGCCACAGCCCGTGCACTTGAACGTCATCAACGCCGAGGTGTCGGCATCGATGTCGCGTGCGCCGGAGGCGATGACGGTGCCGCGCAGCTGGTCGATGGCCTCGCCCAGCCCAAACTCCTCCTCGACGCGTGCGCCATGCCATTCGTGACGGCAGTACAGGCAGACCAGGATATCGGTACCGGCCTTGGGCCGGATGTCGGTGGCGCCGCATTTGGGGCAGCGGTTGAGGCCGTCCTTCAGCTCGCTGGCCGAAGTATCGATGGCCACAGGATCGGGCGCTTCCACTTCATCGCGGATCGCCTGCGGCAGCTTCGAGGTGTCCAGCGGGAAGCTGCCGGGCAGGGGAGGGACGTCCTGCGGCGAACCGGGCCCATCCAACGACGCCGCCGGCAAGGGCGGCGGCGTCGCGGGCGCGGATCCGGGCAGCGGCGGTGGGCCGTTTCGGGGATCGGACATGTTCGTTGTGCGTCCTGCTGTTACAGGCCCAGTGCCTTGGCTTTCAGGGCGTCATAGTCGCTCTGGGTGATCAGGCCCAGGTCCAGCATTTCCTTGGCCTTCTTCAGCTTGGCGACCGGGTCATCCGCGGCCGGAGTGACCGGCTGCTGCATGCCACCGACACCGAACATGCCCGACGCCATGCCGACGCCGACCAGACCGGCCGCGCCGCCGTTCTCACCAGCCGACTGGATGCCCTGGGCGACACTGGCCTGCAGGTTGGAATTGCCGCGCGAGCCCGACAGGGCATCGGCGCGCTGCACGGTCTTCAGCAGTTCGCGGGTATTGGCGTCGTATTCAATCGAGACGATAGCGGTCTTGACGATGGCCAGGCCACGGTCGGACTTCCACTGGTAACCCTGTTCGACCGCAGCCGACAGGCTCTGCGCGAAGCCCAGCGAGTCCTGCTGCAGCTTGGTGATGCGGTTGCCCTTGCTGGGATCGTTCGTATACAGGCTGAAGGCCGGGGCCAGCGAACCGACCACTTCATTGAACAGCTGGCTGGCGGCGGCGTTGTCCAGGTCGGTGAAGTCGAACACCTGGCCCGGCTGCAGGTAGCTGGCCGGCACGAAGTTCTTCACGAACAGGATCGGGTCGACGATCTTCAGCGTGTACGAACCACGCGTGACCGCGCCGACCTGGGTATTGAGGAAGCCGTCGTCCCAGTAGATTTCCGATTGGGTGCCGAAGCGGTTATCCGGCAGTTCCTTCAGCGAGACAAAGTAGGCCGCCTGCTGCGAGCCCGGCTGGCCGCCGAACTTGAAGCGCTCCCAGCTCTGCTTGATGAAGGTGCTGACCAGGCCGTCACCGGCGAAGATCGACTGCGAGTTCAGATCGTCAGAGCGCCACTCGTAGCCGCCCGGTTCGGCGACGAACGCGGTGATCGCGCCGTCCTGGAACAGCAGCAGGCCATAGCCCTCCGGCACGATGATCTTCGAGCCGTTGGTGATGATGTTGGACGAGCCGCTGGTGTTGGAGCCGCGGCCGGCATTGGTGCCCTGCGGCACGGCCGCGAACAGCGCCGCCGTGGACGGCAGGCCCGCCGGCACGGTGTAGAAGTCCTTCCACTGGTCGGCCAGCACACCGCCAACCGCACCCTTCACCGCCTGTACCAGACCCATGACCAACTCCCTGTGATTCGAGGGCAGGCACCATGCCTGCCGAGCTGGACTGAATATAGCAGTGGCCGGGGGCGGCTGTGGTGCCGGTGGGTGAATCAGGGACTGTGTTGGCGCGGTCATCCCGCCAACGGGGCGTCAAGCACCGGCAAGCACTCGTCTGGCGGAATCCGCTACAGTCCGGCGGGAATCTTAGCTAATCTTCAAGGATGGAATGACATGAGTTCCGGTGCAGCCTTCACGGCCAAGAACATCGACGATCTTGTCTCCCGGGTACACAAGAAGCGAGGCAGAAGGGGGGAACTTCAACAGCTTGCGGCGTTGTTCTCGCCCGGATTCTGGAAACCGTTCGAGGCGCTGATCCGCAGCGATAGTAGTTTCTCCAGCAGCAATGGCATGAAAAGGACGGTCGAAGTCAGCCTCGGTTACATTGACAAAATCCCCATGGCCGGATTCACCAATGTTGTGAAGGACCATAGGGGCCAGGAGATAACCGAGCGGGTTGAGATTGGCGATGCGGCGGTCTTCTTCATCGACCGGCTTCAGATCCACTCTGGCACCTGCTTCGTGAGGGCTGCACGTGGCTTGATCCTGCAGGCCAAGGTGGTAGGAAACGCAAAAGGAAAAAAGCTGGTGACACCTGTCGTGTCGCTTCCTAGCAAGAAGAACGACTCGACATTGAAAGAGCTTGCTCTGCTTTCAGAGTGGCCCGCATTCGACCTCTACTTCGCTGCAGGGTCGAATGCGGCGCTACAGAACGGCTACCAAATTGGTGCCGGCAGTTACGTTCAATCCAAGCAAGCACCGCCGCACGCGTGGTACATCGGTGCTTCTTCTGATCCGAAGCGTCCTTTCAGTCCTCACTGGGTAGCAAGCGCTGCCAAACGGGGTGAGCCGTGCGACCAATCGCTTGGGACGTTGCTCGAAGCTCTGGTACGCACGGGCTCTCTGGCTTGCGGAAGAGAGGTGGGTGCGGATTTCACGTTTGACGCATCCCGGATCGCAGGCAGGAATGATTTCAAACTTGCATTCACCGCCTTACCGCCAGATTGGAGTGATCTTTGTCATCAGCTGATCCTGGCTTGCAACAAGTACGCTATGCCAAGCCATCTGCTGAACAAGGGAGAAGATGCCGGGCGCTTCAACACGGCCCATGCATGTTCAACGCCCTACCACCTGGTCTGGAATTGGCTGGTTGCGCGCTTTTCCCGAAAAAGAAGATTCCCTGTGGTTGTCATTTCGGTCAGTAGCCACGAAGGACGTTGATGAGGTCGCATGGCAGATGCAGCTACAACATGTACGGAATCTTGAACGCCAACGTGAAGTCCGGCGCATCCGGGGTCAACCCGATGCCCAGCAGCGTCACCAGCGTGGTGTGCTGGTTCAGCGCATAGGTCACGCCCAGGTTAAGTGATGCCGCATTGGCATCACTGCCGATTACCTTCATCCACTTGCCGCCCTGGAAGCGGGTGGAAGCGCGGGCGCTGATGCGGTCACTGAAGGACAGGCTCAGGCTGGTCCGCTCGTTGAATGCGAAGGCCACGCCTGCGCCGAAGTACACCGAGCCGCCCAGCTTCACATCGCCCGGGTTCACCGTGTCCGGATTACTGTCGATGTCGTCGAACCCGCGCGGGATGGAGTGCACGTAGCCGATGTTGGCAAACAGGATGGCCGGGTCGGCGGTCTTCACCATCGACAGGCCCAGGTTGGCCTGCCATACGCCATTGCCAGTGGGTTGCTCGCGCGGCACGGCGAAGCGGATGTAGTCGTCGTCATCGCGCTCGATCACCTTCCAGTCCAGGCCGTAGGGTGCGCGCCCGGTGGGGGCGGTGACGCCGGCGGTAAGCACGGTCTCAGGGCGCCAGCCGCGTTCGCCGAACAACCGGTAGTTCGCACTGAGCCCGA
The DNA here is from genome assembly GCF_036320045.1 of Stenotrophomonas sp. SMYL20. Taxonomy (NCBI): domain Bacteria; kingdom Pseudomonadati; phylum Pseudomonadota; class Gammaproteobacteria; order Lysobacterales; family Lysobacteraceae; genus Stenotrophomonas; species Stenotrophomonas sp. SMYL20. Next base: position 74,214 of record NZ_JAWIRT010000014.1, on the reverse strand, counting down.
TATCACCCAGGCCGTTGCCGTTGGTCTCTTCCTGTGCAATGGCGGCCGCTGCTCCGCCGGCGCCGCCCTTCTGGTATACGGTGCGCCGGGCCAGGTAAGGCACGTCCAGGTTGAGCGTCAGGTTCGGGCTGACACCCCAGCGGGCCGCCACGTTGTAGGTCAGCGAGTCGGACTCCACGTTCTCGATGGCGATATTGCCGAGGAAAATGGCGTCCAGCGCGAGGAAGCCGTTGAGGGTGAGCTGCTTGCGGTCGTAGCGGGCGTAGGTGAGGCTGTTCTCGATGGTGAAGCGGCGGGAGAACAGGGCCGATTGCTGTTGCTTCACGTCGTCCACGCTGCGCCGCGACTCCTGCTTGGCCTGTTGCGCCTCGGCGGCGGTACTGGCGTAGCCCTCGCTGCTCGGTGGGACCGCGGCGGCGGCCGCCTGCGCCAATGGCGCGGCCGGTGGGGCTGTGACCGGGCCAACCCGCCCGCTCAAGCGCGCCTGCATGGCCTGGACCTGCATGTCCAGTTCGCGTAACCGCCGCACTTCCTGTGCGTAGTTGGCCTTCAGCTGTTCCAGCTGGTTGGCCAGGGCCTGCACGTCAGCGCCATCGTCGGACGTCGGCGGTGCGGCAAGGGCGGTGCCCGTCAGCGCCGCCAGCGCCAACGGGGTGATCCTTATCAGGGTGTGCATGTTGGTGTCCTGCGTTGTGGAGCGTTTCCCCCAATGCCAGGCCCTGTTACTGGCCTGGCCCCATGCCGCGGTTCAACGCAATCGCCTGGGCCACGTTCTGGCTCAACGGCAGGTTGCTGCCCACGGCGTTGCGCACCAGCTCCAGCCGCAGCTGGTTACTGGCGATCTGGCCGTCACCGGCGAGGGCGATACCCTGGCCGACGCTGCCATTGCGGATCCACTGCTGCACCAGCCCCTGGCCATCCACCTGCAGCAGCAGGCGTGCCTGGTTGCCTTCCAGCATGGCGGTCGCGCTGGCGCCGGCCTGCTGCGCGGTGACGTTGCCTGCGCCATCAGAGAGAACGGCTGGCACGCCACCCTCGCGGACGGTCAGCGTGGTGACGTTGCGCGCGACATTGCCATCGCCGGCCACCTGCACGCTCTGCACCAGGCCGCTGGCGTTGGCCAGACCGCTGCTGTCGATGCTGCGTCCGTGGGTATCGGGCAGCGGCGCATCGGCTGCCGTGACATGCACGCTGGGCTGGAAACTCAGCTTCGGCACGCCACCACCACGGAAGTCCATGCCCAGGGTGAGGCTGCCCTGCAGCGTCGCGCCGTTGCTGGCCTGCCACTGCGACACCATGGTGACCCCGAACCAGGCAACGTTGTTGCCACCCACCGTGTAGCGCCCCCGCATCAGGCTCAGTTCCGGGTCCGGAATTTCCTTCAGGCCGCGACCGGGAGCGCCCTCTGCCGCCTGCAGGGGCAGGGCAGGGAAGGCCAGCAGCAGAGCCATCATCATCGGTTGGCGGAACATGGTCGAACCTCCTTCAGAACAGGTCGGCGTGGCTGAAGCCGAAGTCGACCAGTTCGGCATCGGTGATCGGCCCTTGCCGCGCGTAGAGCGCGCGGGCGCTTGGCCGTTCGCTGGGTTGCAGAAGAGCGGTGTTGCGATCGAAGTCGCTGCCGATCACCACGAAGACCGCGCGCGATGGCCAGGCGGCCAGGAACTCCGGAAGGGCCAGGCTGCGGTTGCCCAGGATCGGGTCGGCCACTTCCACGATGCCGTTGCGCACCTGCTTGAGCACCACGAAATGGCGGAAACCGCGCACGTCCATCAACACCAGCCCTGGCACGCGAAGGGTGCGCAGTCGTGTTTCATCGATGCGGTAGCCCCGACCGCGCATGCCCAGCGATTCCACGTAGCGCTTGATGTCGAGCAGCGAGAAGCCGCGCTCGGCTACCAGAGCGGGATCGGAGACCCCCATCATTCCCTCGATCACCGTCGCCTCGTCGGTATCAAGGTGGTAGGCGTGGCGCAGGATGGTGGCCAGCGCGGCGGCCCCGCAGCTGTAATCGGTGTGCTGCCGCACCACGTTGCGGTAGCGCCGCTCCTGCATGCTCTCCACCTTCTGCTGCAGCAACGCGCCATTGGGCAATACGCCGCTGAAGCGCACCTCGCCCGCCCACGCGGAGGCGGTACCCAGCAGCAACAGCATCGCCAGCAGGCGCAACGAGAGGCGGCAACGGATCATCACGTTCTCCGGCAGCAGGGGGGAGCCCCTGTCCCAAGGGGGAGGAGGAACAGGGGCTCCCGGGAACCCGGCCATTGGCGGACGGCCGGGGTGTTGCGCTTACTCGCCGCTGCCGCCACCGCCGCCGGTGCTGGGCTGGGCGACGGCCAGGGCCAGGCTGTTGGCCTGCAGGTTGCCGGTGCCCGCAGCAACGTTCACGCCGATGTTGCCGGAGGCGCCGGAGAAGGCACTGCCGGACAACGCCGAGGTGTTGGTGGCGTTGACGTTCACCCAGCGCGTGGTGCTGACCGTGCCGCTGAGGCTGGCGTACAGATCGGCCACGCCCAGTTCGACGAACTGGCTGGTGCCACTCTCACGCGTATCGAAGCCCAGGCCGCCCACTCCCGGCCGGTTGGGGTTCATCGTGGCGTTCTGGATCTCGTTGTCCAGGTCGATGTGGCCGGTGCTGTTGCCACCCGGATGTGGAAGCTCGCCATTCCATGTATCCAGATAGTAGTTGGCCATCTGGTAGGCGTTGCCGGTGCCGCGGTAGGTGCCCGCGCCATAGGCCAGGGTCAGGCCGCTGACGCCGCCACGCATGCCGACCTGCACGGTATCCGTGTAGGACTGCACGAAGCCGGCATTGCTGACCGTGTTGCCGGTGGAGACCTGGTTGGAGCTGATGCTCGACTGCGCCACCGCGGTGGTCGCTACCGAGGCCGCGAGCGCGTTCTTCTGCTCGTTGTTGTTGCCCGAGGCGATGTTCACGCCGATGTTGCCCGAAGCACCACCGAAGGCGTTGCCGCCGAGACCTGCGGCGTTGGTGACGCCGGAGTTCATGGTGGCGTTGCCGAAGCCGGCCTGGTTGACGAACACCTCGGCGTCGGCCATGCCGAAGCTGAAGGACGCGTCGGCAGCGGACAGCGACGCGGCATTGTCCTGCGCGTTGTTGTCGCCGGACACCACGTTGAAGCCGAGATTGCCCGAGGCGCCGGCACCCACGCTGTCACCGATGGAAGCACTGTTGGTGACCAGGCTGTTGCTGGTGGCGTTGTTGCTGATCGACTGGCGGTTGTCGATCACGGCAATGGCCGCCGAGTCGAGGTCGATGTCGCCGGTGATGTTCGGGTCACCGGAGAAATTGATGTCGGTGCTCAGCCGCAGGTCCTTCTCCAGGTTCACGTCGACGCCGTGGTTGTTCTTTTCCTTGCGTTCGTCGGCCTGGATGTTGCTGTGTTTCTGCACATTGACGTTGACGGTGCGGTTGCGTACGTCGTTGTCGGTGTGGTTGTGGGTGTCGTTGCGGGTCTCGCTGACGGTGTGGTTGTGATTGATGTTCGCGTTGGCGTTCTGGTTGTCCCAGCCATTGGCCGCAGCGGCGGTCGAGGCAGTGGCAATCGCCATGGCGAGCATGGTCTGTTTGACGGTCGCTTTCATGGTGCCCTCTCTCTCATCAGGTGGTGCATCGGTTGGGTGGTTGTCACGGGCGGTCCTGCACGACCAGGCCCAATACGTTGGCCGTGTCGTTGCCGTTGCCCGCGATCTGATTGAGTTGCAGGACCCCGTCGAATCCCCGCAGTGCGGTGCTGGCTACACCTGCGCTGCGGGTGCCCGTCGCGACGCCGTGACCGGTGTCGTCCCGCCCCCCTGCCAACGCGGAACCCTCGGCGGCCAAGGCCGTATCGTCGGTTTCGCGTATGCCCTGTCGGGCCAGCGTCGCGCTGACGACGTTGAGCGTCGTGTTGGCGATGCCGCTGGCCTGGTTGATGGATGCGATGCCACTGGCACCGGCCAGTGCGTCACCGCCAATGAATGCAGTGGCCTGCAGCGGCCCGGACAGCACGCGGTTGCCCTGCTGCAGCTGCCGCGCATTGATCGCGACGTCGGCGCGATCACCCTTGGCGATACCCCGTAGGTTGGCCTGCACGTTGAGGTCGCCGGCGGCCTGGTTCACGGCGATGGCGCCATTCGTTCCGGCAAGTGCGTGGCCGTCGATGCGGGCCACGTCGAGATAGGCGAGCATGCCGCTGTAGTCATCGGCCCGGGTCGCCCAGGGCGCGGCAGCGAGCAGCAGAAGCAACCCGTGCAGCGCCTTCATTTTCCACCTGCCGGGGCCGTGCCCTGCAGCGGGAACTGGGCCAGTGCGCCGCGCACGGTATCGGCGATACCGCGGGTGCTGCTGCCCACAGCACCGAGCGGTCCACTCATGGCACCCCCCAGATTGCTGCCGACCATGCCGTCGCCACTGCGGCCCAGCGTGCCGCCCAGGGCCTGCTGGGTGACCCGTTCAACAGTGGTGCCACCCGGCGCCGTGATGGACGCGGCCTGGCCGGCGCCCATGCCGGCATAGTCCTCATCGCTCAACTCGTCCATGCCGGTTGTTGTGCCGCCGGCACCCAATGCGGTGGCGATCTCGCGCTGCGGCTTCGGGTCGGCAATCAGCGCCATGCCCGGCGGTGCCATGCGGTATGCCGGGCGCGCGGATACATCCCGCAGCAGGACGATCTCGCCCGGTTGTGCCTTCACGCCTTGGCGGGCGCCGGATGCGGATGCGCCCGCGCCAACCGACAGCAGGGCCACTGCCAGTGCTGCGGCCAGGCCGCGAATCAGGGTGGAGCCGTCCATGCCGATCTCCCGCGATGGGTGCGGCGGAACCACGCATCAACCGTGCCAACTCCGAAGTGCCCACCGGCCAATGTCGGCACCGTGCCGCACCTGACCGGGCTGCTGCCACGCTGTTACAGGCACGTCGTGGAATTGTTGGGATTTCGAAGCCCCAGGCACCGCAGGGCAAGGGCGGCGGGCGACTGTCGCATCCGTGTTACAGGTGGCGTCGCGGTCTGCAACGGTGCCGCTTCAGCCAGGAATTTCTTGACGCACTGCTCATTGCGCCGCCGTTTAGGGAAGCGCTAGGATCCGCCCAACAAAGGCCGCCCCGGTGGCCGTAGAGGTCCCGGCGGGGGGCGGCACGCCGGTGATTGCCTGACAGTCCGCCGACGGTGTCCGGATGCTGGGGGAAGCATGGCAGCGGTCCCGGAGGCTTCAACGTCACGTTGCGTGCTCTGGTTTGGCGAGCCGTTGGCGAACGAGCGCAGTGCGCTGGCGGCAGCAGGCTGGTATGTGCGCAGCATCCGTCCCGATCCCGCCATGGCGATTGGCCTGCGCGGGCGCGATCGCTTGCTCGCCGTGCTCGATCTGCGCCACCTCGATGCGGTCGCGCTGCAGCTGCTGGTACCGTGGATCGAGCAGCACCAGCATCTACCCTGGCTGGCGGTACTGCCACCGGGTGCCGGACCTGCTTCAGCGGCCTGGCTGCCGTTGCTGCAGCGATGCCGTGCCCGCTTCACGCTGCCGTTCGGCCTGCAGGATCTGGTCTGCGCAATGCGCCAGCAGTTCGACGCAGATGATCCGCCTGTCGACGCAACCTGCAGCGGGCAGGGACCGCACGCATTGATTGGTGAAAGCGCTGCGCTGCATGCGGTGCGCACGGTGCTGCACAAGTTCGCGCCGGTGGAGCTGCCGGTGCTGGTCACCGGCGAAACCGGTACAGGCAAGGAACTGGCCGCACATGCGCTGCATGCGTTGTCGGGGCGTGCTGGCAGGCCTTTCATTGCGGTGAACTGTGGTGCGATTCCGGCCAACCTGGTGCAGTCGGAGCTGTTCGGCCACGAACGTGGCTCGTTCACCGGTGCCGACAAGCGGCAGATCGGCGTGTTCGAATCCGCGCACGGCGGCACGGTGTTTCTGGACGAAGTCGGTGACCTGCCGTCGGAGGCACAGACCAGCCTGTTGCGTGTACTGCAGGAAGGCACCTTCGAGCGCGTCGGCAGCAGCCAGCCGTTGCGGGCGGATGTGAGAGTGCTGGCTGCCACCCACGTGGAACTGGAACACGCGGTGGCGCAGGGCCGGTTCCGCAGCGATCTCTACTACCGTCTGAACGTGCTGCGCCTGCTCATGCCACCATTGCGTGAGCGCGGTGCCGATGTGCAGCTGCTGGCCGAACACTTCCTGCGCTGTTTCCGGCAGCGCCACAGCGTGCGTGCACGCGGCTTTGCGCCGGCCGCACTGCAGGCCATGCGGCGTTTCGAATGGCCCGGCAACGTACGCGAACTGCTCAATCGCGTGCAGCGTGCGGCGATCATGGCCGAGGGCGAGCTGATCAGCGAGCGTGACCTGGAGCTGGGCGCATCGGTGGCGGTCCTGCCTGGGGCGATGCTGCACGATGCGCGGGGCCAGGCCGAGCGCGATGTGCTGCTGCAGACCCTGCGCCAGACCGGCTACAACGTTTCCGAGTGCGCGCGGCAGATGCAGATCTCGCGGGTGACGGTGTATCGCCTATGCCGCAAGCACCGGTTGGAGCTGCCTGCGCAGCGCTGATCAGCCGGCCGCCAGGTGCTTGAACAGGCGCAACGGCTTGCCCGTGACGCGCTCGATCACGCCCTTGGCTTCCAGGTCCAGCTGCACGGCCTTCAACCACCAGCCGGCGGTGGCGCCTGCCGGGAACAGGGCGGCGGGCAGGTGCGGCAGCAGCGCCTGCTTGGCCTGCGCAACGGTCAGGCCTGGAGGTTGCGCAGGCAGGGCCTGCAGCAAGGCATGGCGCATGGCGAGATACTTGGCACGATCCACGCGCTGGATGTGCCCGGGCGTGGTGATGCTCTCGATCTCGATCCGCTCGGGCTCAGACATGGCTATCTCCCGCGACTTCGATGCGTGGGCTGCGGAAGCCCATGGCGATCCACGCCTTCATCAACCGTGCATGGAACCGCAGCGACCGGGTCTGCAGGTTCGGCACATCGTCCGGAAGGACAGACGCATCAGGAAGATCACTGACCATCGTCCGCATCTCCACGGCGGGTCTTGCCGATGCGGGCCACAGCAGGCCATACAGGCTCAGCCAATGGCCGCCACTGAACTCCAGGAACAGCGGCGTATTGCAGCAGCCCGCCAGGACGCGGCGGCTGCCGCCCCTGCTGGACAAGCGCAACGCACGCAGCATGGAATGTCCGGCATCGATGCTGACGCGATCCTTGCGGTGCATTACGAAAAGCGTCTGGCCATGCGGGCCCAGTACTTCGGGTGCTCGGGGCAGCGACTGCAGCATGGCGCCGGCCTTGCGGCAGCTGTCGCAGCAGCATTCGACGGTGGCAATGGGTTGGCCCGTGGCGGTCAGGCGGACCTGGCCGCAGGCGCAGGCAAGGGACTGATGGGAGGGCATCTGCATTTTCTCCTGGGGTATTCATCCTCTCGACGAACCGGGGTGCCGGGAATCGACAACATCCGCCTTCAAGGGCGCTTCATCCGGTAGCGGATGCGGTACAGGTCCAACCCTGCACCGTCCGCACGCCGGGCCGAATAGGTCAACGTGCCGGGTTGCGAGCCATCCAGCATCGCGCCGTAGCTGTCGCCGGAGGTTTCGTTCAAGGGCGAGGGCAATGCATGGCCCGCGTCATAACGGCCTCCACGTTCGTAGGCAATGAACTGGCGCACCGGTGCGCTGCCGAAGTCGAGAGCGCGGGCAAAGACCACAGTACGGCCATCCCCGAGGAAGGTGGCATCGAACTCCTGCGCCGAGGTATTGAGGTCTCCGGGCAGTGGCCGCGCGGGCTGCGCCTCACCACGGACCATCGCTGCGACGTAGAGGTCATGGCCACCCGCACCGCCTGCGCGATCGCTGGAGAACAGCAGCGTGGCTGCGTCTGGCGAGAGCATTGGCGCGAACTCATCGGCCGCGCTGTTCACTGCGGGGCCAAGATTGACCGGCTCCCCGAATCGACCGTCGCTCCCCACGCTGACCCGATACAGATCGTCGCCGCCTTGGCCGCCTGCTCGATCCGAGCAGAAATACACCGCGCGGCCATCGGCGGAAAAGGCGGGATCGAAGTCACGTCCCGGCGTGTTGAACGGCACCGGCTTCGCCGGCCGCCAGCGCTGCCCATCGTTACGGGAGACCCAGATGTCATACCCGCCCGGACCGCCGGGCCGGTTGCGGCTGAACCACAGTGCGGTCTTTCCGTCCGGGCTCAAGGTCAGTCGAATCTCGTCGTACTGCGTGGATGCAATACCCGGAGCAAAGCGCTCGGCCGGGCCGACGATCTGCAGCACCCTGGATGGAGACGCGCAAGGCGACGCAGACACCAGCAGCATCACGGCCAGCAGCGCCTTCATGCCTGCCGCTCGAAGTCGCTGACCCAGTTGGTTTCCCAGCTGCGTCCACCATCGGTCGAGGCCGCCTGTTCCCAGCGCGCCGAACGCGGGGTAATGCGTGACCAGATCACCCGCGTCCGGATCGCTCGTCCGTCGTGCTGGTCTTCGCCGAAGAAGCGACCGACACCGGCCTCGAAACGGCCGAGCAGTGGCGCGCCGATCCGGGTCGGTTCCCGGCCATCCAGCCACCAACTCAGCCAGTGCCGCTCAGCCGCATTCCAGGCGCGGATGCCCATGCCGCGCAGCGGGGCTCCTGGCACGTCCATCAGATTGTCACCTGCGTTGCCGAATCCTCCCAGTACCGGCCAGTTGTGCAGGGTGCCGTTGAACGCGTCCCACGCATCGCTGCCTGCCAGTCGGGCGCGCAGGCGACGATGGCGCACGTTCCAATGGCCCACCAGGAAATCAAAATCGCCCGGTGCATCCGGCAGCTTCGGAAGCGGCGAGGGGGCCGCAGCCGTGCGGCGGAACCAGTTGCGCCAGTTCACCTCCCAGTGCGCACCGGCGTCGTCGGAGAATGCCTGTTCCCACCACGGCTCCTCGCCATGGATGGCGTGCCACCGGAACCACACGTCGATGGGGCGTCCGTCGATCCGGTCGGTGCCGCGGAAGCTGCCGGCATCGCCCTTGAAACCGCCGCGTACGGGGGCTTCGATATGGGCAGGATTGCGGCCATCGATCCACCAGATCGACCACGTGGAAGACACCGGATCAAAGGCACGCACGCCCAGGCCCCTGTAGGGACCCGAAGGCAGTGCCATGACGTTGTCATCGATGGTGCCGAGCCCGCCCAGGGTGAGCCAGACCGCGCTGGCGCCGGTGAAGGCTTCCCAGCGGGTATCGCCCACCAGCCGCTCCTTCAGGCGTTGGTGCCGGACCTGCCAGGTGCCCTGCAACCATTTCCAGTCATCGCTGTGACTGGCCAGGGCCCACCCGGCGGGCAGGGCGGTGGACGCGGCCGTGGCGGCCAGGGTGACCAGGAACTGCCGTCGATCCATATGCGTGATCCCCTACCGAAGGTGCCCCCATCGTTGCGGGTACGAAGGGGATTGACCACGCAGATATCGGGGCTCAGGCTAAGCCACACTTATGGTCACCCAACGCCAGCTGCCATCGCTTGCCGCCATCCGCGCCTTCGAGGCGGCGGCGCGGCTGGGCAGCTTCGCGCGTGCCGCAGAGGAGCTCGACACCACTGCGGCATCGGTGAGCTATCACGTGCGGCGGCTGGAGGCCCAGACCGGTACCTGCCTGTTCCTGCGCCACGCACAGCACGTGGAACTGACGGTGGTGGGTGCCAGCGTCGCGCAGGAAGCCACCCGGGCATTCGACGCACTACGCGCCAGCTTCATGCGCGCCGCTGGCATGGATGCGGCGCGACTGCGCCTGTCCGTACTGCCAACGCTGGGCACCAGTTGGTTGACGCCGCGGCTGGGTACGTTCCGCGCCCGCCATCGGCAGCTCCTGCTGGAACTGGATCTGTCGGCAGAGCCGCAGGATCTTGCCGCCGGCCACTTCGATGCCGCCATCCGCAACGGGCATGGCGAGTGGCCTGGGCTGCAGGCCACACCCTTGTTCCCCAGCGTTTTCATGCCGTTGTGTGCGCCGGCGCTGCTGCCGTCGGCCCGTGGGCTGGGCAGCACCACGCTGGAGATTCCCCTGCTCGGTCGGCCGGACTGGTGGGCCCTGTGGTTCGCCGCGCACGGGCACCTTCCACCGCCGGCACCAGGGAGTCTGGTCACGCCCTTCGCCGTCGAGCATCTGGATGTCGGTGCCGCGATCGCAGGGCAGGGCATCGCCATCGGTTCGCCGATCCTGTTCCAGGCCGAGCTGGAGAGCGGGCGCCTGGTGCAGGCGCATCCGGGTGTCGCCAGCGACGGTCGCAGCTTCTGGTTCGTGGCGCCCTCGGCGCGGAGTGGGAGCGCCAAGGTCATCGCATTCCGTGACTGGTTGGTCGAACAGGCCGCCGAGGCACGGCACGCAGCACGCCATCATCTGGCCCAAGCGGTGACGCTGTGAACCAGAGCCCCGAACTGCTGCGACGCCTGCTGCGTGCCAAGGACCGGATGGACCGGGCCAGCCATGAGGAATGGCCAGTCACACGCCTGGCCGAGGTCAGTGCGGTGTCGCCGGCGCACTTCGCCCGCTCGTTCAAGCAGGCATTCGGGTTGCCGCCGCACCGGTATCTTCTCAGCCGCCGCATCGAACGGGCCGTGGCGATGTTGCGTGACACCGACATGCCGGTCACCGAAATCGCCGTGCAGACCGGGTGGAGCAGCCTGGGCACCTTTGGCCGCATCTTCCGTGACATCACCGGTGACAGCCCGGGCAATGTGCGTGAGCGTGAGCGTGCAGGCCAGGCGGCGTCGGCCAGCGTGCCGGAATGCCACGCACGTGCCGCACAGCGACCGGACCTTAAGATCGCAGTTTTGGAGAAGCGTCGCCGCGAGGCGGTTGCTAATGTGGACCCCACCTGAGGGAGGTCCCATGACGAACACTGTGAACACGGTCGGCCTGTATGTGCGCGACCAGGATGAGGCGCTCGCGTTCTATGTCGGCAAGCTCGGCTTCGAGGTGCATACCGATGTACGCAACGGCAGCTACCGCTGGCTGACGGTACGCAGCCCGGGCCAGGACGGTTTCCAGCTGGGCCTGTTCGTGCCTGGCCCGCCCACCCACGATGCGGCCACCGCGCTTTCGCTGCAGCAGCTGGTGGCCAAGGGCGCAATGCCGCCGCTGGTGCTGGCCGTGGATGACTGCCAGGCGCGCTACACGCAATGGCTGGCGCTGGGCGTGGAATTCACCCAGGAGCCGATCGAGCGCTATGGCGCCGTGGACGCCGGATTCCGCGATCCATCAGGCAATGGCTGGAAGATGATCGAAGCCCGCTCCGAGACGAGGCGCCGGCAATGAGCCGCGGTGGCTGGGCACGGCCCGTGCACCGTTGGACCTCGATCGTGTTCACCCTGGCGGTGATCGCCAACTTCGTAGTGCGCGCGATGGGACAGGGCGAGCCTGTGGCGTGGCTCACCTACTCACCGTTGCCACCCCTGTTCCTGCAACTGTTCACCGGCCTTTACCTGTTCGTGCTGCACTACGCCGGAAGGCGCCGCAGCGCCGCACTCGGCGCTGCGGGCTGAGGCAAGGTCAGGCGACCGCGTCGACCGCATGGGCGGCAAGCAGGGCGGGCAGGTCTTCCATGCGCTGGAAGATCACCTGTGCACCCGCCGCACGCAGGGCCTCCGGCGTACTGTGGTGCGGACCGCCTTCACTGAAGCCGAACACGGTTGCGCCAGCGGCCACACCGGCCGTTGCACCGGTAACAGTGTCCTCGATCACCGCGCAACGCTTCGGGTCCACGCCCAGCGCAGCGGCGGCGGCCAGATAGACATCCGGATGCGGCTTGGTGTGCGGCATGTCCTGGCCGCTGAACACGTGGGCCCCGAAGGCATCAAGGATGCCGACCTTGCCCAGCTGCAGCTTCACCTTGTGCAGATCGGCGCCGGACGCGCATGCAATCCGGCCGTCGGTGAGCACCGCGATCGCACGCACCGCCTCGGGCGCACCCTGGATCGCAACCAGGTCACGTTCCAACGCGCGGTTGCGCTGCTGGCGGAACTCTTCCAGCCATTCCTCGGTGAACGGCTTGCCGGTGCGTTCTTCGATCAGGCCGGCCAGATGGGCCACGGACTGGCCCAGGAACACCTCACCGGCCTGCGCCGGGGTCAGCGGCCAGCCGCGCTCGGTCAGCATTTCCGAAAGCACGCGGGCGACCAGCGGCTCGGAATCAACGAGTACGCCATCGCAGTCGAACAGCACGGCATCGAAGGGGAAACGGGACATCTACAGCTCCTTGAAACAACAGCCATGGGGGCGATCAGCGGGTATTTTCCCACGGTGGAGACGGAACGAACGCCTCGACCAGCGCATCCACTGCGGCACGCACCTTGGGAGCAAGGTCGCGGGTGGTAGGCCAGAGCGCATGCAGGGGCGCGCCCGCGCTACCCGTGGCAGGGAATACGGCCACCAGTGCGCCGCTGCGCAGCGCGTCCCCCACCAGCCAGGTGGTCGCTTCTGCAATGCCCAGCCCGGCCAGCAATGCGCTACGCAGCGCATCGCCGTCACTGATGCGGTGGCGCCCTTCAATGCGGTGCTGGACAAGCCCGCCGGAGCCGTCCGGCACCGTCCAGGGCAGCGCGTGCCCCTGCCGGCCGAAGGTGATGCAGTCGTGTCCGGCAAGATCCTCGGCGCGCACCGGGACGCCACGTGCCGCCAGGTATCCGGGTGCAGCGCATATCACGGCATGCTGGCGGCCGAGCGCCCGGGCAGAGAGCGAGCTGCTGTCGTCAAGCGGCCCCAGGCGGACGGCCAGATCGACGTTTTCCTCGAGCAGATCAACCCTGCGGTCGGTGAAGCTGACATCGAGCTGCAGCCGCGAATGGCGTTGCGCCAGTCCGATCAGTACCGGCATCACCCAGCGCTGGCCGAACGCTACCGGCAGGCTGACCCGCAACAGGCCGGAAACCTCCTGCCGCCGCGACGCTGCGTTGGATTCGGCTTCGTCCAGTTCGGCCAGGATGCGCCGGCAGACCTGGTAGAACTCGGCGCCCTCGACAGTGAGCGCCAGCCTGCGCGTGGTGCGATCCAGCAACCGGGTGCCCAGTCGCCGCTCCAGCGTGGCCACACTCTTGCCAACGGCCGATTTGCTCAGCCCCATGCGCAGACCGGCTGCGGTGAAGCTGCCGGCGTCCACGGCCTGGACGAACACACTGATGCCCTGCAGGCGCGCCGCACTGTAGCTGGTCATATGCGTCAATTGGGGAGTTAATGGATTCAGTGTATCGACAATATCCCGTCACTGAACACCTCCATGCGTCAATAGACTTTCCTGGCGCACTTCCGCGCGCCAATGAGTGATTTCCCATGTCTGTTTCGACCATGAAGGTCTGGGAGCTCGATGCCCCGGGCCCTGCTCACCTGCGCTGCGTACGGCGCCCCATTCCCAGGCCAGGCCCTGGTGAGGTACTGGTCAAGGTCGGTGCCGTGTCGCTCAACTACCGCGATCGCCTGGTGATCGACGGCGGACTGTTGTCCGGTCCGCTGCCACACCCGTTTGTTCCCGCTTCGGACATGGCCGGCGTCATTGTCGAAACCGGAAGCCCAGCGCGACGCTTCAGCGTTGGCCAGCGGGTGATGGGCAATTTCTGGACGCAGTGGCTCGATGGCGCGCCTCCGCCCGAGATGCTGCAGCACGGACTGTCCCTGGGCGGTCCGCTGCCGGGCGTGCTGGCGGAGTATGTGGTGCTGCCGGAGGACGTGGCAGTCGCTACGCCCCCCTCGTTGTCTGACCTGCAGGCCAGCACGTTGCCGGTGGCGGCGCTGACGGCCTGGTTTGCACTGGTCGAGGCCGGCCAACTCGCTCCTGGTCAGACCGTGCTTGTGCAGGGTACCGGTGGTGTTTCCTTGTTCGGGCTGCAGTTCGCCCAGCGGCTGGGAGCACGGGTAATCGTGACTTCACGCAGTGACAGCAAGCTTGCCCTTGCAGAACGGCTGGGTGCATGGGCGTCGATCAACACGCGGCAGCATCCTGCATGGGGCGCGCGAGCGATGGAGCTGAGCGGAGGGCAGGGCGTCGATCATGTGCTTGAGCTGCTCGGAGGCGGCAACCTCGCCCAGAGCGTGGAGGCGCTCGCAGTGGGCGGGCACATCCTGCAGATCGGCTTCCTCGAGGATCCCGACCTGCACATGCCGGCGGTTCCTCTCATGCTGCGCCGCGCGACCCTGAAGGGGGTTTCGGTTGGCCATCGCCGGGCCTTCGAGGGGATGAACGGCTTCATCGAACGCGAGCGCCTGCAGCCTGTCATCGACAGCGTGCATTCGTTCGCCGGCCTGCCTGCGGCACTGGCAGCACTGCAGCAGGGGCCGTTCGGCAAAGTGGTGGTGCAGGTGGCAGAGCACTGAATCCAACTGCGCCGTGCCTGTCCAGGCGAAGTGCGCCTGTGCGGCCGGAATCGCGACCGCACGGGCGTCCTGGCAGCTCAGCTCAGATCACAGCCCGCCGGCTGCGGCCAGGTGGTGGCCGGCAGCATGTTCTTCAGCGAAGCGGGCGCGTTGATCGCCACATAGCTGGCGCCCAGCAGCTCCTCGAGGTCGGCGATGGTCACCAGGTAGCTGTCCAGGGTGCCCAGGTTCGCTTCGTTCGGGATGATCCAGCTGATCGCCTTGGCGGTGCCGGTGTTCGGGTCGCGGGTGATGATCGTCTTCCAGAAGAACTCCGGCGTGGGAATGCCGTGGCTGGCAAGGAAGTAATCGTTGGACGCGTCGCCATAGACAACGCCGCCGTAGACATCCACCGGCGCGATGTCGCGGTAGCACTCGGCCACGTTTTCGGCCTTCACCCAGACGCCCTGATTGAAGCTGGAAACCTGCGGAACGATGTTGGTCATGTAGTTGGCGCGACGGATGTAGGTCGCGTTGTAGTCCATGTGGTTGGAGGTCACCAGATGGCCGCGGTCATAGCCGCTGCGGATGCTGGCATACGACGCGGTGCTGTTCTGGCCGAGGCAGCCGGCCGGCAGGTCCGGGTCTTTGTAGAAGCTGGACGGGCGCGCGGCGGAGCCGGTGTCGGCGGTGAGCGTGTATTCGTAGCGGGTGGCGCTGTGGATGCTGCAGTCGTAGGTGAGCACGAAGCCGCCCTTGTTGAGGGTGACGACCTGGGCCTGGGCGGCACCGGCGAAGGTACTGAGGACGAACGCGAAGAAGAAACCTGCAAGGCGCATTGCGATTCTCCAGCAGAGGATTCAGGACGCAGCCGCCCGCCACGACCGGGCCGGAGCGAGGTCATGTGAGGACACTGCGGAGTCGGGTAGTGCGGAATGCGTGGGACGTGACCGCGATGACAGGGCCGCGGAGGCCGTGCGGTGTCGTAAGCGTCACAAGCTGTCGTCTTTCGGTCAATGGCGAAACGACGAAGCTGTGACAGCGCGCAAGCACTGGAGATGTGTCAGATCATGCGGCGCGTGGATGAAACGCAGGCGTGCTAGGACATCGCGCTGCCTGTAGCGATGGTCAGGGGTTCGTCTTCAACACGTAGTCGCCCTTGCGTGTTCCCGGCAGCAGCGACCATCCCGGCTTCAGGCTCAGCGACCACCCCGGCCCCTCCAGTGGCGGTTCAGCACTTGCCGGGGCCTGCACGAATACGACCTTCCAGTCGCTCTGCAGCAACGCACCGTCGGTGACATCCAGGCTGCCCCAGATGTCGGACAGCCGCATTGCTGGATACACCATGCCTTGGCCTGGCAACGGCTGCATGGTGTTGGGATCGAACTGGATGCGCATGTTGCGCAGATCCAGGCGCACGACCGGGCCTGTCACGAAGCGCGCACGGTTGTGTTCCAGCTGCGCAAGGCGCTGCTGCTCGCGCAGCGTTTCGGCTTCGTGCAGCTCCGGCCCGTCATAGCGCGCGGCAGCCGCTCCCAGCGTGGTCGCGTCCAGCTGCAATGGGGCCTGCGTCACTTCGGCCAGACGCGTGCCGAGATCGCGAGCCTGGTGGGCGAGGTCGCCGCGCCAGCCAGGTGCCGCCTGGTCCAGCAGCAGGCCATAGGCCGGGCCGGTGGCATAGGCGAAAGAGCGGACGAAGCTGCGATCACCCACGTGTGCGCGAAGGTCATGCAGTGCCGCCTGGATACGTGTCGACGGCGTCGGATTGCCGACGAACACGCCGGTGTACTCGGCCAGGCCCTCGTTCAATTCCAGCGCCGCTTCTTCCTGCGCGGCCGCAGGGAACCGGCGGTAGCGCTCGGCGCGGAATGCGAGTGCGTCCGTCATCGCAGTGTGCTGCGCTACTGCATCGGTGGATTCGAGTGCGTCCGCAAGCGCGCGCCATTCCAGTTGCAGCCAGTAGCGTCCTTCAAGCGAATCGAGGTGTTCGTTTCCACCTGCCGCCGGTGCGATGATGGGCAGCGCCGGCTGCAGGCGATGGAACATTTCGTGAGCCAGCAGCGTGCTGCGTCGGGACGCGTCCTGCGGCAATGGCCAGAGCAGCTGCGTCCAGCGTGTGCCGGACCAGTCCACGGCGGTGTTGGCGACGATCGCATCAGACGGAAGCTGGCCTGTGAACACATCGCCGCGCTCCTTCAGCGCACCATGTGCGTCTGCCTGCGAGGCGATGACCTGCCGGCTCTTTGGATCCACCAGCATCATCGGCCCGCACAGGGATTGACCCCACAATCGACCCCGGTCTCCGTTGCAGAGCTGTTCGGCGCGCCGGAAGACCTCGCGGGCCGCCGCATCGGAGAACGCCTGCTCGTTGGCCATCACGGTTCGTTGCGCACATAGCGCCAGTACAGCGAAGAGCAGGAAGCGTGACCTCATGACGTCCATTCATCCTTGGGGCCCAGCTCTCATAGCATCGATCCCATAGGCCGGCAATGCAGCAAACGTCATGTTGCGTCGCAAGGTGCCACCCACCATTCGCACTGGTACGGTCCAACCCGTTGCACCACCACCGACGGGGACAGACGACGATGCGCAAGGTATTGCTGCTGTTGATCCTGCTGACCGGACTGGCGCCCACCGCCTGGGCCGCTACGGTCAAGACCACCCACCGGACCATTCCCAGCTGGGATGGAACGCCTCTCGGGGCCTTCGTCATCGAACCGCAGGACGCGGGCAGCGGGCGCTATCCACTGCTGGTGATGCCCAGCAGCTGGGCGGTACCCAGCGTGGAGTATGTGGGGGTGGCGCAGTCGCTGGCGCGGCGCGGCTATGTGGTGATCAGCTACAGCTCGCGGGGTTTCTGGGAGTCCGGCGGCAGCATCGACATCGCAGGGCCAGCCACGGTCGAAGATGTCAGCGCCCTGATTGATTGGGCGCTGGACAACACCCGCGCCGATCCGGCCCGGATCGGCGTTTCGGGCATCTCCTACGGCGCAGGCACCAGCCTGCTGGCGGCGGCGCGCGATCCACGCATCAAGGCCGTGGCGGCGCTGAGTGGCTGGGCCGATCTGCAGGCCTCGCTGTACAGCAACGACACCCCCAGCGCGCAGGGCATCGCCTTGCTGGTGGCAGCCGGCCTGGCCACCGGCCGCCCGGGACCGGAACTGACGACCATCAATCGCAATGTACTGGTCGGCAACTACCAGGGCGCGGTGGATTCGCTGTTGCCGGTGGCGGCGCAGCGCAGCCCCGGGTCCAGCATCGATGAGATCAACGCCAACCAGCCAGCGGTGTTCCTCGCCAACGCCTTCAACGACAGCCTGTTCCCGCCGGGCCAGCTGGTCGATTTCTTCACCCGGTTGAAAGGCCCCAAGCAGTTGCAGTTGCGCCACGGCGATCATGCGCTCAACGAAGCCTTTGGCGCTCTGGGTGTTCCCAACGAGGTCTACGATTCGGTGGGCGACTGGTTCGACCATTACCTCAAGGGTGAAGCCAATGGCATCGACCGCCAGCCTGCAGTACAGCTGAAATCGCAGAAGGGCAGCTGGAGTACCTATCCGAACTGGGAGGCGACCAATGCCGGCGCTGTCAGCTATGCGCTGAGCGCACCCAAAGGACTTCTGCTGCCCACGGGCGGCCTCGTCGCGAGCGGCAGCAGCACCGGCTGGAGTTACCGGATCGGCAGCGGGCTGCTGACCGCCGCCAATTCCGGCGTGGCGATGGCCTCCGGTGCATTGCAGATGATCAACCTGCCGCCCGGTGCCTATGTGCCCTTCGTGGGCCGCAACGCCGCAGGTGTCTGGCAGGGGCCGATCCAGTGGAGTGCGCAGCGCCTGGATGGAACGCCGGAGGTACGCTTGACCGTCACGCCCAGCCGCGCCAACACCACGCTGTACGCCTACCTGTACGCCGAGGATGTGCTGGGCAACGGCCAGCTGATCAGCCACAAGCCCTATACGCTGCGTGGTGCCACGCCGGGGCACGCGAAGACCATCGACCTGCGGTTGGAAGCCAGCAGCTGGAACCTTCCGGCCGGCAGCCGCCTGACCCTGGTGGTGGACACCGTGGACCTGCGGTATGCGGGCATCAGCCAGCTGGGTGGCACGGTGACTTTCAGTTCGCCGGCCAATGCGCCTTCGGTGTTGAAGGTGCCGCTGCATTGATGGAAGGCCGCGCCCGTTGCGGCGGGCGCGGTACGCCAGGCAGTAGAACTGCGAGACTGGCGTTTGTTCCGGGGACGGGAAGAATCCATGGTCATTGCTTGGCTGTTGCTCGGTGCAGCGCTTGCGGCACCTAACGCGCAAGGCGCGCCGATCGACTGGTCGGATACGCTGTTGAAGGATCTGGACGCTGCCGACGCCGCCATGCGCGGCAGCCATCCGGGCGCCGTGGACCTGCGCAATCCTGGTTTCGGCGCACAGCTGGACGATGCCCTGGCGCTTGCACGCTCGCGCGCCGAACGGGTCGCCAGCTACCCGGGCTACTGGTGGGCGATGAAGGGCTATGCGGCCTCCTTCAACGATGGGCATGTCAGCCTCAACGCGCTTGCCGATGCTCCCGATCTTCCAACGCAGTGGCCGGGCTTCCTGACCGGCTTCGACGGCGATGCGCAGGTGGTCATGACCGTGGATGGTGGTCCGGGCCATCCGCCGCTAGGCGCGCAATTGCTGTCGTGTGACGGCATTGATGCGCAGACGCTGGCTGTACGCCGGGTGGGTGACTTCAGCGGTCGCTGGAACCTGCAGGCCAGCCGTATCCAGGGTGGTGGTGAAGTGCTGCTAGAACAGGGCAATCCATACGTGCCTGCATTGCGTACCTGCGTTTTCCAGGTGGGCGGACGCGAGACATCCTATGCACTGCGGTGGCAGCCGCTGCAGGCAGCACAGCGCAAGGAGCGCTTGGTTGATACCCGGCGCAGCTTCCGTCCCCCCAACGGCTGGCACGCGATGCCCGATGGCAGTTACTGGATCACCACCAGCAGCTTCAATGCCGACCCTGCGGAGCAGAACTTCAAGGAACTGACCGCGCTGCTTGAGCAGCTTGAACCGCAAGCCGAAGGGCTGCAGCAGGCACCGACGGTGGTGCTGGACGTGCGTGGCAACACTGGCGGTGCTTCGCAATGGAGCATCGAACTGGCGCGATTGATCTGGGGCCGGGCCGCTGTCGATGCGCTGCCCGACCGCAGCTGGGTAGAGTGGCGGACCTCGGAGGGCAACATCGCCCAGCTTCACGGCTTCCTGCAGAAGCTGGAACAGGCGCCCGACGCGTCGCCCGAGCTGCGTCGCATGCTGGAATCGGTGACGGCAGGCATGGCGCAGGCTCGCGGCCGGGGTGAGGCTTTGTGGCGCGAGCCATCCGAGGCCAGCGCAGATCCAGCATCCGCCGCAAGCCAGGCCGGACCTGTGCGCAAGGGCAGGGTCCTGGTTGTGGCCGATGCTTCCTGTGGCTCGGCCTGCCTGGATGCATTGGACCTGTGGAAGCGGCTGGGCGCGGTTCAGGTGGGCGTCGAGACCTCGGCCGACAGTCTGTACATGGACGTGCGGCCGGAGCGGTTGCCCAGCGGGCTGGCCAGGATCTCGGTGCCGATGAAGGTGTTCCGTGGGCGGGTACGTGGTTCGAATGAACCGCACGTGCCCGATCATCGCTATACGGGCGACATGCGCGACACCCGGGCGCTTGAAGCGTGGCTGCTGACGCTGTAGGTGCGCGCAGGACCTCGTGCAGGGCTGAATTCCGCAGGAGAGGATCGCATGAACATCCCGCCACCCAGCGCTGCCAGGCCGCCATCGCGGGCAGGAGCCTTCCGTCGTTGAATGCTGACGCCCGGTGCATTGCTCGGCATGGCGCTGCTGAAGTACATGGTCGGCGTACGTGTGCCGCTGGCCAGGCCGAGCGGCATGTACGGCGGAGCGAGATCAGCGCCGGACGTCGAACTGGTCACTCTCCAGCAGCGCCCAGACATCGGCCTCGCGCACGGGACTGAAGTCTCCGGGAATGGAGTGCTTCAGCGCACCTGCCGCCAGACCGAAGCGCACGGTGCTCTCTGCATCGAACCCGGACGCCAGCCCGTGCAGGATGCCTGCCGCGAACGCATCGCCGCCGCCGATGCGATCAACGATACCGGGCAATGGCCGCGAGGGGGCCTGCGCACGGGTACCGTCGCGTCCCAACAGCAGCGCGCCCAGGATGTGATGGTCTGCACTCACCACGTCGCGCTGGGTGCAGGCCAGCCACTGCAGGTGCGGGAGCGCCGCGAACGCGGCCGCTGCAGCCGCCTCGGTCCGCGCGATGGGGCTGTCCTCGGCGAAGCGCAGTCCCAGCACCAGTTCGATATCGCGATGGTCGGCAAAGACGATATCCGCCTCTGCGAACAGTTCCCGCAGGATGGCGGCGGCGTTGCCGCCCCAACGCTGCCAGAGCGAAGGTCGGTAGTTGCCGTCGAAGGACACACGCACGCCTGACCTGCGTGCGGCCCGTGCAGCGCTCAAGACGGATTCGGCCACATTGGCGCCCAGCGCCGGACTGACGCCGGAAAGGTGCAGCCACTGCGCATCACGCAACAGCGTTGGCCAGTCATGGTCGGCAAGTGCAGTGTTGGCGAATGCCGAACCTGCCCGGTCATACACCACTTCACTGGCGCGCTGCAGCGCGCCGGTGGCCAGGAAATACAGGCCCATGCGGTCGCGGTCGACTTCACGCACACCTGCCACGCCCACACCATGCCGCCGCAGCTCGGCCACGGCATGCCGGCCCAGCGCGTTGCCGGGCACCGTACTGACCATCTGCACATCGTGGCCGAAACAGGCCAGTGAGACCGCCACATTGGCCTCGGCGCCCCCCACGTGGACCTGCAGCTGCGGTGTCTGCAGCAGCAGTTCACGACCGGGTGCGCCCAGGCGCAGCAGCAGTTCACCGAAACAAACGACGCGGCTCATCGGTTCTCTCTCATTCGGTGGGGGTGCAGCCCAGCATGCGCAGATCGATGGCATCGGCCATGCGCCGATAGCCTTCGTCATTGGGGTGCAGGTGGTCGCGGGTGATGTCGTTGGGCAACGATTCCACGGCCTTCGGGTCACGCAGCGCGGCATCGAAATCGATGATGCCATCGAACCCGGTCTTCCCACCGCGTGCCCACTGGTTGATCGAGGTGCGGGTCGCTGCGGACACGGGCTCGTAGCGCTCGGAACCACCGAATGGGGTCAACGTACCCAGCCAGGCGCGGATGCCGTGCGCATGCAGTCGCGCTGCAACCTGCTGATAGCCCAGCAGCATGTCCGCCGCACTGCGTCCAGGCAGCGGCTGCGTGCCACCACCGTGGCGGATGTCATTGATGCCCTCGAACAGGATGACCTGATCGGCATCGGCCACCGCGATCACATCGCGATCCAATCGTGACAGGGCGCTGTGGCTGCGGCCATGGTCAAGCAGCTTGTTGCCGCTGATGCCCTGATTGAGTACCACGAACCGGTTCGGGCAGGCTTGCTGCAGGCGCTGCGCCAATCGCTCCGGCCACTGGTTGAAGGTTCCGCGACGGGCGGTGGCACCTTCCGTGATGGAATCGCCGAGTGCCACGATCACCTGGGGACGATCAGCGCGCTGCACCATCACGGCCGAGAACACGTTCTGCTGGTAGCTCAGCCGCACGCTGTCGGCAACCGATGTCTGCCTGCCGTCCGCTACCCGCACTTCGGTGCGGCGCACCGCCGGGCGGGTCGGCTGCGGAAAATAGGCCGTCACGCTGATCTCCTGCAGCGGCGTCACCGGCATCGGTACCGGGTCGCTCAGCAGCGCGGCACCCACCGGCACCTCGATGACCGCGCGGCCATCCACCGTTACCGGCAGAGGGGCGGACGTGCCGTTTTTCACTCCTGCGCGCAGGTCCTCGACCCGTAACGGCGCCGTGCCGAGTTCGTTGCTGATGCGCAGCCGCAACGCATCGCCACGGCTGCCGATGCGCATGTCCTGGCGCACGGTCTGCGCGGCGAACTGTACGGGGGCCTCGGCGATGCCATCCTTGCGGTCCGGTGCCGGCGAGGCGGTCCACGCGGTGACCCAGACCGGTGCGGCCAACGCGCCAGGCGCGGCCGCGGCGGAACAGATCGTCAATGAAAGCAGGAGCGTCCAGCGCTGCATGGTCAGGATTCCAGTCAGGAGAAGTAGGTGCCGCCGTTGACGTCCAGATTCGCACCGGTGATGAACGCCGCCGCATCCGAGGCCAGGAATACCGCAGCGTCGGCGGCTTCGTCCGGTGTCCCTTGGCGGCGCAGCGGGGTAGCGCCGGCAACGGCCGTGCGCACTTCCGGCTTGGTGAACTCATCATGGAAGCGAGTGGCGATCATGCCGCAGCACAGTGCATTCACGCGGATGCCCTTCGGCCCCAGCTCCTTGGCCATGGCACGGGTGAAGGTCATCACTGCCGCCTTGGCGGTGGCGTAGATCGATGCCCCCGGGCCGCCGCCATCACGACCTGCCTGCGAGGCGAAGTTGACGATGGCCGCGCCGTCACGCATGTGCGGCACCACCGCGTGCGTGGTCAGGTAGGTCGAGGTCAGATTCAGGTCCATCACGGTGTGGAAGAACGCCGGGTCGATGTCAGCCAGCGGCCGACGCTGCACCATGCCACCGGCCACGTTCACCAGCAGGTCGATACGCTCGCCGAACGCGGCCTGTACCGCAGCGACCAGGCCGGCCACGGCGGCGGCATCGGTGACGTCGGCGCGATGCACGATGGCCTGGCCACCGGCCGCCTGGATCTGTGCCAGCGTTTCCTGGGCACTGGCTTCATCATGGGCGTAGTTGATGCAGACGCGTGCACCGGCGGCAGCCAGTTTGATCGAAACGGCGCGGCCGATATCGCGGCCACCACCGGTGACAATGGCCACCTTGTCCTGGAACGACATGCGGAAAACTCCTTGGTTTGCGGGGGAATGGAAGTACTTGGAAAAGAAGGAGACCCAGGCTCAGCCGCCGCGACGGTCGAGCTTCTGGATAGGTCCGGTCCACCACCACAGCGCAGCCAGCGACAGCGGCACCAGCGCGGCAACGAGGATGAAGATCGGGGCGTAGGAATGGCGGGTCAGTACCGGCACCAGCCAAGTGGTGATCAAGGTGCCGGCGACCGCCGCCAGGCCGCCCAGGCCTGCCAGCGTGCCCACCGAACGGCCGTCGAACAGGTCGCCGGGCAGGGTCTGGATGTTGCCGATGGCTACCTGGAAGCCGAACAGCACCGCAGCGATTGCCAGCACTGCCAGCAGCGGCTGGTTGGCCAGCACAGCACCCAGCAGGGCTGGGGCCATGATCACGCACCCCAGGGTGATGGCCAGCTTGCGGGCGCGGTCCACGCTGTGTCCGGCGCGGATCATGCGACCCGACAGCCAGCCGCCACTGAGGCTGCCCAGCATCGCGCCGACGAAGGGTACCCAGGCGAACAGGCCGATCTGCTTGATGTCGAAGCCGAAGGTTTCAGCGAGATAGATCGGCAGCCAGGACACGAACAGCCACCAGATAGGATCCAGCAGGAAGCGGCAGGCGAGCATGCCCCAGCTCTGGCGATGGGCCAGCAGCTCGCGCACGCTGGCTTTGGGCGCCGCCTCTGTCTGTTGCCCGGCCTGGTCTTGCTGGATCAGCCGGCGCTCGGCATCGCTCACCCACGGATGCTTGTCCGGCCCGGCGCGGTAGACAAACAGCCACGGCAGCAGCCACAGGAAGCCGATCGCACCGACCAGCACGAAGGTGCCGCGCCAGCCCAGCCACAGATAGAGGCCGGCGATGGCGGGTGCGGAGACGATCGCGCCGATCGACGCACCCGCGTTGAACACGCCCTGCGCCAACGCGCGTTCGCGCGCAGGGAACCACTCGGCATTGGCCTTGACCGCGCCGGGCCACGCACCCGCTTCGCTGATGCCGAGCATCGCCCTTACCAGGCTGAAGGAGAGCATCGAATGGGTGATCGAGTGCAGCGCGATCGAGATCGACCACACGCTGATCGACAGGGCGAACCCCAGGCGCGTGCCGATCATGTCGAACAGGCGGCCGAACAGGAACTGGCCGACGGCGTAGAACAGCATGAACACCGTTACCAGCAGGGCATAGTCGTCCTTGGTCGCGCCTACTTCCCTGGCGATTTCCGGCCACATCACCGCCAGTGCATTGCGGTCGATGTAGTTGATGACCGTAGCGACGGCGATCAGGCCCACGATCAACCAGCGCACTGCTGAACGCACCGGCACCTTGCGCAGGTTGGCCACCACGGCAGGGCCGTTCATTTTCCGTCACCCTTGCTGCGGTCCATGCGTGCATGGCTGCCGCTCCAGCGGTAGGCATGGTCGTCCACGGTCACGCTGTGCTCGCCCTTGGCGCTGCTGTCGTCGGCCACGCCGAGGGCGATGCGTGCACCGCTGGCCAGGCGCAGTTCGATCACCTCTGCATCGCTGCCCCGGCTGCGCATGATGTCCTTGATGCGGCTGTCCGCGCCGTGCACGTACTCGGCGGTGCCGTTGTACTCGCCATGCGGCTCCAGCACGCTGAAGAAGGTCACGTCCTTCTGGCCTTCCACGCGCTGCAGCAGGGCCGGTTCACGGCGCAGGTTGAACTCGGGATCGTTGGCACCACTTTCCACCAGCAGCGCCTGTGCCGGCGCACTGCTGCCGAAGCGGTAGGTGTAGAAGCGCCCATCCAGCAGCCACGCCAGGGAACGCGATTCGCTGCCGGGCGTGCTGCGTGCATCCAGCCACAGGTGCTGGTAGCCGTTGTCCTTGCCCAGCACCGGGCGCTGGGTGGGAAAGTGTTCTGCCTCGAAGCCGGTGGTGACGATGTGGCCGTTGAAGTGCAGCGGCAGGTCGTAGCGCGCGGCCTTGTCGCCGTGCACCTGCAGCAGGTCCAGCACCACCGGCAGGCCCAGGTCGGGGTGGCGCAGCAGCGCCTGGGTGCGGGTGAACACCACGCCGGGGTAGGCATCGCGCATGGTCGCCGAGGCAACCTGGGTATCGGCATCGGCCTGGAAGAAGCGCACCTGCGGGGCATGCTCCTCGCCGCGCTTCCAGTCGCCCTTGAAGTGGCTCTGTTCGTCCACCACCAGGGTGTTGTGGGCCACGGTCTGTTTGGCCCAGCTGCGGTTCTCGGCCAGGTAGATGCCACCCCGCTTGGCTTCCACGTTGAGGAAGCGGGCGGCGCCGTAGTCGGTCACCACCGGATTGCCGTTGTCGTAGAACAGCCAGTTGAGTTTGTCGAAGTGGCCATGGCCCATGCCCTGCATCGTGTCCTTCTGCACCAGCGCCTGGCCGCGTTCGCCGTTCATGCGCAGGATCGCCAGGCCACCGCGGTCGCCGTCCGGGCCATCGCGCAGCAGCATTGGACGGTAATCGAAGGGCTTGGCCTTGTTGGCGGCCAGTGCTTGCGCCACCTGTAGTCCCTCGGGGGACAACAGCAGGCGTTTCTGCTGCTGGGCCACCGACAACAGGCGGTCGTCACCGGTGCGCGCATAGGCGATGCCGATACCGGCCACCAGTTCCTCGGTATCGATGCCCTTGTCCAGGATGGCATCGTTGATCGGGAAGAACAGGCCGTCATAGCTGGACTGCACCAGCACATCCACCGCCTTCAGCAGCACGCCGTCGCGGCGCGCGAAGATCCTGCGCTGCGGCTCGTTGCGTTCGATGGCGTTGGCGAACAGCAGGAACGGTGCCAGTGCGTAGCGCTGGTAGTACGGGCCTTCCTCGTAATAGCCATCGGGCGAGAACAGCAGGTCGATCTGGCGAAGGAAGCCGAACTGATCGTTCTTCTGGCTGCCGCGCAACGATTTCTCCACCAGCTCAGGGTCGCGCAGCACGTAGCCGGTCATGCCAGTGGCGGCCACCGCCCAGGTGGCATGGTTGTGGATCTGGTCGTAGTTCTTCGGCTCGCTGACGAGGAACTCAGCCATCGGCCGGAACACCTTCGATTCGATGGTGTCGCGGTCCTCGGCGGACAGCGCGTCGCGGATCGCGTCGTAGCCCTGGATGGCGTTGACCAGCCACACCGAATCGTTGAGCACCTGCCAGAACACGCGGCCTGGAATCTGTCCGCGGCCTTCGGGGTGCGGGCCCAGGGTGGGGTAGAGCCTGGCGTACTGCAGCAGCATGTCGCGCGCGTAGTCGACATAGACCTTGTCGCCGGTCAGCCGGTACAGGGTGCCGGCCGCCATCAGGGCCTGGTAGTTGCGCTTGTGCTGTTCATGGGTGCGGCCGCCGCCCTTGTCCTTCGGTACCGGCACGTCGATGCCGGCCTTCATCATCTTCTTCAGCGATTTTTCCGTGCGCGCCTGTTCCTTGGCGAACCACGGGTAGCGGCCGCCTTCGCTGGCCATCCGCTGCCACTGCGCTGCGGTCACCAGCACCGGCGCGGTGTCGGCCTGCCTCGATGCGGCAGCGGGGGCTGCGAACAGCGGCGCGGCCGGCAGCAGGGCAAAGGGGGTGGCCAGGGCCAGGGAGACGAACAGCGGCTGCAACCTCATCGATCAACTCCATTGCGGGTGCGTGACAGGGCAACTTCGCCCACCTTGGGATACCAGTCGACGCCGGTCGCCTCGCGCGCGGTCATCGCCAGGGCAGGATCGGCGCCCACGGCGGGCAGGGCGGGCGCGGCCACCCACAATCCGCTGTCAGCCTGCTGCAGGCTGATGCCACGCCCCTCTACGCCGCCCGGGAATACGGTGCTGGCTGCCGGTGACTGCACGTTGCCACTGAAGTCGAGGCCGGCCAGCGAACTGGCGGCATTCGGCGGGTTCCTGCTGGTGCGGTTGACGATCAGGTTGGCGCTGAAGCGGCTGTTGCTGGCGGCGACCACGATGCCCTTGGCTTCATCATGGCCGACGCCGAAACTGATCTTCGCCACGTCCACGAAAGTATTGCGGCTGATCGTGGCATTCACCACCGGCGCATAGCCGGACAGCGGCGGATCGGCCTGCGCGTCCATCACCGCCAGCGCGGAACGGTTGCTGGAGCCGGCCAGTCGTTCGAAGTAATTGTTGCTGACGGTCTGGTCGGCATTGATGATGCGCACGCCGCCGGTGCCGGCCTTGTCGTCGCCCAGGAACACGTTGTCGATCACCCGGTTGCCGTTGCCATGGCGTAGCGTGAGCGCGCCGGCCGAACGGTAGAACACGTTGCCGCGGTAGGTATTGCCGCCGGACTTGTTGCTGATGATCTCGGTCTCGCCGTCGCAGCCTTCGAACCAGTTGTTCTCCACCGTACTGTTGGAATCGCTCAACGAAGTGTCGCTGGTGCCGACGCGGAGGGTTTCGCCGCCGTTGACGCCCAGCGCCGGGCGCGGTCCGAACCAGTTGTGGTCGATGCGGTGCTGGTTGTCCAGGCCCTGGGTGGCATCGCGCACCACCACTACCGTGGGCCCGGCGTTGGTCTTACCGCGCAGCTGGCTGTGATCCAACCGGTTGTTGCTGCCATACAGCGATACCCAGTAGTCCTGGTCGCTGGCATCGGGGTTGGTGTAGTCATCGATCACCAGGCCGGTCACCCGGCTGTGGCGGGCCACCGCCTTGCTGGATTCGCGGAACGCCACCACCGCATCACCCGGCGTATAGCCGTTGCGGAACACCAGGTTGGACACCTGCAGGTAGCTGCCCGCCAGGCGCAGGTCCGAACGTCCGCTGAGGACGACCTTGCCGGCGGTCTGCGCGCGCAACACGATCGGCGCGGCTGCCGTGCCCTGGCCTTTCAGCAGCAACCGCGCGTCGGTCCAGGTGCCGTCAGCCAACACGATCTCATCGCCGGGCTGCAGCGCCGAGGCGGCGGTAGTGAACTCAGCGACATCGTGGACGAGCCAGCTGGCTGCACTTGCCGCTGAAGTGGTCAGGCACATTGCCAGACCAGTGGTCAGGCAAAACAGTGAAGGATTGTTGAGCGGATGTCGAGCAAGCGGACGAATGCGCATGAAATCCTTCCAGAGACGGCCGGGCCGTCGTTTCAGGGTGGGTCTGCATACCACTTCCGGGTCCGTTGTAAGCCAGCTTTCGCGCAAAGTCATGCTGCATGAGCACATTAAATTGCATTCAACTGGTATGGATGAAAGGCATTTGAACATTCGCATACCAATTGGTTGACATTTTCATGTCGCCGTGCCGAAGCTGCGTCCCACGCCTGGCATGCAGGCGATCCTTTGGGAGGAGGAAACCATGCGGCGACCCGCCGGAGCAGTGCACAGCATCTCGTTGTCCCCCACACCCCTGATCGTGGCGCTGCTTGCCGTGCTGGCGGGCATGCCCGCGGCCCAGGCGCAGTCCAGCAAGGACGCGTCAGGGCAGGATCCCACCACGCTGGACCAGGTGCAGGTCACCGGCATCCGCGAATCAATGCAGAGTTCGATCAACAAGAAGCGCGACGACACGGTCATCGCCGACGTGCTCTCGGCCGATGACATCGGCGACCTGCCGGCACCGTCGCTGGCCGATGCGATCGAGACCTTGACCGGCGCCGCTTCGACCCGCGACAAGACCGGCGCCTCGGAGATCTCCATCCGGGGCCTGGGCGCCTTCCTCAGCAGCACCAACTTCAATGGCCGCGAGATCACCAACGGCAGCGGCGACCGCTCGGTGAACTTCAACATGTTCCCGGCCGAGCTGATCAACACGGTGGCCATCTACAAGACCCAGCGCGCCGACATCATCGAAGGCGGCGTGGCCGGCACCATCGGCCTGGAAACAGTGCGCCCACTGGAGTACGGCAAGCGTGCAGTGCAGCTGGACCTGCGCGGCAGCTGGGCGGAGTACGACAGCAAGTACCGTGACAAGGACGGCATCGGCTATCGCGGCACCGCCAGCTACATCGATCAGTTCGAGTTCGGCAACGGGCAGAAGCTGGGCATCTCGCTGGGCTTCCAGCGCCTGGACGGCACCGATCCGGAAGAGAGCATTACCAGCGGTTCCACCTGGTATGCCTGCGATGGCACGCAGAACGTGGGCAATGCCAACTGCAACGAAGTGTCCGCGCAGGCCATCGCCAACGGCGCGCCGTACTACCTGGTGCCGAGCAGCCGCATCTACCGGCTCAAGCAGGAGCGCAACGACCGGCAGAGCGAGTTCGCCGCGCTGCAGTGGCGGCCCAATGACGTGGTCGAGCTGAATGTCGACTTCGAGCACACCGAGCGCAACTGGTATGAGAACCGCAGCGATCTGAGCCTGTCCAACGCACGACGCGGCATCACCCAGCGCGAGGTTGACGAAGACGGTATCGTGCGCCACCTGCACGGCAGCACCTCGATTGATTCCACCTCCAACCGCTACTGGCGTGGCGAGGAATACACCGGGGGTGGCCTGAACCTGATCCTGCGCCCGACCCCGGCCTGGGAGCTGTCTACCGATCTTTCCTACTCGCACACCAATCGCCTCGACAGCGAGCGCATGACCCGCCTGCGCGCCAACCAGCGCGACGTCAACAATGCCGTCGTGCCCGGTATCAGCAGTGGTGCCACCGGCTACGTGGACTATGACTGGGACTGGCACGGCGAAGTGCCCAGTGTTGCCCTGGCGCCGAACTTCGACCCCAACAACTGGGACGCCTATACGGGGGCGGCGCGGGTGACCTCCAGCGCCACCGAGAATGACCACAGGATCAAGGCCGGCCGCTTCGATGCCAGCTTCATGCCGGAGTCCGGTTTCTTCACCCGCATCAAGGGCGGCGTGCGCGCCAGCCAGGCCGACTACCGCCTGCGCGACAACACCCTGGTAACCGACTACGACCAGCGCGTGGCGGCCGACAAAGCGAAGATCATCGCCGCCAACCAGGCCTGCCGTGCACCCTTCCCGCAGGATGACTTCATGGATGCCGCCAGCGGCAACACGATCTCCTCGTGGGCGTACTTCGATCCGAACTGCCTGTACCAGTCGTTCCGCGGCAGCCTCGACAGCGGGCTGGATCCGGGTTTCCAGGATCCGAACAATGTCGATATCACCGAGAAGACACGCGCGCTCTATCTGATGGGTGAGTTCAGCAGCACCCTGTTCGGCTTGCCGGTGACCGGCAACCTCGGCCTGCGCTGGGTCAAGACCGATGTTCGTTCTGAAGGCGTGCGTACCGGGCTGCGCATCGAGGACAACGGTGACGGGACGATCCGCCTGCAACCCACCGGCGAGTACAGCACGCAGGTGTTCAAGGCGGGCAACGACAAGCTGCTGCCCAGCCTCAACGCGGCCTTCGAGCTGCGCCCGGACGTGTTGCTGCGGGTCGGTGCATATCGCGCGATGTCACGGCCGGACATTGCCGCGCTGGGTGCCGGGCGCACCATCAACGTGAGCAGTGATGCCACCTACGGCAACCTGGCCGACGCGCTGGATGACATCAGCGCCAGCGGCAACCCCGCCGCGCAGCCGCTGATGTCCTGGAACGGCGACCTTTCCCTGGAGTGGTACCCGAACCCGGACACGATGCTGGCCGGCGCGGTGTACTGGAAGCAGTTCAACGGCGGCACCGCCACTGCGCTGGTGCCGGAGACCTACACCATCGACGGCCAGAGCGTGACCGTACCGGTGCGGCAACAGGTAACCACCGACGAGAACAGCACGCTGACCGGCTTCGAGCTGACCGCCACCCATCGACTGTCGTACCTGCCCAAGCCGTTCGACGGGCTGGGTTTCAAGCTGAGCTACAACTACGCCGATGCCGACTATCAGACCCAGGACTCGCGACTGGGCGAGCAGCTGGCCAGCGATGGCACGATCATTCCGGCCATCGTGCCACCGGCTGGCCTGAGTGGTTTCTCGCGGCACGTGCTGTCCGGCTCGATCTACTGGGACGTCGGGCGCTTCAACATCCAGGCCATCGGCAAGTTCCGCTCGCACTACTACCAGGACTTCACCGGCAACACCGCGCAGCAGAACCGCTACTACGATGACAACACCAGCGTGGACCTGCGCCTGCGCTACCGGGTGAACAAGCAGTTGTCGCTGTCGCTGGAGCTGATGAACCTGACCAACGAGCCGCGCGTGGCCTACCAGCCGCTTTATGGGAACTTCCGCGAAGTGGTGACCTACGGGCGGCGTGCGTATTTCGGTGTACGATACAAGTTCTGAACAGGGCGGCGCGGCCAGTGGTCGCGCCGTCGCTCCAACCGGACCCTTGCCGGCCGCGGTGGCAGGGCAGGGACCCGGAAGGAATCGCCAAGGGTCAGCCGCATGTCCGCCAACCGCCTTTACCAGACCATCGCTGCCAAGCTCCGCAAGCTGATCGAGGACGGCGAATTTCCGCCGGGCTCGCGGCTGCCGGGCGAGCGTGAGCTGGCCGAACGGTTCGGTGTCAGCCGGGTCACCATCCGCGAAGCCGAGATCGCACTGGAAGCGCAGGGCTGGATCGCCATCCGCATCGGCTCGGGCGTGCATGTGAAACCGCGCCCGACGCAGGCGTCCGGCGGGCTGCCGGATGTCAGCGCCTTCGACCTCACCGCCGCCCGCGCGGTATTCGAGGCCGAGGCCGCCGCTCTGGCTGCCAGCAATCTGGATGATGCCGGCATTGCCGAGCTGCAGGCGTTGGCCGAAGCGCTGTGCCGTCGCGACCTGAGTGACGCGGAAGCCGGCGAGTACGACCGCCGTTTCCACCTGGCCATCGCACGGCTTTCCGGCAACCCGGTGGTGGAATTCTTCGTGCAGCAGATCTGGCGCATGCGCAGCGAACTGCCGCGGGTGACCGAGGTCTATGCCCGGGTCTGCCATGATGATGGCGCCAGCCGTGCGGACGAGCACATGGCGATCTTCGAAGCCCTGCGCGCGCGTGATCCGGTGGCCGCGCGCAATGCGATGCGCCTTCACTTCCAGCGCCTGTTCGAAGCCATGCTGCAGGCGACCGAAAGCCAGGCGCTGGAGGAGATCCGCCGCCGTACGCAGCAGGACCGCGAACGTTTCATGGCAACGACGCGGATCTGAGCGCCGCGTTCAACACAATCGGCGCTGCGACCTTCAGCAAGGCAGCTCGCGCTCGAAGCCTGATGGATATGAGAAATGGGCATGACTGCGCCGATGCCCAGCCTGTCCGCAATGCCTACACTGCCCGCGGGTCATAGACGGCCCGTTGAGAAAGCTGCATACACACAAGGAGCAGGGTATGAAGTTCTCGCTGTTGGGCGCGGCGCTGCCATTGGTGCTGGCACTGAGTGGAGTCCCCGGTGGAAGCGTCAATGCAGGACCGATCGCGGGCACCGCGACCGCCACTGTAGTTGCGAAGGCCACGTACGCGTCGGATTCGCTGGAAGCCGGCTACATCGTCGATTGGATCAAACGGAATTCGCCCGCCTACGCGCCGGCGTTGCAGACGGGCGAACTGGCCATCTCGCACAGCTATCAGTCTGCTGGCAGCCTGAAGCCGGCCGGTGCGGCGGGCCCGCCTGTTCCATTGCCTGCACGCGGTGTGGAGGGCGAGGTCATCTCGATCTCCAATACCTTGCCGAGCGGTGCTTCCGAGTCGTGGACATACCGATGGTCGAGTGGGTCGTGGAAGCTGATCAAGTACAGCTTTGATGCATGCCAGGGCCCGGCCAGCATCGGTGCGAAGGGATCCGGCTCGGAGATCGCTGCGAAGGGACCCTGCATCGACTGAGGGTGACCGGTCCTGGCAGAACTGAACCAGGTCTGCTGCAGTACAGTGGTACCTCGGGAGATCATGGTTCCGGGGTGCCGCTCCATACCTCGCCGTGCGAACACTGACCTCGGCGATCAAGCGGAGATCACCCACGGCCCGAGCCAGTCGCTGGGTCATGCAACCCACGCAGCTTCTTCTTGTTGATCTTGCCCACGCTGGTCCGCTCGATCGATTCCACGAAACTGACCCGTTCCGGAATCGCATACCGTGAGATGTCCCCCGAGCGGCTTCGCGCAGCGACCAGTTCGATGATCTCCGCTTCGGTCACCTCACTGCCATGCTGCCTGACCACCAGCGGCAACGGCCGCTCGCCCCATTTCGTGTCGGCGATGCCGATCACCGCGACTTCGCTGACCGCCGGATGCAGGGCGATGATGTCCTCCAGGGCGAGCGAGGAGATCCACTCACCGCCGGTCTTGATCACATCCTTGATCCGGTCGGTCACCCTCAGGTAGCCGCTTTCATCGATGTTGCCGATATCCCCGGTATGCAGATAACCTCCTGCCCACAGTGCTGCAGATGCATCCGGATCGTGCAGGTAGCCCTGGGTGAGCCAGGGTGCGCGCACGACGACCTCTCCGGTGGCGATGCCGTCGTGGGCGACATCCTTCATGTCCGGATCGACGATGCGCAGGTCCACCAGCGGTACCGGTATGCCGGCCTTGGTGCGCAGCGACAGCACCTCATCGGCATCGGTCACGCTGTCCACGTCGATCTGGGCGATGGTGAGCAGAGGGCAGGTCTCGGACATGCCATAGCCGCCGAAGATGTCGATGCCCCGCGTCAGTGCACGCTGCGCCAGCGCACGCGGCAGGGCGGCACCGCCGATGATCACCTTCCAGCCCTCCAGGTCGGTCTGCGCCGCGTCCGGATGCTCCAGCAGCATGTGCAGGATGGTTGGCACGCAGTGCGAGAAGGTCACCTTCTCACGCGCGATCAATGCCAGCAGCGTCGCAGGCAGGTAGCGCCCCGGATAGACCTGCCTGATGCCCATCGCCGTTGCCACGTAGGGCAGGCCCCACGCGTGCACATGGAACATCGGGGTCATGGGCATGTAGACATCGTCACGATGCAGGCGGCCTTGACGGGGTGCACCGCCAAGCGCGGCCATCGCCGCCAGCGAATGCAATACCAGCTGCCGGTGGCTGAAATACACGCCCTTGGGCAACCCGGTGGTTCCGGTGGTGTAGAACACCGTGGCACGGGCGTTCTCGTCGAAGTCCGGGAAGCGGACGATCGGCGTGGCATCGCGCAACCCCGCTTCGTACTCGGTGGCGAAGCCTGGCGGCAGCGGACCGCCTGCATCGTCCAGCAGGATGCGCGTGCGCAGGTCCGGCAGCTGCTCGTCGATGGCGTCCAGCAGCGGCAGGAACTCGCGGTTGGCCAGGATCACCCGCGCCCCGCTGTGGTTCAGCGTGTAGGCGATCTGCTCTGGGGCCAGGCGCACGTTCACCATCATCAGCACCGCACCGATCATCGGCACGGCGAAGTAGGCCTCCAGGTAGCGGTTGCTGTCCCAGTCCATCACCGCCACCGTGTCGCCGTGGCCGACTCCCAGCGAGGTCAACAGGCCGGCCAGCTGGCCGATGCGCGCCTGCAGGGTGCGGTAGTCGAATCGGACCTGGTCGCCGTAGACGATCTCCTGTTCAGGGCTCACCGCCAGCGGCATCAGCAGCAGCTGCTTGATCAGCAGTGGATAGGCATTGGCATCGGGAGTGGGGGCAGATGACATGGCATTTCCTCGTGGGCGGCGTTGCGGTCGCCGGCCTTCTCCGCACCACACTAGCAAGCCCTTCCTGCTGCACCAGCGTACCTAGGTACCTGTTCGCGCGCGCACCCGATTTGATAATCTCGCCAGGACATGCCCACCCTGCTCATCGCCGACGATCACCCCTTGTTCCGCGCGGCACTGCATCGCGCGGCGGAAGAGGCGGTCGCCGATCTGCAGATCAGCGAAGCTGATTCGCTGGACAGCGTGCTGGAGGTGATCGAGAACCAGTCGATCGATCTGATGCTGCTGGACCTGCACATGCCGGGCAACCACGGACTGGCCGGGCTGGCCACGATCCGTGCGTTGCAGCCGGGCCTGGCGATCATCATCGTCTCCGCCAACGAGGAGCCGCAGGTCATCCGGCGTGCCATCGACCTTGGCGCCGCGGGCTATCTGCCCAAGAGCTCGGGTTTGAACGAGCTGCAGTCCGCGCTGCAGTCCGTGCTGGAGGGCGAGCGCTGGATCCCGGCGCTGCTGCGCGAACCGGTGGCACGGGTGGCGACGTTCAGCAGGGATGCCGACCTGGCCGCACGCCTGGCCAGCCTGTCGGCACATCAGTACAAGGTGCTGGGCCTGGTGGCCGAGGGCCTGCTCAACAAGCAGATTGCCGACCGGCTGGGCGTACAGCTGCGCACGGTCAAGGCGCACATGACACGCATCATGGAGCGGCTGGGCGTGCGCAACCGCGCGCAGGCCATCCGCGTGCTGCACGAAATGGGATTGGCCGATCCGTCCCGGCAGATCGAAGAACTGCCTGAGCCCTGACCGGTCAGGGCGTGGTACTGGCCGCCAGCAGGTGGTTGATCGCCCAGCGCAGCGCCAACGGTTTGAACGGCTTGTTGAGCAGGGACAGCCCAACGCCGCGCACCGCCTCGCGCGTATCGCTGCCGGCATCCGCACTGAGGATCACCGTCGGACGCGGCCCATGCATGCCTACCAGCCGCTTCCACAGCGCAACACCGGTATCGCCATCATCCAGGTGATAGTCGAACAACCACAGCGCCGCCTCGTGCGCTGACGGTCCGATGTCATCGGCTTGGCCTGCCGCGATGACATCGCAACCCCAGGAAAGCAGCAGCTGCCGCATCGCCTCCAATGCGTCCGGGTCGTTGTCGACCACCAGCACGCGGACTCCCTTGAGCGCGCTGCTGCCGGCTGCCGGCGGCGAGCTGCGCGGGGTCGCAGGGGGTGCTGCGCGTTGCACGCTGATCGAGAAGGCCGAGCCGTGCTCGGGCACGCTGCGCAGGTGCAGGGGTGCGTGCAGCAGGTCGGCGATGCGGTGTGCGATGGTCAAGCCCAGGCCCAGTCCTTGGCCGTTGCTGCGATCGACCCGGTGGAATTCCTCAAACACCACCGCCTGCTGCTCCGGAGCAATGCCGGGGCCGGTGTCATGCACACCGATCAGCAGTGCCTGTCCCTGGCGGCGCACACCGAGCAACACACCGCCATGGCGGGTGTAACGAATGGCATTGGCCAGGAAGTTCTGCAGCACCCGGCGCAGCAGCAGGGGGTCGCTATGGACCCAGGCCTGGCTCCGCACATGGCGGAACTGCAGGCCGCGCGCCGCCGCCAGTACCGCGAACTCCTGCGCGAGCGGATCCAGGACGGTCGACAGCGCGAAGGGGCGCGGATCGGCGACCAGCCCGCCCGCCTCAAGACGGGAGATATCCAGCAGCCCGGACAGCAGGTCGTCGGTGGAGTCCAGCGCACCACGGATCTGGCGCAGGAAACTGTCGAGGAACTCCGATTCGATGTGCTGCGACATCGCATCGGTCAGCAGCTGCGCCGCATGCAGTGGCTGGATCAGGTCGTGGCCGACCGCCGTCAGGAAGCGTGTCTTGGCAACGTTCGCGCGCTCGGCTTCGTGCACTGCCTGTTCCAGCCGTGCGGTGCGGTCCTGCACGCGGCGCTCGAGGGTTTCGTTGCTGCGCTTGAGCGCTTCCTCGGCACGCCGGAAGGCGGTGACGTCGGTGAAGGTGGCTACGTAGCCACCGCCGGGCATTGGATTGCCACGGATCTCGACGATGGTGTTGTCGGGGAAGATCCGTTCGGACAGATGCGGCGTGCCACGCCGCATGTGTGCGGCGCGACGCTGCAGGGCCTTGTCGCGAGAGTCACCAGGGCCGTCGCCGATCTTCAGTTCGGCCAGCGCCCACGCTGTCAGATTGACCACCGGCTGCCCGACCTGCAGCAACTCGGGCGGAAACTTGAACAACGCGGCGTAGCGGCTGTTCCAGGCTACCAGCTGCAGCTGCGCGTCGACCACGCTGATGCCCTGGCTCATGTTTTCCAGCGCCGCTTCCAGCAGGCGCTGGTTGAAGCGCAGCGCCTGGGTGGCTTCGCCTACAGCACGGGTTACCGCATCCAAGGGCGCGGCACCGCCATCGCGAGCGGCCTCCACCAGCAGGCGCGCCATGCCCGCGCCGACCACGGCGCTCAGTTCGCGTTCGATGGTGATGACCCGGTCGTCGTCCAGCAGCTGCCCGGCATGCCCATCCATCAGTTGCCGGGCCCGCTCCTGGCCGAGGAAGCGTCCGGCCGTCCTGCGCAGCGAGGCTGCTGCCACCGCATCCCGTCGTCGCGGCAACGAGGGACGCACCGCGCGCGACACCAGCGCAACCGTCAGCAGGTTGACCGCCAGACTGGCGCCCATGCTGATGGCGATATGGCCCGACTGCAGGCGCAGCGAGACCACGGACAGCCAGTGCAGGTCATCGGGGCCCGAGGCTGGGGGCGTGGCAGGGATCACCATCGGCAGCAGCACCAGCCACAGCCAGGCCAACGACCCCAGCACGATGCCGGCGATGATGGCCGGAGAAGGCGTGCGCGGGCGATACACCGCCAGCAGGACCGCCGGCGCCAGCTGCGAGAGGGCGGTGAAGGACATCAGGCCGAAATCGCTGAGTGCCTCGGTGTCGCTCATCGCCCGGCTGTACAGCCACGACATCAGGAACACGGCGAGGATGCCGGCACGGCGGAAGGCCAGCACGCGTGGACGCAGGTCGGCCGCCGCGGCACCGCCGGCAATACCGTCCAGCAACCGTGAGCCGAAGCCATGGTTGCCGAGCATGATCGACAGGGTCAGCCCCGAAAGGATCATCATGCCGGTGGCGGCGCTCAGGCTGCCCAGATAGGCCAGCAAGGCCAGCAGGTGGTGGCCGCCGGCCTGCGGCAGCGCCAGCACGTACAGGTCAGGCGACACCGATGCGGGCAGCTGCGCGGCACCGGCCAGCGCCATCGGCACCGACGGCAGCCCGATCAGCAGCAGGTAGACCGGGAACAACCAGCGTGCCGTCCTCAGGTCCGAGGTCTGGCGCAGCTCGACCACGCCGACATGGAACTGGTGCGGCAGGGTGAACGCGGAGATCGCGCCCAGCGCGACCATGGTCAGATAGTCCGGCATGATGGCCGGTGGCGGCAGCTGCGCCATCTTTTCCAGCAGCGGCGTGCCCGCCTGGCGCACCGACAGCGCCGCATAGAGGCCAATGGCGAGCAGCGCCACCAGCTTCAATACCGACTCCAGCCCCAGTGCGACCACGATGCCACGATTGGGCTCGGTAGCCGATGCTTTGCGTGCACCGAACAGCAGGGTGAACGCGGCCATCGTCAGGGCGAACCAGAACGACATGTCCAGCTGCGCGGCAGCAGGCGCGAAACGATCGCCCAGCAAGGCGCCCAGGCCCTGACTGACGGCTTTCAGCTGCAGGGCGATGTAAGGAATGATGCCGAACAGTGCCACCAGGGTGATGGTGAAGCCGAGACCGCGATCGGCACGCAGTCGTGCGACGACCAGATCAGCGATGGTGGCACTGTTGTGCTGCTTGGCCAGCCGCCCCAGGCGGAGCAGGAACGGCAGGCCGAAGGCAAAGATCAACGCCATGCCGGCCAGGGTGGGTGGAATGGGGAAGCCCCATTGCAGTCCCTGCGAGGCCGCGCCGTAGTAGGTCCACGCGGTGCAGTGCACGGCCAGCGACAGCGCATAGATGAGCGGCCATGCCTTCGAAAGCCGGTGCCCCCGGCGCTCACCCCACAGCGCCACGCCAAACAGCAGTGCGGTCCATGCAATGCAGGCGAAGAGGACGATGGAGGGCGTCAACATCGCTCCAGTGTAGGGAGAGAACCGGGCAGGGGGGTGCTAGGGGACGACCACGATCAGTGACAGCTGCTCAGCGACCAGTGCCAGCTCGCCATCGACAACCCGCTCGACGGCCTTGCGCTGGGTCAGCAGCCACTGGCCGGGCTGGCGCGCCTCCAGTGACACCAGCTGCGAGCGTACCCGCACCCCGGACCCGCTGGGTACCGGCGCCAGGAAGCGGATCTTGTTGAGGCCGTAGTTGAGCACATGGGCGATGCCGGGGAAGCCGGTGAGGGCGGCCACATCGTCCTGCACGGTGAGCGAGAGCAGCAGGAAACCGTGCGCGATGGTCTGCCCGCCCGGCAGCTGCGTCTGCGCGCGGCCTGAATCGACGTGGATCCAGTTGTGGTCGCCGGTGGCGTCGGCAAAGGCATCGATGCGCGCCTGGTCCACGTGGGTCACGCCACTCACCCGCTCGCTGGCCGCCCACTGCTGCAACCCCTGCAGCGCGGGAGGCAGGTTGCTGTCTGCACTCACGCCACACGCTCCAGCAAGGTCAGGATCGCGTCACGTGCCTCTGGCTCGGACAGCATCGGAGCGTGTCCCACATCCGGCACTTCCACCAGGCGGGCACTTTCCGAGGTGGCCGCCATCTGCCGCGCGACATCGACCGGCAGGATGTCGGACAGCGCACCGCGCACCACCAGTACCGGCACCCGTGCGGTCAGCCCACGAACCGCACGCCACAGCACCGGCCGCAGCAACCACAGCAGCCAGGGACGTGTCGTTCGGATCACGGCCGGATCGTAATCCAGCTCCAGCAGCCCATCGCTGCGCGGGCGGAAGGTGCGCACCGCCATCTGCCGCCAGTCGTCGGTACTGAAGCGAGGGAACGCGGCCTTGCCGATGGATTCCACGTAAGCGGTGGCCTGCACCAGGTCCATCGGCGGCACCGGCTTGCCGGCGTACTTGCCGATCCGTGCCAGCGCCTCACGCGGCACCTTGGGGCCGGCATCGTTGAGCACCGCGCCCGCGATCCGCTCGGGCGCGCGCGAGGCGAGGGTGATGGTCACCAGCACGCCCAGCGAGGTGCCGACGAATACCGCCTTGGCGATGTTCTGCGAGCGCAGCAGCGCAACCATGTCATCCGCATAGGCACGCGGGTTGTAGCTGGACGGGTCATATGCGCGTTCCGACCCTGCGCGACCGCGCAGGTCGACCGCGATCACGCGCCAGCCCTCGGCGGTAAGCACATCGGCAAGCGCATCGAAATCAGCGCCATTGCGGGTCAGCCCGGGAATGCAGACCACCGTGCCACGCGCTGCCTGCCCCGCATCGGGTGCATGGTCGCGCGCGTGCAGGCGCAACCCATCATTGCTGTTCCAGTACAGGTCGTCGTAAGACTGCGTCATGCAGAAGCTTCCTGGAGATCGTAACGGATGCGCTAGAAATCGTAACGGACGCTGAGGCTATATTGGCGTGGCGGACCATAGAAGCCAATCAGCGTGCCGACCGCCGGGATGTTGTAGCCGGTGGTGCGGTATTCCTTGTCGGCCAGGTTGGTGCCCTGCAGCGAGAAGGTCCACGCATCATCCAGGCGCCAGATGACGCCGGCATTGACCAGCCCGTAGCCCTGCTGGCGGATCACCGGGCTCAGGTCGGTGGTCGGCCACACCTCGCTCTGGTAGCTGTAACTCACCCGTGCCGACAGGTTGCTGCCGTTGGCCAGCTCGGTGCGGTACTCCACGTTGAACGCGCCCGAGAACTCCGGCGCGTTGGTGAACTTCATCTGCCTGGCCACATTGACGCCACGATCCATGTACTCGTCGTACTTGGTGTCCAGCCAGGCCAGGTTGCCGGAGATCAGCCAGTGCTGGCTGGGCAGGTACTGGTACTCGACCTCCAGGCCCTTGACGGTACCCGCGCCGGCATTGGTGAAATCGCCGAAGAAGGAATCGTCGATGCCATCACCATTGGTATCCAGGCCGGTGAAGACCGATAGCTGGATGTCCTTGTACTTGTTGTAGAAGGCCGACAGATTGAGGAACAGGCGCTGGTCGAGGAAGGCCATCTTGCTGCCGACCTCGTAGCTGTCCACGGTCTCGTCATCGAACGGTTCGGCCGAGCGCGGCACGGCCACAGCGTTGGCGCGGATGTTGTAGCCACCGGACTTGAAGCCACGCGTGGCCAGGCCGTAGACCATGATGTCCGGAGTGATCTGGTAGTCCAGCGAGACCTTGGGCGAGACGTTCTTGAAGTTGGTCTTCTTGTCGAAGTCCGCGGTCACCGCTACCGGGCGGCTGAAGGCCGGGTCGGCGTACAGGCGGTTCAGCACGATCGCGCGCTTGTCCTCGTCGGTGTAACGGGCGCCTACATCCAGCTTGAGTTTGCTGGTCAGGTCGAAGGTCCAGTCCGCGTACAGCGCGATGCTGTCGGTCAACACCTTGCCCTGGTTGTCGGCGAACTGCGCACTGAAGTAGTTGTTCTGGATCTGGCCGCCCGCCTCGCCACTGAACTG
The DNA here is from genome assembly GCF_036320045.1 of Stenotrophomonas sp. SMYL20. Taxonomy (NCBI): domain Bacteria; kingdom Pseudomonadati; phylum Pseudomonadota; class Gammaproteobacteria; order Lysobacterales; family Lysobacteraceae; genus Stenotrophomonas; species Stenotrophomonas sp. SMYL20. Next base: position 32,926 of record NZ_JAWIRT010000014.1, on the reverse strand, counting down.
GTACAGGCCGACCACACCGCGCACCCGGCCGCCGGCATCGTAGTTCAATTGCACTTCGTTGCTGACCTGGTCGTCGTGATAGGTGCCACCCACGTCGGCCAGCTTGACCGGCGCGGTATCGAAGTCGATGTTGGCCTCGCTGTCCGATTCACGCTTGGCGACCACGTACTTCAGTGCAATGTCGTCGTTCGGCCGCCAGTTCACCGTGGCCGAGGCACCCTTGCTCTCCACGTTGTTGAGGTTGCGCATGCCCGAGCGGATGTCATAGCGGCTGTCCATCGGCGGGTATGCGCGCAGGAACGGATTGGGCGCCAGCATCTTCGAACCGCGCATGCCGGACTGGTCATCGATCCAGTCCAGTGCGAACTGCACGTCGAAGTCATCGCCCGCGTACGCGCCGACGTTCAGTCGTGCGGCATTGATCTGCTTGTCGCTGACCGGCTGGCCGTTGAAGGTGTTCTCGCCAAACCCGTCGTGGTTCATGCTGGCCACCGCCACGCGGGCGCGCAGGCCACTGTCGGCGCCACCAATCGGGCCGCCGATGGCCGCCTTCGCATCCAGCTGGCTGTAGTTGCCCACGGTGATCTGGGCGAAGCCCTCGGTCTGGGTGGGCAGGCCGCGCGAGATGTACTTGATCGCGCCGCCGATGGTGTTCTTGCCGTAGAGCGTGCCCTGCGGGCCGCGCAGCACCTCGATGCGCGAGACATCGAACACATCCAGCAGCGCACCCTGCGGGCGCGCGATGTAGACGTCATCCAGGTAGATGCCTACGCCCGGATCGGCGCCCCAGGTGGGATCGGACTGGCCGATGCCGCGGATGTAGGCGGTGACCGTGCTGCTGGCGCCGCGCGCCGCGTAGATGGTCAGGTTGGGCACCTGCGCGTCCAGGTCGCTGATGTCCTGGACATTCATCTTGTCCAGCGCCTCGGAGGTAAAGGCGGTGACTGCGACCGGCACCTCCTGCAGGGTTTCCTCACGCTTGCGCGCGGTGACCTTGATGCTGTCCAGGTTGGTCGGCGAAGCGGATCTGCCTGCCGTCGGTGATTCCTGTGCCAGTACCGGCCCCGTGGCCAGCAGCGCGCCGATCATGAGACTCAAACAATTCCGTTTCATTCGGTCCTCCCCCAGGCATGAGCGTGCGGATGGCCCATTGCCACCCCTGCAGCCAAGGCTAGCGGTGTCATCGGCCAGCAGCGAGTGGACCTAGGTCCAGTCGGCAGCGGCCGGTGGATGCGGATACTGGGCGCGTCCCCAGCCGGAAGCGGTCCCCGGTACTCCTTCATCCACGACTCACGCACGAGGATCTGGCCAAGAAATCCGGAATCGATTCGATCAAGGCGGTACTGCTGGTGTTGTGCAGCTGGCTGGCGATGGCGGGCAGCGCGCTTGCCGCTGGCCCGGCCGGGCATTGGGATATCGGCCTGTACGGCAATCTGTTCGGCGCCCGCGAGTACCAGGTCTGGGTGCCGGCCGGCTATGACGACAGCCGGCCGCTGCCGCTGCTGCTGGTGCTGCATGGCTGTGTGACCGGGCCGAACCTGATGGGCGAGGCGTCAGGCTTCAATGATGTGGCCGACACTGAGGGGTTCATCGTGGTCTACCCCCGGCAGAACGTCACCTCCAACCCGGCCCGCTGCTGGAACTGGCAGCTGCCGATCAACCAGGCGCGCGACAGCGGCGAGGCCTCGATCCTGGCTGGCATCGTGGACAAGGTGAAGTCCGGTTACAGCGTCGATCCACATCGGGTCTACGTCACTGGCATTTCCGCGGGCGGTGCGATGACTTCGATCATGCTGGCCTGCTACTCGGATGTGTTCGCCGCCGGCGCCATCCATTCCGGCGGCATGTTCAAGGGTGCGACCACGATTTCCGGTAGCGCCTATGCGTTGCTGGCCGGCAGCATCTATTCGCCGGACAGCAATGGCCGGCTGGCCTGGCAGTGTTCGGGCTCGCCGTCACCGCGTCCGATCCCGGTGCTGGTGTTCCATGGCAGCGCCGATCTCACCGTCAATCCGGTGAACGGGCAGCAGGCCGTGCGCCAGTTCCTGCAGACCAATGACCTGGCCGACGATGGCCTGGACAACGATTCGGTGAAGTACCTGCCGACCAGCACCTACCAGGGGCAGGTGCCGGGTGGGCGCGCTTACACCGTGGACACCTATGCCTATGGTGGCAGGACGCTGGTGCAGCACTACGTGGTGCAGGGCATGGGGCATGCCTGGAGCGGCAGCCAGTCCGGCCTGCCGTTCACCGACCCGAAGGGACCGGATGCCACGCTGATCACGTGGTTGTTCCTGAAGGACTACCAGCGCTGAGGGGAAGGGCAATCCTTGCCGGTGCGGGAGCCACGCGCTCCCACATCGGTCAACGTGGCTCCTGCGGCCGCTGATCGTCGGCGTCCGATACTGGCTGCCGAGTGCCTCGTTCCGCGAGGAAGCGCTTGGGTGGTGCACCCACGGTCTTGCGGAACATGGTCACGAACGCTCCGGCACTGTCATAGCCCAGGTGGTCCGCAACGGCCTGTACTGTCCTGCCTTTGGCCAGCAGCGGCAGCGCGACCACCACATGCAGCTGCCTGCGCCAGCGCCTTACGCTTAAACCGGTTTCTCCAGAGAACAGGCGCGACATGTTGCGCTCGCTCATTCCAATCCGGCTCGCCCAGACTTCAAGCGTTGCCCGTTCGGCTGGCGTGTCCAGCATTGCGTTGGCCAGCCGGCGCAACCTTGCATCGGATGGCATGGGCAGATGGAGCCACTCCGGTGGCGCGGCGATCAGCTCATCCAGGAACACGGCCATCAGGCGGTCCTGCGCACTGCCGGGCTCGTAGTGCCCGGGAAGGGCGGACGCCCGCTCCAGCAGGGCCTGCATGAACGGGGTGATCGCCATTGCAGCGCAGTGCGTCGGCAGCCCCGGCACGACACCGGGTTCCACGAACACCACGAACCCATGCGGCCGCCCACTGCTGCTGGCCCGATGGGACAGGCCACCGGGAATCCAGATCGCGCCCTGCGGGGGAACCACCCACAGGCCGGCTGCGGTCTCCAGCATGATCAAGCCGCGCGTGGCAACCAGCAGCTGTGCCTTCCGGTGCGCATGGAAGGGCATCTGCCAGGCATCTGGAATGGGGTCCAGCCCAAGCACCATCACCGGAAGATCGACACGGTCCGGGTAGTCGGGCCCAATCTCGCTCAGCCCTGCAATCGAAATCTCCACGGCGGCGCCTAGGTCCGAGAGGGACGCCGCACAGCACGGTGGCGCTCACTGGTCATCGTGTGCCGACCCCGGTTGGCGCCGGTGCCAGACACAGATCAGTCCCATCAGGACATGGACGATCGGCGTGTCCTTTCCTGCGGGCTCGGTGGTCCGTGGCTGTTCAATCACGCTGACATCCTCTCTTGTTGAGGATGGGAAGCGTATGCGGCAAGCCCGCAGGCGTCATTCGACAGTTCCGCCAGGTGATTCACCAATCCGGCCATCTCTGTCGACGTGGCCCCAGGGAAGGGAGGGCTCGGCCCAGGATTACATCGCCGGAACCGTGATCCTCTGCAGGTCGAGCTTGGCCCTCAGAGCGTAGTGCTTGCGGGTGACCGGTACCACGCAGGTCAGGCGCGGGTCGACATAATCCTTGAACAGCGGCGGCCGCGGCGAAGACAGGTAGAACCCGCGATCCTGCTTGACCGCCGCCGGCAGCAGAACCTCGCTGAGGTCGCTGTCGGAGGCATCGGTGACGAGGCAGGGCGCATGGCGGAACCCGAGCCGGCGCAGCAGGTACAGGCGATGGGAGCCATTGGTCAGCACCATGCGCCTGCCGAACCGGGTGGCGCTGATCAGGTTGTCACTGAAACCCAGATAGATGACGACGGCGTGGCTGGCTGCGCCGAACGGCTCGTAGTCGGCGATGGCAGCCGGATCGAGGGTCGCCACATCGAGGAAGCGCAGGTCGCTCGAGGTGGACGCGAAGGTGTAGCTGCCATCGGACTGGGTGAAGCGCACTTCCGGATGTGCATGGCTGCCGCTGCGCGCGACAAGCTGCATGACCTCCTGCGCGCTGGGCGAGGCGGTCAGGGATGCCGCCAACTGGTCGATGTGACGCAGGTTGATGCACTCCTGGAAGATCACCAGTCGATCGATCTCGACCATCTGCCAACTGCGTGGCAGAACACTCGTCATCCGGTGCATCGAGGGTTGCCGCAGCGCCTGCTCAGCCAGCGGCAGCATCTCATCCGGTAACGCATGGACATTGATGGCGTCGGCCTCACCGGCTTCCTCCTGCTGCAGCCTCAGCACCTCGGCACGTGCCGTCCGCCATTCCTCCACCAGCGCAGCCTCGTCGAAGCGTCCCGGTGGGCAACGCTCCCGTACGAAACGGATGAACTTCGGCAAGGGAAACATCCCTTTCAGCAGAAGCGTGGGATCCAGGCCGTCGTCTCTGATCTCGCTGCTCATCCCTCTCGCCTCTCGTAGGTCATATCGACAACGGGCCACTGGCGTCATTCGTCACGCCAAAATAATATGTTATATCGTAACATTCAGGTGCCTTGGCGGCAATCGCCCTGCAATGTCGCGGCGATGGTGGCTTGGCTGCTCCGTATCCAATGCAACGCGATCCAACGCAATGCGCGGGTACATCCACTGACGATAGGAGATGTTCATGAACGAGCTGATTGAGCTGGGTGTAGTGGCAGGACAGCAGAACCCTGAGGATCAGGGCATGGGTGGCGAACTGATCGAGCTGGGCTCGGTGGTTTCGGAAACGAAGGCGCACAACCACGGCACGTTGTGGGATGGCGTGTTCCCGACCACGTCGCCCTGATCTACCGCGCAATGCCGCATCTGCGGTGCATGCCCTGCATGCACCGCTTCTCCGGTTCCGGCGCAGGAGCGCATGATGGAGCAGGCTGCCGCCCCGTATTTCCTGTCAAAGCACGCCCACGTCTGTGTCACCGGCGATGCGATGGTGATTCTGGACCAGGCCACGGGAAAGTATCTTTCCCTTGAAAAACGCGGCGCCGCAGGCCTTGGCAAGCTCGTTCTCGATTGGCCCCTGCAGTCCGATGACGCAAGCACGCCAAGGCTTCTGCAGGCCTTGATCGACCGCCGCCTGATCACCGCGGATCCGCAGCAGGGGAAATCCGCTGCCAGCCCTGCCATTGCGCTGCCTCGGTACTGGGCGCGCGAAGGCGCGCCGCGAGGCCGTCCGCCCATCATGGCGCGCGACCTGCGTCGATTCATCGCCTCGTGCGCGTATGCCGCCTGCAGCAGAACGTTCCTTCCTTTCAGTTCCACGGTGTCGGCCGTGCGCCGTCGGGCGGATCGCGGCCACAGCCGGCCGGTAAGCGCTGAAGAACTGGCCCTGCGGGTGCGGGTGTTCGACTGGCTTCGGCCCCTGGCCTTCAGGAAAACCGATGAGTGCTTTCTCTACTGCCTGGCGATGCGCGGATTCCTGTCGAACTACGGCATCGTTCCGGCCTGGGTGTTCGCCGTCAGAACCCAGCCGTTCGCCGCGCATTGCTGGCTGCAGCACGGCGATCAGGTGTTGACCGACATTCCCTTCAACCTGCGCCGGATGGTTCCCATCCTGGTGCTGTAACGAAACCTGCCATGTACCGATACATCGCCGTGCTCTGGAACACCCACTCGGAATCCGCGACGGCGCAGGCGGAACGCATCGTGGAAAGGATCGGCGCCAGGCTGCCCGGCATCGCCTGCGTGTTGAACGACAATGGCGCGGCGATCCATGTGCAGAGCGACAACCACGGCTATTTCGAATGCAATCGCTCGAACTCGCTGGTGGTACTGGGCAAGCTGTTTCACAAAACGTTCGGCGAAGGCAAAGTGCCTTGCTGCGTGAACCTGGATCCCGCCACAGCGGACGCCGCCTGCAGCAGCCAGGGCCGCAGCATCGTAGAACACTACTGGGGCCGCTACGTGGCGTTCGGCTTCCAGCAGGAAACGTCGAGCTGGTTCGTCCTGCGCGATCCCACTGCGGAGATCCCGTGCTATATGACCACGGTGGGCCAGTTGACGCTGGTCTTCTCCAACATGGAAGACTGCCTGATGCTGGGTCTGCGCGAATTCAGTGTTGACTGGTCCTTCCTGTCGTACTCGCTGCTGTACCCGTTTCGTGATGGCCTGCAGACCGGCTTCCAGGAGGTCACTGCGGTCGAAGCGGGTGAAGCGGTTTCAATCCGCGATGGAGAGCCGGTGGGCCGGCACTGCCAGTGGGACGTGGTGCGGCTGGCCCGCGACGCGCCGATCGAAGATCTTCAGCAAGCCGTGTCGCTGGCGCGTTCCACGCTGCTGGGCTGCATCGGTGCACTGGCCAGCCCGCACCGGCGCATCCAGCTGCAGCTGTCAGGCGGGCTGGATTCCTCGATCATCCTGGCCGGCCTGTTGCAGGCGCCGTCGGCACCGGAGGTGACGTGTGTCCACCACTACGATGAGGGCATCGGTGCCGACGAACGGCTGTTCGCGCGGATGGCAGTGCAAGGGGCCAGTGATTCCTCGGGCAGGCGTTGCGAATACATCGAGTATCGAAGGCAACCTCACTGCGCGCTGGAAGAGATCATGACCTTCCCGCGTACAGCCCGGCCGGCGCATTGTTCCGGCTATCTTCTCCATCGCCGTGACGTGGCCTTCGACGGTGACACCGTGCAGTTCACCGGTGTTGGCGGTGATGCGGTGTTCCTGCGTTTCAAGGGCAATGCCGCTGCGATCGACTACGCCTGGCGGCGCGGCATCGACCGGGATTTCTTCCGCGTCGCATTCGAAACCGCGCAGTCCGGCGATTCACTGTACGGGGTGCTGAAGGATGCGATGGTCCATGGTCTGCTCAAGCGGCCAGGCCGCATCAATGGCCGTTGGGGCAAACCCTGCCCATGGGTGCGGGTGGACCGCGCCGAACAGGATGGCATGCAGCCGGCCTGGTTGCGGCACGCGCAGGCGCAGGGGCATCGCGTATCACCCTACAAGCTGGCCCATATTGGCCGCATGGTGTTTCCGACCAGCGTCCTTGATCCCTTCGAAGGTGCAGGCCACTGGCATGGCGTATCGCCGATCAGTGCGCAGCCGCTTGTCGAACTGTTCGCGCGCATTCCGCTGCACCTGCTCATCGCGGACGCGGAAGACCGCACCATCGCGCGGCGTGCAATGAAAGGCCTGTTGCCGGAGGTGCTGCTGTCGCGGAAGGTGAAATCCTATCTGGATGATCACTCCGTGGCGGTCACCCAGGGGCACCAGCAGTTCATCAGGAATCTGCTGGTTGACGGTATGCTGGCCAGGCGCGGCTATCTCGACAGCGCGCTGGCCGATGCCGGCATCCAGCAGGTCGGCCCGGACCACTCTTCGCAGGTGCTCGGCATCTTCGGCCCGCAGATCAACATCGAAGCGTGGCTGCGGCGCTGGTCCGGCCAGCGTGGCGCGCAGGCGGCCGCCGTGGCCTAGGCGCTGCGGCTCATTTCTTCCAGGTACAGGCTCTCAAGATCGTTCGCGGTGATCGTGCTGGCATCAAGCGTCCTGCGCAGGCGGCCGGCCCGCATCAGGCCGATCGTGGTCGCCACTTCCCGGGCGCGGAACAGATCGTGGGTGGCCATCAGGATCGCCGTGCCGCGATCGCGTTCCCGCACGATCAACTCATGGAATTCGGCTGACGCCGTTGGGTCCAGGCCCGAGGTGGGTTCATCCAGCAACAGGGCGCTGGCTTCCTTGACGATGGCCAGTGCGATGCCGACCTTCTGCCGCATGCCCTTGGAATAGAGACCCACGCGTCGCCCGAATGCGTCGCTCGCCAGGCCGGCGGACCTGAGTGCGTCCTTCAACCGCGCTGGCGAGCGTTCCTCGACACCGGCCAGGCGGGCGAAGTAGTCCAGATTCTCGTAGCCGGTCAGCTCGTCGTACAGCGCGACGGTCTCGGGGATGTACAGCAGCCGCCGGCGTACCTCCTGCGGCTGCTGGTGCGCACTGAGACCGTCCACTTCGGCCGCACCGGAGGTGGGTTTCAGAAAGCCAAGGAACAGCTTGATGGTGGTCGACTTGCCGGCGCCGTTGGCGCCCAGCAGGCAGAAGATCTCGCCGGGCTTCACCTCGAAGCTGACGTCATCCAGCGCCCGATGTGCACCGTGTTCCATGACCAGGCTTTTTGCAGACAGCATGTGGACGTCTCCTCAGGGCGTTGCCAGCCGGCTGCGCAATGCACCGGCTGCAAGCAGGACAAGCAGGGTGGCAATGATCAGTGCGGCGAGATCGGCGAGGACACCACGTTGGGCGACGCCGGCTGTTTCGTGGAACTGGAAGCGGGGCAGGGTGTCGTACTCTTCGAAGGTCTGCGGCGCGTCACGATCCAGATAGGCCTTGTGCAACAGCCGCCGCGCCTGCCAGAAGGAGTGGACCTGCCCCTGGAAGTCGAGCGCGCGGTCGGCATCCGAGCCTGCGATGCGGTCGAGCGTGTCCTGTGTCGCGACGGCCGGCAGCAGCAGCCGCACCTTGTCCAGAACCTGGCGATGTGCGGCCTCGGCCTGCGCATGCGAGGCGATCAGGCGTTCCAGTTCCCGGTCAGCTGCAACCCGATCGGCGTAGGCCTGGCGCACAGTGTCGGAGATGACGGGGGACGGCGAATTCACTGGCGCCGACGTCGCATGCTCGCGCCGCTGGCGCGTGGCGATGTCGGACTGCATCGCCTTTACTTCGGTGGCGAACTGCATCTGTGACGGCGGCGGCGCGATCAGATTCACCGTGGCCAGCGCCAGCGACGGCGCCATGACCACGATCAGCAGCCACAGCGCGCCGGCGGCGATGGCCGCCTCGGTGGTGCGCCGGGTAAGGCAGCCGATCAGCAGTGCAAGGGCCAGCCAGAACGCGCCGTACAGGAGGACGGTCAGGGCCAGCATGGCCAGGCCCGCAGGACTGCGCGCGCCGGCCCCGATCGTCACCGCCAGGAGGATGGCCAGTGCGGGCAGCAGCACCATCAGGCCACGGGCCAGCACCTTGACCATCAGCAGGCGCGTTGCCGACACCGGCTGTGACAGCACCAGCGCCGCGATGCCGCGCTCGCGCTCACGGGACCACAGATCGTGGGTGGCCACGAGAATGACCAACGGCAGCAGGAAGACGATGACGAAGGCGAGGTCGGACCGTCCCGCAGCCCGTGCCGCTGGATTGCCGATGTCGGCCCAAACGTGCTTGAGCAGCTGGGTCGGATCGCCCAGCGCGACCACATCGGCGGTGTAGGGGTAGGCGTCTGCCTGGCCGATCGACAGCGGTGCCATGGCGGCAGGCGCAAGCACCGGCTGGGCGCGGGGCAGCACCGAGGGCGCCTTGCCGACGAATGCCCGGCTGCGTTCCTTCGTCTGTTGTTCTTCCTGCTTGATCAGGGCGATGGCCGCCTCCCGCTGGTCCACCCATGCGCGGCCGTTCCACGCGGCGTAGGCACCCAGCCCGAGCAGCAGGACAAGCAGCACCGGCAGCGCTCGATCGCGCAGCAATCGGCGGATCTCATAGCGGGCAATCGATACAACGTTCATGGCGATCTCCCCAGCTTCCGAGCGGAGATGAGCACCACCACGCAACCCAGCATCAGCCAGACCAGCAGAATGACGAGATTTCCGCGCTGCGCGGTAGCGGTACCGGCCAGGGTCTGTTGCGGTGGCCGGTAGTGCACTGAACGGGTGATGCCGGCGATGTCGGCCACGTGCTTCCCGCCTTGTGGTGCCTTGTGCAGTTTCACTTCCTGGTTGAGTGCCTGGATCAACCGATAGCGGTAGTCCTCCACGCCGCGCAGGAACGCCAGATGCGCCGGGAAATCCGTGCCGGCGAAGGCGCGCGACCAGGACTGCAGCGCCAGCGTTGGCGAGGCAAGACCAAACAGGCGCTGGGTGGCGTCCTGCTGCTGGTAGGTGGCATGCAGGCGATCGAAATGGCGGTTGTAGACGCGCGTCGAGTTGGCCTCGGCAAACTCCAGCGCCACACCGCGGAAGTTCAGCGGCAGGTCGTCAACGCTGTCGACCCGGTAGCGCGCCATCAACGCCGTGCGCAGGGCATCAAGGCGTTTGTCGGCCGGGTCATGGCCATCCGCGCCGTTCTCCGCTTCTTCGGTCACGCCGGTCCTGAACGCCGGTGCCGAAGGGGTCGGGTACAGGGATTCGGCAACCGCAGGCGCCACCCTCGGCAGCAGCAGTGTGGACACCACCCAGAAGCCGAGCAGCGCGACCAGTGACGTCCGTGCCGAGCCGGCAAGTGCCGACACCCCCACGGTAAGTGCACAGAACACCAGCAGATAGAGCAGGTAGGCGGCCGCCAGTGCGAGCAGGGCGGCAAGATCCGTGGCGTCGCCGTACTGGATGGACAGCCCCGGAAGACTGATCAGCAGCATGGCCATCACCAGCAGCAGCGAGGCGGCCGCCAGGGCAATCAAGCGTCCACAGATCAGCACGCCGGCCGAGGCGCCGGTGCCGAGTTCCTGGCGCAGCGTCTCGCGGGCCACATCGCCGGACAGTGTGGCGAACCCGGCCAGGATGATCAGCAGCGGCGCCACCACCTGCAGCGCCCACGCCGCAGAGAAACCCTCGAAACGGCTGAGTGCGGTGCCACCATCCACGGCACGGTGCCGGGCCGGGTTCTGCGCGTGGCCCTCGATGAACACCGAGGTTCCGAGGTAGTCCGTCAGCCCCGGGTCCAGTGCAGCCAGTGGCCGCACAGGGGCAGCAATGGCACGCCCCACATGTGCGGCGCTATGCGGGTCGATTGTGCCCTGGCTGTCCCAGAGCCGCGCCTCTTCCTCGCTCATTGCCTGGCGCTCCTGCGCCTGCAGGGTCAGGCGTGCAGCACCACTGAGCACCGATGCTCCCGCAATCAGCAACAGGGCAAGGGCGAGCCACAGCACGCGCCGCTCGCGCCACATCAACGTGAGCTGGGTTGCCGCAACAGCAAACGCCTGCTGGATGGCCATGACGGACCGGGACAAGGCAGGGGCTTCGGCGCGCATGGCGGCTTACCAGCGGTGGGTCAGCGACATGGACAGGAAGCGGCCCAGCGCTGTCGCATTGGTGGGGTCGTAGCCGGTGTTGATGCTGTTGACGATGAACGGCGGATCCCGGTCGAACAGGTTCTGCACGTTGAACGCAAGCGATGTGCCACGCTGCGGGTCCGCCGATGCACCGAAGTGGTAGGCGAGGTTCAGATCTACGGTCGTCCAGGAGCTGACGTGGGGCCGGGCGACATTGGCGGGGTCGCGATAACTGTCCACGTAGTTCACGAAGATCCCCGCCGCGGCCTGCTGCCGGCTGAGCGTGATGCCGCCGCGCATCTTGAGGTCCACCGGGTAGTACACCGAATTCACCGCATCCACCTCGGGCGACGTACTGGTCACGCGCCGCTTCGACTCGATGATGTACTGCCCGGCCAGGTTCAGCCCGATGTGGGTCTGGCCGGCATCGAAGCCATAGGATCCGCTGAAGTCGACACCACGCTGCCGGGTGAAGGCGTTGTTGCGGAAGCGGTTGTCGAGGATCACCTGGCTGTTGGTTTCGTCCATGCCTGGCGGCAACGCATACGGCCCCACGCGCGAGACGAACAGGCCCAGCCCCGATACGCCCAGCTGGCGTGCCTGCTGGATCTGCTGCTGCGTGGGATTGGTGGTCAGGATGTCTGCGTAAGGTGCGGTGGACTGCAGGAACAGCGACGGGAAGCTGCCGCCGAAGCCGCTGCCGATACGGTCGGCGTATTCGATGTGGTAGTAGTTCGCATCGATCTTGAGCCCCGGCAGCGACGGCGGCGCGAACGAGAAACCGCCGGTCCAGGTCTTGGCCCGTTCGGGGCCCAGATCGGGATTGCCATTGGAGAGCATCATCAGGATGGTGTTGCCATTGGCTGCACTCGGGTTGGGCACGTTCGCCACCACCACGGTGTTGTTCAACTGCATGTCCTGGTACACCGGCGCCCGGTAGGAGCGGCCGTAGCTGGTGCGGAACGAAAGCCCCTGGGTCGCCTCCCACAGCAGGCCGAACTTGGGGTTCAGCGTGGAACCGAAATCGCTGTAATCGTCATAGCGCGCTGCCGCAGTGAAGGACAGGCTGCGCACGCCCGGCATGTCCTTCAGCAGCGGGATGTTGAGCTCGCCGAAGACGGACCTGATCGTTCGATGCAGATCGAGTGGCTTTTCCAGGCCGCGGTGATCGATCAGTTCATAGCCATCGCGGCGGTAGCCCGCGCCGAATGCCGCGCGAACCCCACCGGCGGGCAGGCTGAACAGCTCACCGTCGGCGACCAGGTCCAGGTAACGCGATTCGGAGTTGGTATTGGTGGGCGGCGCGGTACTGGCCGAGCTGCCGGTGATGGTGGTGCGCTGATAGGACACATCGCTCCTGCCGAACCCCGAATCCAGGCGCGCCTGCCACTGACGCGGAAGGTCCAGTGTCAGGCCGGCGAACAGGTCGAACTGGCGCGTGTGCGGGAACAACCGGGTTTCGTCGGCCGTGCCGGAAATGGTGGTGTCCATCTCGCGCTTGGCGAACGAGCCGGTCACGTTCAGGGTCAGCACATCGCTGAGCTGCTGCACGCCGTCCACGTACAGGCTGTGGCGCTTCGAACCGGGGTAGAGGTCGTACGGCTTGACCCGCACGTTCTTCGAGAAATCCTTGTCCACCGCCGGCAGGTTGCTCTGCTTCAGGAACTCGTAGCTGGCCAGCACATGGCCACCATCCCACGACCAGCCTGCCGACTGCGAGGCCTGGTATTCCTCCATGCCGCCGGTGGTCACTGCGCCGTAACGCACAGCGGTCTCATACCCGGTGAAGTCGCGGCGCAGGATGATGTTGACTACACCGCCGACCGCATCGGTGCCATAGATGGCCGAGGCACCATCGGTGAGGATCTCCACGCGTTCCACCGCACTCAGCGGTATCAGCGAGACATCCACGTACTGGTAGCGGTTCGACGAGGTCACGCGGTGGCCGTTGATCAGGGTCAACGTGGTGCCGGTTCCCAGGCCGCGCAGGTTGATGGCGGTGCCCTGGCCGAAGTTGTTGCCGGTATCGCGGTCGACGCCAAGGTTGGCGACGTTGGCACCATTGGCGCCACCGCCGAAGTTCTGCGGCAGTTTCTCGAACAGCTGCTGCACGGTGGCCACGCCGGTGCGGTCGATGGCCTCCTTGTCGATCACGATCACCGGCGAGGCGCCTCCGCCAATGGCATCGCGGATGTTGCTGCCGACCACCAGCACCTTGTCCAGGGTGGCGGTCGGCGCCTCGGGCGCTGCGCCTGCGGCCCGCGAGCGCCGGGCATCGCCGGGGTTCTGGGCGATCGCAGGCACGCTGGCCAACAGTGCAGCGGCAATGCTGAGGGCCATGAGCGCGCGTGGCATGGCAGCGGATACGTTCGTCATTCCCCGGTCCATCGATCCCATCCGAAAGTGGCCTGCGACGTGGCTACGTCGCTCCTGAATAGATATGTTATAGCATATCATTCTGGGGTTGAGTCCACGCCGGAACCAGGCCGATGAAGAAGACTGCTGTTCCGCCGCCCGTCGCTGAAATCCTGGGCACGTACTGGAAGGCTGACCGCAGGCTGCTGCTGCTCATCGCCGGCAGTGTCGTGCTGTCCAGCCTGGCCAATGTTGCGGCGCCCTATCTTTTCTCACGCCTGATCGACCGTCTGCCCATCGACGGGGTCGGCGCTCTCGCGAGCGGCTTCCTGCTGTATGCGGTCATGCTTGGCGCTGGCAGCGCCCTGCAGAACACCGTGCAGTACCTGTCGTTCCTCAGCGGCGAGAATCTTGGCTTCATCACCAGTACCCGCTACTTCGCCCGTCTGCTGAAGAAGACCAACAGCTTCTTCCTGGAGTACAACGCCGCCGAGCTGCAGGTTGCAGGGGAGAAAGGCCGTGGCGCGCTGAAGATCGTGGTGCAGCTGGGGCTGGTGGCCTTCATTCCCAGCGCGCTGCAGATCCTGCTGACGCTGATAACGCTGGGTGCGTTGATCAACCTGCAGGTGGTGGCCATCGTGCTGGCCTACGGCACGGTAGCCGTCACGCTTTCCGCCATCGCTACCCGGCGCGCACGCATCCATCGCGAAGCTGCGGTCGAGGCCGGCCAGCAGAACGCGCGCTTCGTCGGCAATGCCATGAATGCCATGGAGACGCTGCGCCAGTTCGGCGGCAGCGCCTGGATGGTGCAGCGCTTCGAGCAGAAGGCCCAGGAGGTGCGCGACAGCTGGCGCGCCTACGTACTACAGCGGATCGGCTTCATTGCGCTGCTGGGCATCGGCCTGGCGGTCGAGTTCATCGTTACCTTCCATCTGTTGCTGCCGCGCTACCAGAGCGGCGGTCTGAGCGTCGGCGACATCGTCCTGTTCAATCTGCTGCTGCTCCAGCTCAACATGCCGTTCGAGATGATCGCCCGTTCGATCGATGACGTCGCGCGCTCGTGGAGCATGCTGGCTCCGCTTTCCACCTTGTGGGCGGCGCCCGAGGAGCAGCAGGTGGCCGATGCCCAGCGCTTTGCGGGTGAAAACGGCCGGCTGGCGTTCGAGCGGGTCAGCCACCGCTATGGCAACGGTCGCGGGGTAAGCGATGTGTCCTTCGAGGCCGAACGTGGCGGCATCAATTTCCTGATCGGGCCGACCGGGGCAGGGAAGTCGACGCTGTTCAAGCTCGCCCTGAAATCGATCGATCCCCAGCGTGGCCGGATCCTGGTCGATGGCCTTGACCTGTCCCTGATCGACCGTGCGGCCTGGCATGCCGCTGTCGCGGTGGTTCCGCAGGATGTCATCCTGCTCAACGAAAGCCTGGCCGACAACATCCTGTTGGGGCGCGCACGCGATGATGATCGGCTGCAGCGTGCCGCACGCAAGTCTGCGATCCTGCCGTTGATCGAGGCGCTGCCCGAGGGCCTTGAAACCACCGTGGGCGAGCGGGGCCTGAAGTTGTCCGGCGGGGAGCGCCAACGCATCGCGATTGCCCGTGCACTGTATGGCGAGCCGGCGATTCTGTTCCTGGACGAGGCCAGCTCCGCGCTGGATGAGGCCACTGAACGCGAGATCATGGACCATATCCGCGCACTGGCGAACGATGTAACCGTAGTGGCCATCACCCATCGGCGCGGTATCGTGAGCCCGACTGACCGGGTGATTGATCTCAGGGGCGATGCTTAGGGCCAGGAGGCGCTCCGCAGCCAGCGTGTTCGCCTCCACAATCGGCTATCGTGAGCGCTCTTTCCTGATCGCCCTTCAAGCGCCAACGCATGGAAGCCACTTCGATGACCGTTCGAAACAGACGTTGGTTTCATGCCTTCGTCGTGTCCGTCGTACTCCTTGGTGCCGGATGCACGGGCGGGAAGGCGCCATCGAAGGAACCGGGGGCAGAGATCGACGAGGTTGCGCAGACCCTGATCGAGCAGCCCTTGCTGCACTCGGCCTCCATTGGCGTGGTGTATCGGGGCAGGACCTTCATCCGCCATCGCGGCGATATGGTGGCCGGTACAGCCGGCGCGCCGACCGATGCCACGCTTTATGAGATCGGCTCACTGAGCAAGACGCTGGCCGGCACCTTGATGGCCAATGCGGTGCTGGAAGGCAGGGTGGGCCTGGAGGATGACGTTCGCACGTACCTGCAGGGCGACTATCCCAACCTGCAGTACCAGGGCCAACCCATCCGCGTCCGCCACCTGCTGTCGCACACCAGTGGCCTGCCGAACATGCTGCCGGAGCGCGCGAACACGGTACTGGAGGACTTTACCGATCACCGCACGCCGGGCGAGCTCAATGCGCTCTACGCGCGCTACGGCAAGCCGGATTTCCTCCGGGACCTGCACGCTGTGCAGATCCCGCGGATGCCAGGCAAGGAGTACGCCTACTCCAGCGCAGGGACCGAGCTGGCGGCGCATGTTCTGGAGGTGGCCTACAAGACCGACTACGCGTCACTGCTGCGTGGCTTCTTCAGCGACTCCGCGGCGATGACCGGCCTCCGGATCAGGCTGGATGATGCCGAAGCGCCGCGGTTGGCGGCCGGCTATCACAGCGACAATCCCGTACCGACCACGCCGATGCCGCAGTTGCCATGGGGCGCTTCCGGAAACGTCAAAGCAACCGTCCCGGACATGGTGAAGTACCTTCGGTTCCAACTGGCCAATGGGCCGGTGGTAAAGGAATCGCATCGCGCCCTGGCCAGATTCGACGACGAGTTCAGCATCGGCTACTTCTGGAACATCGTCGCCGGCGATCGCCAGAAGGGCGTCTACTATGCCCATCACGGTGGCGTACCGCGCTCACAGTGCTACATCTACATCATGCCCGAGCACGATCTGGGCATCTTCGTGATCACCAACCAGAGTGGCGACCAGACCGCGCATGCCATGGAAGCGGCGATCGATGCCCTGGTCGGGAAGATTGCTGCAGGCAAGACCCCATAGTCCGGGTGGCGCCCGGCAGCCCCCGGCTAGAGCAGCAACAGTGCCCCGATCAGCGCAGGCGGCATCACCAGCGCGCCGACGCGCAGGAAGTCGAGCGCGCTGACATGCTCGCCCTCGCGGCGCAGCGCCACCAGCCACAGCATCGTGGCCAACGAGCCGGTCACCGACAGGTTGGGGCCCAGGTCCACGCCGACCAGCAATGCGGCGCGCGTCTGCGCCGGCAGGTCGGCCATCTGGCCCAGCGAGCCTGCGGCGAGGCCGACCGGCAGATTGTTGGCCACGTTGCTCAGCAGCGCGGCCGCGGCACCGGCCAGCCAGCTGGCCCGGTGTGGCGATGCCTGCGCCACGGCCTGCAGCGCGCTGGCCGCCGCCTGGATGACACCGGTCTGTGCCACCGCTTCCACCAGCACGAACAGGCCGGCCACCAGCGGCAGTACGCCCCATGACACATGGCGCAGCAGCGGCAACGGGCTGCGTCGTTGGCGCATCGCCACCAGTGCCACACTCAGCGTGCCTGCGCAGAACGTGGCCAGGCCGAGTGGGCCGTTCAGTGCGGAGGTCACCAGCAGCACGGTGCCGGTGAACAACACGCCCAGCGCGCTCAGCCGCCCGCCTTCGGTCAGCGGGCGATGCGCCGGCGCCGCCACCAGCGGCTGCGCGATCTCGCGCCGATGCACCCAGCGCAGCACCAGATAGGTGGCGCCGATCGCGGCCAGCGACGGCAGCGCGAACTGTGCCAGCCACTGCATCAAGGGCGGCATGTGCTGGCCGTACACCACCAGGTTGGCCGGGTTGGAAATGGGCAGCACGAAGCTGGCCGCATTGGCGATGAACGCACAGACGAACAGATAGGGCAGGGGGTTGGCACGGGCCGCCTTGCAGGCGGCGTAGACCGCCGGGGTCAGCACCACCGCCGTGGCATCGTTGGAAAGGAACACGGTCACCAGCGTGCCGACCAGGAACACCAGGTCGAACAGGCGTCGTCCCGAGCCACCCGCATGGCGGACCGCGTACAACGCCAGCCAGTCGAACAGGCCTTCGCGCCGGGCCAGCTCGGCCAGCACCATCATGCCGACCAGGAACAGATAGACATCGCGGCCCTCGGCCACCGCGTGCAAGGTCGTGCCGAGCGACACCGCTCCCAGCAGTGGAAGCAGAAGGGCAGCCCCCAGTGCCCACACATATTCCGGAATGCGGAACGGCCGGAACAGCAGGCCGACGGTGGCAACGACCACGGCCGCCCAGATGAGGAAAGAGGAGTAGGAAACGAGCATCGGGCGGGGGGTCTCAGCGGCGCCGACGCGTACCTCGCAGGAGCGCGCCCGCTGCAATCACGGTGGTTCGGGGAAGGCGGCATCATACCCTGCGAGCCGCACCTGGGCTGTAGCGCCGAGCCCAGGCTCGGCTGTTTGCCGCGTGCCGCTGGCACGCACGCTCCGCGAACGTTTTCTTCGGGCGTTCTTCACCACCACCCCGCATAAGGTGGGAGCCATTCAAGGCGTTGCGGTGGACTCAACGATGTTCGAATACCAGGACTGGACCTTCAACGCCAATGGCCGAACCCTGGTGGCCCGGGTGGAACTGGATGGCGACGGCGGCGGCACCATCAACCGTTACCGGCTGTCCCCCGGGCCTGCCCAGTCCGGGCTGTGCATCAAGGTGGCCTCGCAGGAGGAAGCCGCCAAGAGGCTCGAAACCGAGGTGGAGAAACTGCTCGGCCCAGAGTGGTAAAGAGGGCTTCGCTGCGGCAGAAGCGTTGTGAGGTTGCCAGCGCCACTCCGCAATCTCAGTCCATGCGACGGCCGACCGTATTCTTCCGGCCATGCATTCGCCCTCCAGCCCTCCCGATTTCATGACGGCCCGCCGGCCCTCCGGCTGGGTGCAGAGCGGTGACCGCTGGGACCTGTGGTGGAACGGCCGCTGCGTGGCCAACATCGTGCCGCATGCCGTGCTCGGTGTCCGCCTGTTCCTCGACGCGCGGAAAATGTCACAGACCAAGGTGGTGGCTGCCCCAAATGCGCGGCAGGCCAAGCGCTACGCCGAACGCTGGTGCGCCGCCCGGCTCTGCCCGCAGTTGCGGTTGCGCGATGCGGTGGCGCGGCTGTTGGATGCCGGTACTCCACCACCTTCCGCGCTCACGCGGGAGCAGCGGCAGCAGGCCCGCCGCCTGGCCGAGGCCGGGTCGCGCGAGATGGGCCGGATCAAGGAGGCGCTGGCGCTGAGACGGACCCCTGCGATGTCGCGAGCGCAGGAGCAGGCACGCCCGCTACCCAGATAGAACCTCGGCCACGTGGTCCTGCGCGCACCTATAATGCCGCCCCCGGCCCCGATCACTTGCTGATCAAGGCACCTGCCGGGTCTACCTGCGGCATCCATCTGGAGTTGATCAAGAATGCAGACGTTCACGGAAGAATGGATTGGCGCCCTGCGGCGCGTCGCACTCTGTGCGGGACTGGCTGCCCTGGCCTGCAGCACGCCTGCGCTTGGCAATGACAACGCAGCCGAGCGGGATCGCGTGATGGCTGCGGCGAAGACCGGCAACGCGGAAGCCCAGAATGAACTTGGGGACAGGTATCTGCGCGGCGCAGGCGTCGACAGGGACGCAGCGAAGGCAGCGGACTGGTACCGCAAGGCGGCCGATCAGGGCTATGCGCCGGCACAGTCCATGCTGGGTGTGCTGTATCTGCGAGGCAATGGCGTGCCGAAGGATTCCGCTCAGGCCCTGCACTGGGTACGCAAGGCTGCCGATCAGGGCAATGCGGACGCACAGTCCGATCTCGGGATCATGTACCTGCAGGGCCTGGGCCCGCAGCAGGATGATGCCCAGGCTGTCCTGTGGCTCCGCCGAGCCGCTGAACTCGGCTCGCCGGCCGGGCAGTACAGCCTTGCCAATCTCTATCAGAAGGGACGCGCCGGCCTCACGAAAGACGAGGCCCAGGCCATGCAGTGGTATGCCAGGGCAGCCGTGCAGGAGCTCGGCCTAGCGGGAGTCAAGGAGGCCCGTCTGGAGCTGTGCCTGAATCGCAAGGAGAACGAGGTGTGGTGTGCCGAGATGGACACGCCCGGCGCGTTTGGCCCGGTTGAAGCATTCACAGCGGCTGCCGATGGCGGTGATGTGGAGGCGCAGACCAGGCTCGCCCTGATGTATGCCAAGGGTATCAGCGTACAGAAGGATGAAGCCCGATCCGCCGACCTGTATCGCAAGGCGGCAATGGCGGGCTACGCGCCTGCACAGGCCGAGCTGGGATACCTGTACTCCATCGGGCATGGGGTGCCCAAGGACCAGGATGAGGACATCTACTGGACTTGTGAGGCTGCAGCGCAGGGAAATCGCAGGGCGATCCGCAATCTGGCCATCAAGCAGACCTACGATCTGTTCGATCCGAAGGAGTGCCCCGAGCGACGCGCGCGCAAGCGCTGAGTGCCGATGCGTCCGGACCCCGCATAGAGGTCCGGACGCTGATCTCTTTCAGCGACTACGCCGAGAGCTCCTCACGCACCATCCTGGCCCCTTCGCTGAGCGCACGCAGCTTGCCCCGTGCCACGTCACGGGCCAGCGGCGCCATGCCGCAGTTGGTGCTCGGGTAGAGCTTGTCGGCGTCCACGAACTGCAGCGCCTTGCGCAGAGTGTTGGCCACTTCCTCGGCCGTCTCCACCGTGCTGGAGGCCACGTCGATGGCGCCCACCATCACCTTCTTGCCGCGCACCAGCTCGATCAGATCGATCGGCACGTGCGAGTTGTGGCATTCCAGCGAGATGATGTCGAGGTTGGAGGTCTGCAGCTTCGGGAACGACTCTTCATACTGGCGCCACTCCGAGCCCAGCGTCTGCTTCCAGTCGGTGTTGGCCTTGATGCCGTAGCCGTAGCAGATGTGCACGGCGGTCTCGCACTTCAGTCCTTCGATCGCACGCTCCAGTGCGGCCACGCCCCAGTCGTTCACTTCGTCGAAGAACACGTTGAAGGCGGGCTCGTCGAACTGGATGATGTCGACGCCAGCGGCTTCGAGCTCCCTCGCTTCCTCGTTGAGGATCTTCGCGAATTCCCAGGCCAGCTTCTCTCGGCTCTTGTAGTGCGCGTCGTACAGGGTGTCGATCATGGTCATCGGCCCGGGTAGTGCCCACTTGATCGGCTGCGTGGTCTGCCGGCGCAGGAACTTCGCATCCTCCACGAACACCGGCTTGGGGCGGCTCACGGCGCCGACCACGGTCGGCACGCTGGCGTCGTAGCGGTTGCGGATGCGCACGGTTTCGCGCTTCTCGAAATCGACGCCGTTGAGGTGCTCGATGAACGTGGTAACGAAGTGCTGCCGGGTCTGCTCACCGTCGCTGACGATATCGATGCCGGCGTGCTGCTGTTCCTGCAGGGACAGGCGCAGGGCATCCTGCTTGCCTTCGGTCAGTCCTTCATCCTGCAGCTTCCAGGGCGACCAGAGCTTTTCGGGCTCTGCCAGCCAGGAGGGCTTGGGCAGGCTGCCGGCGGTGGAGGTAGGGAGCAGTTTCTTCGTCGACATTGCGTTCTGTGTCCTGGGGCGAATGGAGAATCGGTAAATCAGCGGGCAGTCCACTGCTCAAGCACGGCGCGATACGGCTTGATGAAGTGCTCTTCGGTGAATTTGCCCTGCTTGACCGCCAGCTGACTGCGCTCTTCGCGGTCGTAGACGATGCGGGTGGAGGAGTAGTCCTGGTGCTTCAGGCTGGGCTGGTAGACCTTGCCGGCCACGGAATTGGCGTTGTAGATCTCCGGCCGGTAGATCTTCTGGAATGCCTCCATCGTGCTGATGGTGCCGATCAGTTCCAGGTTCGAGTAGTCGCCCAGCAGGTCGCCCTGGAAGTAGAACGCCAGCGGCGCGACGCTGCCCGGCGGCATGAAATAGCGCACCTGCAGGCCCATCTTGTCGAAGTACTGGTCGGTGGGGGAGAACTCGCCCTGGCGATACTCCACGCCCAGGATGGGATGGTGGTTCTCGGTACGATGGTAGGTCTTGCTGCTGGAGACGCTGATGCAGATCACCGGCGCCTTGCTGAAATTGGCGCGGTAGGCCTCCGATTCCAGGAAGTGCTGGAACAGCTTGCCGTGAAGATCACCGAAGCCTTCCGGAATGCCGAAGGTGGCCTTTCCCTCGTTGCTGGCCGGCAGTACCACGCTGAAGTCGTAGTCGCGCACATAGGACGAGAAGTTGTTGCCGACGATGCCCTCGGTGCGCGCGCCGGTGTGCGTGTCGACAATGGTCGGGCGCAGCACTTCGATCAGCGGGAACGGATCGCTGCCATCGGCTCCATCGATGTGCATCTCCACCGAGATGATGTCCAGCTCAACGGCGTAGCGGTCCGCACTCGGGTTGTCCCAGTGCGCCAGGTCGTTGAAGCGGTTGTTGATCATGCTGATCGTGTTGCGCAGGTTCTCCCGGCGGGACTCGCCGCGAGCGAGGTTGGCGAAGTTGGTGGTGATGCGCGTGCCGTCAGCGGGCTGGTAGTCCTCGTTGAAAGGGATGCGCGTGATGCTGAAGGTGAAGTTCTCGGTCGTCATGGGCGGCGTTCCGGGTTGCGGAGGTGACATCCGAATGCGGGTCGCTGGCATTCGGCATTCAAAGGACTGCAGCGGCCTCGGCAGTGGCAGGCGCTGCGCGATGGGACAGGGCAAGCAGGGGCATCGCCCGCTGCACCGCCAGCCGTGCGCGCTGGATCAGAGCGTCGTTGTGCACGCGGCCCTCGGCGAAATCGCGGTCGGTGGCGTAGACGCCGAGGGGTAGGGTGCGCGCCTGGAAGAAGCTGAAGAGCGGCCGCAGCTGATGATCGATCACCAGTGCGTGGCGCTCGCTGCCGCCGGTGGCGGCCAGCAGGATGGGGGTGTCGACCAGCGCATCCTGGTGGATGAAATCGAAGAAGTGCTTGAACAGGCCGGTGTACGAGCCGCGGTAGACCGGCGTGGCCACCACCAGTACGTCTGCCTGTTCAACGGCCACCAGCTGCCGCTCCACAGCCTCGGGCAGCTGCGAGCGCCACAGCGCACCGGCCAGCTGCGGCGCCAGTTCGCCCAGCTCGATCAGGTGCGGCTCGCAGGCAACGTCCTCGCCGATCAGGTCCAGCAGGTACTCGGCCAGGGTTGCAGCCCTGGAGGGGCGCTGCAGTCCGCCTGAAACGGCGACGATACGGAGGGGGCGGGTCATCTGTTCGCTTTCAGCAGGGGAGGGGCTCCTTCGGGCAATCTGCGGGGGCGCAGTCCTGCAGGCCGGCGAGGTGACCGGGCTGGCAGGCAACCGAAGGCATGACCCGATCCTAGCCATGCCCTTCCATGACGTAAAATGGTATTACTTCACCAATCCATGAGCGGGATTCATCGTCATGCTGGAACGGATCCACCTCAGCATCGTGCAGCAGGTCGAGCAGCAGGGCTCGCTGACCGCTGCCGCCGGCGTACTCAACCTGACCCAGTCAGCCCTGAGCCACAGCATGAAGAAACTGGAACAGCAGCTCGGCACCGATGTCTGGCTGCGCGAAGGCCGCAGCCTGCGCCTGACCCAGGCCGGGCAGTACCTGCTGGCGGTGGCCAACCGCGTGCTGCCGCAGCTGGACCTGGCCGAAGAGCGGCTGGGCCAGTTCGCACAGGGCGAGCGCGGCGCACTGCGCATCGGCATGGAATGCCATCCCTGCTACCAGTGGCTGCTGAAGATCGTCTCGCCCTACCTGGCCGCCTGGCCGGACGTGGATGTGGACGTCAAGCAGAAGTTCCAGTTCGGTGGCATCGGCGCGCTGTTCGGCTACGAGATCGACCTGCTGGTCACGCCCGATCCGCTGCTGAAGCCGGGCCTGAAGTTCGTGCCCGTCTTTGACTACGAGCAGGTGCTGGTGGTGGCCAAGGGCCATGCACTGGCCAAGGTGGACCACGTAAAGCCGCGCCAGCTCGGCCAGGAAGTGCTGATCAGCTACCCGGTACCGTTCGAGCGCCTGGATATCTACAACCAGTTCCTGCTGCCGGCCGGCATTACGCCGCGGCGCCACAAGACCATCGAAACCACCGACATCATGATGCAGATGGTGGCCAGCGGCCGTGGTGTGGCCGCGATGCCGCGCTGGCTGGTGGAGGAGTATGCCGCGCGCATGGACGTGGTGCCGGTGCGCCTGGGGGCGAAGGGCATTCCCAAGCAGATCTACCTGGGCGCGCGCGAGGCGGATACGGGTATCGACTATCTGCAGGCCTTCGTCGAGCTGGCGCGGAACAGCACGCCGATCGCCGGCAATGCAGGCGGAGCCCGTTGATGCCCGCACCTGGATCGCAGCGGGCGGACGCCTTCATCGACGCGTTTTCTCTGGAAGTGAGCGCGAAGGCCATGCCGGCACTGCGCGCGGAAGCGGAGCGCATCGCTCCGGGAACGACGATCTCGATCCCTTACCTGGCGAGCGAGGACGACGACGCCCGGCTGGCGGCCGCGCGCACGGTGCGCGAACTCGGCTTCGAGCCGATGCCGCATCTCTCTGCCCGCCGCATCGGGTCGCGTGCGGCACTTGAGCGGTTCCTGGAACGCGCCGCCAGCGAAGCGGGGGTAGAGACGTGCCTGCTTATCGCGGGTGATCTTTCCACGCCCGCAGGTCCGTATGCCGACAGTACTTCGATCATCGAGACTGGCCTTCTTGAACGTTGCGGCATCAAGGTTGTTGCCATGGGCGGGCATCCGGAAGGGCATCCGGTGATGACCGCCGAGGATCGATGGCGCGTGTTGGAACGCAAATGCCAGGCCATCGAAGTGCAGGGCATGGCGCCGTTGATCATCACCCAGTTCGCCTTCGATGCCGATATCGTGCTGGCCTGGCTGGATGCGCTGCGCGCCCGTGGCATCACGGTGCCAGTGCTGGTGGGCGTGCCGGGGCCGGCCAGCATTGCGCGGCTGGCGCGCTACGCCGCGATGTGCGGCGTGGGTGCCAGTGCATCGATGCTGGCGCGGTACGGCATCTCGATCGGCCGGCTGCTGGGAACGGCAGGGCCGGAGGTGTTCATGGATCGCCTGCTGAGTGGGCTGACGGACGCCCATGGCCCGGTCAGCCCGCACTTCTTCCCGTTCGGTGGCATTGCGCCATCACTGGGCTGGATAGAGCGGTACCGGCGGCGCACGTCGGCCGCCAGCGTTTGATGCTCTATCGATGATCGCGTGGCTGGGCCCTTCAGCCCGGCAGTTCGCACTTCATCTTGCCGTCCACGTAGTACGGCTTGGGTACGTTTGGGTTCTCGCTGGTCTTCTCGAAGACCACCTCGAAGGAAGCCGCATCGGGCGAGCCCTTGCGGTCGGTGCACGCGTCCTGCAGCTTCTTCTTGACCGCCGCGATGCCCGCATCGCGATTGGCGCCGTCGGCGCTGTTGGTCAGGTTCACGCTCTCGGCGGAGGCCAGGGGGCTCAGTGCCAACAGGCAGCCGGTCAACATCAGGGTGCGCAGCTTGGTCATGGTCATACCTCGTGGGTCTGCAATGAGGTCCCAGCATAGAGGCAGGCTGTTAAAGGCCCGTGGCCGCCCCGGTTTCGTAGCCGGTTCTGCGGCATTCGTCGTCGAACACGTGAGGTTGGTCGGACGTTTTCCCTTCGCGGGAGGTGTTCGGCTAGGCTGCAGCGACTGACCGCAAGGATGAAGGCCCCCATGATCCGCTGGCTGTTCCTCGCGCTTGCCGCGCTGCCGCTCGCTGCCGGGGCCGTGGTCATCCGCCACGACGTGGACGATGCCCGCTACCGGATCGAGGGATCAGAATTTCCCGCCCTGGCCGACATGCCGGGTGAAGGGCAGGGCGTTCTGATCGCCCCACAGTGGGTGCTGACGGCAGCGCATGCCGCACCGATGGAAGGGATGGGGCTGACCATCGCCATCAACGGCAGGGACTACGGCGTGGAGCGCGTGTTCGTGCACCCCGGCTACAGCAGAATGCCTGACGCATTGGGCAAGGAGGCTATGGCAACGGGAAGCCCGGCGAAGATCCACGCGTTCCTGGCCGGATCGGATGACATTGCGCTGATCAGGCTCACAGCCCCAGTGAGCGACGTGCAGCCCGTGGCGCTGTATCGCGGCAGCGCCGAGGTCACGCAGATCGCCGCCTTGATCGGGAAGGGCGCCACTGGCAATGGTGCGATGGGACTGGTGCCGGGCGGACCGCATCGCACTACGCTGCGGCGGGCATACAACGCGATTACCGGCGGCAATGATCGCTATCTCTGGTATCGGTTCGATGCCCCGCCACAGGGCCTGCCGCTTGAAGGTGTGCTCGGTAACGGGGACAGCGGCGGCCCATTGCTGATCAAGGATCACGGCGTCTGGCAGCTGGTGGGGCTGGGCTCCTGGATCACCGCGGTTCCCGAGCATGCCCTTGAGGCCGGCTTCTACGGGCAGGTGGTGCACAACGTTCGGGTATCGCGCTATGTGGGTTGGATCGAGAGCGTCCTGAGTGCGCCCGATTACCGCCCAGTAACACCCGAAGACTGACAGCTGTCACTGGCTGCAACCCGGGCGGAAGCGAATAGTGGGCGCCAAGGCGAGGGCACCTCGCCACCAACCACCAAGGCGACCGCTCATGAACATGCTCCAGCAACTCACCACGCAGACGCCGATCTGGGTCTGGCTGCTCCTGGCGTTCCTGGTCACGCGTGGCATCGCCGCCATGAAACCGGGTGAGACTTCGTTACAGAAGCTGGCGATCGTGCCCGTCCTGTTCGCCGTGTGGGGCGCGTGGTCGATCAGTCATCGCTTCGGCGCCTCGCTGACCGCCTGGGGCGAGTGGTTGGTCGGCATCGGCACCGGGGCAGCACTGGGATGGCTGCTGCTGGGCCACGTGAAGCTGACCCTGGATGG
The DNA here is from genome assembly GCF_036320045.1 of Stenotrophomonas sp. SMYL20. Lineage (NCBI taxonomy): Bacteria > Pseudomonadati > Pseudomonadota > Gammaproteobacteria > Lysobacterales > Lysobacteraceae > Stenotrophomonas > Stenotrophomonas sp. SMYL20. Next base: position 6,704 of record NZ_JAWIRT010000014.1, on the reverse strand, counting down.
CGCTACCGGAAAGCTCTGGCGCAACGCGGACTTCAGCCTGCTGCCGCTGCTGCTGATCACCTTCCTGGTGAAGTACGGCTTCGAAGTCGCATTTGCGGTGTCGCCGTCGCTGACCGCCAACGCCGGCTTCAGCGCCGCCTACCTGCTGCTGGCAGGCGGATTCACCGGCCTCTTCATCGGCAAGTACTGCCGCTATCTGGCCTCGTTGCGACTGGACGCAGCGGGGAAGGGGCTGGAGGTCGCAGGCTGAATCCCACTCCGCCGTGATGCATCACATTAATAGCCCGGGAGGGTAGTGCCGACTGCTGGCCGGCACCCCATGTCCCTACAGGCTCCAATCAACCCGCATGCCGGCGATCAACGCATTCGGCAGGTCCCGCTGGCGGGCAGGTTCGTTGAACTGGTCCGGATGCACGATGTAGTGCAGGTTCGGTGCGATCCGGAGCTGCGGGGTGAGCTGGATGCCATAGCTCAGTTCCATCATGACCTGGCTCCCGTGCGGCGTGCCGCTACCGCCTGCCGCGGCGCGGGCAAGGCGCAGGTTCTCCAAGGCGATGCCGCTGTACTTCTGCTGGGTCACAACGAAAGCGATGCTGTCCTGCGGCCGGCCGGCGAACGTGCCTTTCTGCACCACGCCCGCCTGCAGGAAATGATCCTCGATCAACTGGCCGGAGGTGCCCTTGAGCGCCGCACCGAACAGGGTCAGGCCGCGCCCGGCACCATCCCCGGTGAGTTGCTGCTCGAAGCGGGCGAACACCCCGGAACGGCCACGGCGGTTCGCATAGTCCTGGCCGCTGAGCAGCGCCGGGGCGCCGTTGGCATCGCGCAGCGGATCCAGATAGGTCGAGTTGTCCTGCCAGCCACCGAGTTCGTAGCGGGCTTTCAGTCGTGCCGAAGCAGGGCTGCGCCAACCGAGCGTATAGGGCACGATCCAGCCGGTGGCCTGACTGGTACTCCATTTCAGGCCGTGCTGGCCGTCCTCGGCCTGGCTGGGGTCGACCTGGTAGGCACCGACGCGCACATAGACATCGGGCGTCACCCAGGCCGTGGCATCGGCCATCCAGCTCGATACCGGCCACCAGGTGAAATTGCTGGTGCGGAACACGTAGGTCGGGTTGCCGCAGGCCGAATTACCCTGGAAGTACTGGCACAGCTCCGAACCGAGGTGATGGATGTTGGCCACGCTGCGCCCGGCTTCCAGCACCAATCGGTCGTTCAGCAGTTTCTGTTCAAGCGTCAGGTTGGCCAGGCGCGTGCCCTGGCCGCCGTAGATTTCCTGCACCGAGGTGCTGTTGCCAGTGCTGCTGTTGGCCAGGTTGGTGCCATGGCGGTTGATACCGTAGGCCTTGATCGTCGCGCCCCGCCATCCAAACGCAGCATCCAGGTTCACGTCGGCGCCGAACATCAGCTGGCCGGCATACGCCGTGCCGCTGCGCTTGCCGCCGTCGAGCGTGGCAGCTGCTTCACCGGTGTACGCCAGCTTGGGGGTGAAAACGTCGCTCGTGCCGGCGGCTGCGGCCACGGACGGCAGGGCCAGCAGGATCGCTACCGGCAACAGGCGGCGGGAAGAGCAGATCATGGGCGAGGTTCCTTTTACAGGGTGGGAGCCGTGACCGGCTTCTTGAGGACGCGCAGCGCGACCGCGGTGACGGCCACGCCGGCCACCAGCGCTATCAGGTAGATGCCAAGGTGGGTGACCGCATTCGGGATCGGCAGCACGAACACCCCGCCGTGCGGCACCTTCAGCTCGACGCCTGCGGCCATCGAGATCGCACCGGCCACGGCAGAGCCAAGGATCAGCGCTGGAATGGTGCGCAGCGGATCGCGTGCGGCGTAGGGGATCGCACCCTCGGTCACGAAGCTGAGGCCGAGCACGCCCGCGGCACCGGCCGTGCCACGCTCCTCGGCAGTGAAGCGGTTGCTGAACAGCCACGTTGCCAGTGCGATGCCCAGCGGCGGCGTCATGCCGCCGATCATCGTCGCGGCCATCGGCGTATAGACCTGGCTGGAGATCAGTGCGGTGGAGAATGCATAGGAGGCCTTGTTGACCGGCCCGCCCATGTCCACCGCCATCATTCCGCCCAGCAGCAGGCCGAGCAGGATCGCGCTGCTGCCCTGCATGCCGCGCAACCAGTCGGTCAGCCAGGCCAGCAGTCCGGCGACCGGGGTGCCGATCACATACATCATCAGCAAGCCGACCAGCAGCGTGCCCAGCACCGGCAGGATCAACACCGGCTTGAGGCCTTCCAGGCTGCGCGGCAGGCGCAGCGCACGATTGATCCAGTGCACACCGTAGCCGGCGATGAAGCCGGCCAGGATGCCGCCGATGAAGCCCGCATCCATGTTGACTGCCACCAGTCCGCCGATCATGCCCGGCGCGATACCCGGGCGATCGGCGATGGAGTAGGCGATGTAACCGGCCAGCGCCGGCACCATCAACATGAAGCCGGACTTGGCGCCGATCTGGAACAGCGACCAAGCCAGCGTGCCCTTGTGTGCATCGTCGAAGGCATAGATGCCGCCGAGCGCGAACGCCAGTGCGATCAGCAGGCCACCGGCAGTGACGAACGGCAGCATGAACGACACGCCGGTCATCAGGTGCTTGTAGGGACCGGTGACCTTGGCCTTTTCGGTGGTGCGGCCTGAAGCCGCCGTACCCGCCTGCACGCTGGCCTCGGCCAGCGCCTTGCGGATCAGGCTCTGGCCGTCATTGATCGCCGGCTTGGTGCCGCTCTTGAACAGGCGTTTGCCAGCAAAGCGTGACAGATCGACTTCGCGGTCGGCGGCGATCAGCACCAGGTCGGCGGCAGCGACTTCTTCGTCGCTCAATGCGTCCTGCGCGCCGACCGAGCCCTGGGTTTCCACCCGGATCGCGTGGCCCAATGCCTTGGCGGCTTGCTGCAGGCCTTCGGCCGCCATGAACGTGTGGGCGATGCCGGTCGGGCAGGAGGTAACGGCGACGATGTGCTTGCTGGCGTCCGGGGCGGGCGCGGTTCCGGACGTCGCGGCAAGCTGCGCCAGCACGGCAAGCGGGTCGTCCAGCACCTCACCGAGGCTGGCGCGTACGATCTGGGCGCTGCCGAAGCGCGCGGCATCCGCCTCGCCGTCACCCACCAGCAGCAGCTGCGTTGCGGCGGCGGCCTGCGTGGCGGGCAGTGCCCCGGTCACGCCCTGGTCGCTGCGAATTTCGATCGCCAGTTCAGCGCCTTGCTGGCGGGCGGCGCGGCGCAGCGCTTCGGCGGCAAGAACCGCCTCGATGCTGCGTTCGCCGGCGGCGATGACTACGGTGGAAGCTTGCATGGGCGCTCCTGGAATTCTTCGGGTTCGTCCTTGCAGGAGGGGGCGGGCCAGCCGCAGCTCCCTCTGCAGGGGTTTCAATCCAACCGCTCGATCAGTACATCGCCGGTCCACGCGCGCACCTGCGCCGGGTCCAGTCGTCGCGCGTCGCCGCTCTCCAGCCGGCTCATCGAGAACGCCGTCGCCAATCGGGCGCAACCCGTCAGATCCAGGGAGGGCTCCAGCAAGGCGGCGGCAATGCCGGCGACCATGGCATCGCCAGCACCGACCGTGCTGCCGCGTGCCAGTCGCGGCGGTCGCGCGATCAGGGCGCCGCTGCGATCAATGAACAACGCGCCGTCGGCGCCCATCGAGATCGCCACAAGCGCAACTCCGCGTTCAACCAAGGCGTGGCCTGCGGCCCGCAGGGCGCTGCGATCCGGCAGCGGCGTACCGGTCCAAGCCTCCAGTTCGTGGCGGTTGGGCTTGATCGCGTAGGGCAGTGCGCCCTGTGCGCCGCTCAATGCGGCGGCCAGCGCGTCGCCACTGGTATCGAGCAGTACGCGCGCACCGGCGGCGCTCGCCTGCGCCTGCAGTCTCGCCCATGCATCGGCTGGCAGCCCGGACGGCAGGCTGCCGGACAGCACCACCGGCAGGTCCGGCTGGAGCAGGGCGTCGAGTCGGCGCGATACCGCGTCCAGATCGGCATCACGCAGTGACAGGCCGGGCAGGTTGATGTCGGTGGTCTCGCCGTTGGCCTCTTCGACCAGCTTGATGTTGGTGCGGGTGCGGCCCGCAATGCGCAGGCAAGCGTCTGCGATGCCGCGCTCGGCGAACAACGCGCTGAACACGCCGCCGTTGCCATTGCCGAGCACGCCCATCGCGGTGGTCGGCACGCCCCAATCGGCCAGGCAGGCGGCCACGTTGATGCCCTTGCCACCGGCGTCGTCGCGGGAACTGCGGGCGCGATGCACGTGACCCGGTTGCAGGTGCGCCAGCCGCACGGTCTGGTCGATCGCCGGGTTCAGGGTAATGGTGACGGCACGGGCGCTCACGCGCGCGCTCCATCAAGGGCGCGCACCTGCTCTGCGGTTTCGCAGTCCAGCGCGGTAGTGGCCAGCGCTTGCAGATCGGCCATCGCGTTGCCACGCAGGCGTGCCTTCACCGCTGGGATGTCGTTCGGGGTCATCGACAGTTCGTCCACGCCCAGGCCGGCCAGCAGCATTGCGCCAAAGGGATCCCCCGCCAGGCCGCCGCAGACCCCAACCCAGCGCCCATGCAGGCGTGCGCCTTCCACCGTGGCGCGGATCGCGCGCAGCACGGCCGGGTGCAGGCTGTCGGCCTCGGCGGCGAGTTCCGGGTTCTGGCGGTCGATCGCCAGCACGTACTGGGTCAGGTCGTTGGTGCCGATCGAGAAGAAGTCGGCATGGCGCGCCAGTACATCGCTCTGGGCTGCTGCGGCAGGGACTTCAATCATGATCCCGATCGGCACGTCGGGTGCCTCAAGCGCGGCGCGCAACCGTTCGCAGATGGCGCGCAGTGCGATCAGCTCGGGCACCGAGGTGATCATCGGAAACATGATGGACAGGCGTGCGCCGTCCTTCGCCGCGCGATACAGCGCACGCAGCTGTGGTTCCAGCAGGTCGGGGCGGCGCAGCAGCAGGCGCGCGCCACGCACGCCGAGGAACGGATTTTCCTCGCGTGGCAGCTCCAGGTGAGCGACCTGCTTGTCGCCACCGATATCGAGCGCGCGCACGATCAGCGGGCGGCCGTCGAGTGCCTTGGCCATCGCCACGTACGTGGCGTACTGCTCATCCTCGCTGGGCGTGCTCCCGCGCTCGAGGAACAGGAATTCGGTGCGCATCAGGCCGACGCCTTCCGCGCCCTGCTCCAGTGCCAGCGGCACCTGCTCGGGCAGGTTGACGTTGGCGCCGATGTCGATGCGGTGGCCGTCAGGGGTCTGTGCCGGCTGCGCGCGTTGCGCCGCTTCACGCTCGCGAATCTGCTGCTGTTCGGCGATCCACGCACGGGCCGAGGCGAGATCGGCCTCGGACGGAGACAGATAGAGGCGCCCGCTGCTGCCATCGATGATCGCCTCGCGGCCCGGGCTGATCGCCAGCAGCTCCGCGCCCGCGGCGACCAGCGCCGGCAGGCCCAGCGTGCGCGAGAGGATCGCGGTGTGCGAGGTCGGCCCGCCCAGCGCGGTGGCGAGGCCAAGCACGCGACCGGTATCGAGGTTGGCCGTGTCGGAGGGCGACAGATCAGCAGCGAGCAGGATGCAAGGATGTGCAGGCAGGTCGGCAAGGCCGCCACCCGCCGCGGACGGATCAAGCTGTGCCAGTACGCGCCGGCCCACGTCACGCAGGTCGGCGGCGCGCGCGGCCAACACCGGGTTGCCCAGGGCAGCCAGCCCGGAGGCGATCTGCTCGATGGCCTTGTGCCAGGACCATGCAACGCCATGGCCTTCGACCATCAGCTGGCAGGTACGGGTAATCAGATCGGTGTCGTCGAGCAGCGCGGCCTGCGCCTTGAAGATTGCCGCATCCGAGGCGCCGAGCCGACGCTGGGTGTCGTCCTGCAGTGCAGCCAGCTGCTGGCGGGTGCGGCTGAGCGCCTCCTGCAGGCGTGCGCCGCCTTCGCCGAGCGGGGTGGGGCGGTCAGCAACGTCGGCATGCGTGCTGGCCAGCACATGCACCGGGCCGATCGCCAGGCCTGGGCTGGCGCCGATGCCGACGATCGCCGCCTGTGCGTCGGGCGGATTCCAGCCCGCAACCGGCGCGGCCTTGCGCTGCGCCGCGCGCTCGGCATCGGCCCTTTCCTGTGCCACCAGCCCGTCCATGACCTTGCGCAGCGCGGCCAGCAAGGCAGGGGCATCGGCGCCCTCAGCAGACACGCTGACCGCGTCGCCATGGCGCAACCCGAGCTGCAGCAGCGCCACCAGGCTCTTGGCATCGGCAGCCTGATCGCCCGCTCGGACCTGTGCGCGGGCCGCGAAGCCGCGCGCTGTTTCGGCCCAGCGCGTGGCCGGGCGTGCGTGCAGCCCGTTGGGATAGGCGATGGTCCAGTCGAAACGGTCGGCCAGGTCAGTCACCGGCACATTGGGGGCCGTGGTCGCAACATCGCCGGCCAACGCGCTGATGATCTCGCTCGCATCTGCAGTGGTGAACAGGCGCTGCAGCGTTGCGTCATCCTGGATCAGTCGGGTCAGCCGGCGCAGCAGGGTGATGTGGGTATCGGACTGGGCGGCAATGCCGACCACCAGGCGGGTGACCTGGCCCGGATTCCACTCCACGCCTTCCGGAAACTGCAACACGGCAATGCCATCGCGGCGCACCAGGTGGCGGTCCTCGCCCAGCCCGTGCGGAATGGCCACGCCGTGGCCGAGGAAGGTGTTCGCCAACGCCTCGCGACGCCCCATGCTGGCCTCG
>NZ_JAWIRT010000013.1:133489-143589 GCF_036320045.1 Stenotrophomonas sp. SMYL20 | reverse complement strand
GGGTCCGGTTGCGGGGGCGTGAGCCGCATGGATGCGGCGACCGAGCTTACATGGACGTACTTGCAGCGTCCCCCGCAACCGGACCCACCCCGCCTCCCCTCAGGAAGTCAGCTTCTGCTTTTGCTGTTGTTCTGGCTTCGGCTTCGGCTTCGGCTTCGGCTTCTGCGGGTGCAGGGCGCAGCCCTGCAAACCCTTACCCAACCGGCTGCAACGGCACCTTCGCCAGCACCCGCGCCCACGGGAACAACGGCCCCGGATCACGCTTGCGCGCCACCATCAGCGCCGGGTCATCGCTGGCCGGCACCTGCTCCAGGTCCAGCTGGTCGTGCCCGGCAATCCGCCGCAGCGACGGATAGCGCACCACCAGCGCCTGCAGCAGCTGCTCCAGCGCCTGCAGCTGTGCCTCGGTGTAGGGCTCGTCCATCGCCTGCTGGCGGCTGTCGAACCAGTGCGGGTAGCGCCCGGTGTTGACCAGCTCGATGCCCAGCGTATGCGCGTTCATGCCGCGCACGTGATGCGCCACGCGTTCCGGCGCCACGTACTGCACCACGCTGCCATCGCGGTCGATGTAGAAGTGGCCGCTGTTGCCGGCGCCGCTGTCATACAGCACGCGCTCGCCGTACTCACGGGCCATCGCCAGATCGGGCAGCTCGGTGCAGTGGATCACCACCATCTCCAGCGTGGTCGGGTCGCGCAGTGGCAGACGGTCTTCGTAGGGCAGGGGCTGCAGCTGCAGGCCGGGCAGGAGCGGGTTGGGCATCCGGCGATGCTAGCATTGCGGCATGAACCTGCCTTCCCTTTCCTCGTCGGTCCGCTCCCATGGAGCGCGCGCATGAGCCGCGGCCACTGCATCCTGTCCCACGGTTTCGAGAGCGGCCCGGAGGCGACCAAGGTCACCGCGCTGGCCGACGTGGCGCAGCGCCTGGGCTGGACTCATGAGCGCCCGGACTATACAGACCTGGACGCGATGAGCGAGGTCAGCCGCGTAGGTGACGTGCCGACCCGCCTGCGCCGCCTGGTTGAACGCACCGCCATCGCTGCCCAGCAGGGTCCGGTGGTGCTGGCCGGCTCCAGCCTGGGTGCCTACATCTCTGCCATCGCCTCGCTGCAGGTGCCGGTGGCCGGCCTGTTCCTGATGGTGCCGCCGACCACCATGGGCCCGATGCCGGCGCTGGACGCCGCCGCCGTGCCGACCACCGTGGTCCAGGCCTGGCATGACGATGTGGTGCCGGCCGCTGGAGTGATCGCCTGGGCCCAGGCGCGTTCGGCGCAGCTGCTGCTGGTCGACGACGGCCACCGCCTGGAGCACCACGTGGAGGCCTCCGCGCAGGCCTTCGAGCGCTTGCTGCGGCAACTGTGAAGCCCGGGCGCACGGCGCGCCCGCCCGCATTGACTACAATGGCAGCCCCGCCGCCCCCGGCGCGGGCCTGCCGGCCGTGCCTACGGCCCTCCTTTCCGACTGGCCCGGCCCCTGTGCCGCGCCCGACCACCTGCGAACCGATCCTGTGAAATTCTTCGTCTCCTGCGCCAAGGGCCTGGAATACCTGCTTGCCGATGAACTGTCGGCCCTGGGCCTTGGCAAGGCCACTGCCACCATTGCCGGCGTCAACGCCGAAGGCGAACTGGAGCAGGCGCTGCGGATCGTGATGTGGTCGCGCCTGGCCAGCCGCGTGCTGTGGCCGATCGACGAGTTCGACTGCCCGGACGAGCAGGCCCTGTATGACGGCGTGCGTGCGCTGCCGTGGCACGAGCACATCAAGCCGGAGATGACCCTGGCGGTGGACGCGCACGTGTCCGGCGACAAGATCACCCATGCCCGCTTTGCCGCGCAGCGGATCAAGGACGCCATCGTTGACCGCATGCGTGATGAAGGCCTGGAGCGCCCGTCGGTCAACACCGACCTGCCGGATGTGCGGGTCAACCTGTCACTGCGCAAAGGCCGTGCCTCGCTGTCGATCGACCTCGGCGGCGGCCCGTTGCATCGCCGTGGCTGGCGCGGCGCCGCTCACGAGGCACCGCTGAAGGAAAATCTGGCCGCCGCGCTGCTGCTGCGCGCGCAGTGGCCGCGGCTGCACGCCGCCGGTGGCGGCCTGCTGGACCCGATGTGCGGCAGCGGCACGCTGCTGATCGAAGGCGCGCTGATGGCCGCCGACGTCGCGCCCGGCCTGATGCGCCACGGCAGCCTGCCGCCGAGCCGCTGGCTGGGCTTCGACAAGGCCGCCTGGAAGAGCATCCAGAGCGAGGCGCGTGACCGCGAAGCGGCTGGCCTGGCCGCGCTGAAGCCGGTCATCCACGGCAGCGACATCGACCCGACCGCGATCCAGGCGGCACGCGAGAATGCTGAGGTGGCCGGTGTCGCCCACGCGATCCGCTTCACCCGCGCCGATGTGGCCGACCTGGCCGCACCGGAGCAGGAGATCGGTGCGGTGGTCTGCAACCCGCCGTATGACGAACGCCTGGCCGCCGACCCGGCGCTGTACCGCGCACTCGGCAATGCCCTACAGAAAGCGGTGCCGCAGTGGCGCGCCAGCCTGCTGTGCGGCAACGACGAACTGGCCTTTGCCACCGGCCTGCGTGCGGGCAAGAAGTACCAGATGTTCAACGGTGCGCTGGAATGCGCGCTGATCGTCTGCGACCCGATCGCCGTGCCGGGCCGCGACCCGGCGCAGCCGCGCGAACTCAGCGAAGGTGCGCAGATGGTGGCCAACCGCCTGCGCAAGAACCTTAAGAAGTTCAAGAGCTGGCGTGCCCGCGAGGATATCACCTGCTTCCGCGCCTACGATGCCGATCTGCCGGAGTACGCGGCGGCCATCGATGTCTACGAGGAAGACGGTGGCAAGCGCCGTACCTTCCTGCATGTGCAGGAGTACGCGGCACCGGCGGCGATTCCGGAGAACGACGTGCGCCGTCGCCGCAACGAACTGCTGGCCGCTGCACGGGAAGTATTCGGCGTGCCGCCGGAGCAGGTCTCGATGAAGTCGCGCGAGCGCGGCAAGGGCGGCAGCAAGTACGGCCGCTTCGAGCAGCGTGACGAATTCATCGTGGTGCGCGAGAACAACGCGCTGCTGCAGGTGAATCTGTTCGACTACCTGGACACCGGCCTGTTCCTCGACCATCGCCCGCTGCGCCGGATGATGGCCGAACAGGCGCGTGGCAAGCGTTTCCTCAACCTGTTCTGCTACACCGGCGTGGCCAGCGTGCAGGCCGCCGTGGCCGGTGCGGCCAGCACCACCAGCGTCGATCTTTCGGCGACCTACCTGCAGTGGTGCTACGACAACCTGGCGTTGAACGGGCAGGGCGGCAACCAGCACCTGCTGGTGCAGGCCGATGCGATGGCCTGGCTGGAAGGCGACCGTGGCCAGTACGACGTGATTTTCTGCGATCCGCCGACCTTCTCCAACTCCGCACGCGCCGATGACTTCGACGTGCAGCGCGAGCAGTTGAAGCTGCTGCGCGCGGCGGTGGCGCGGCTGGCGCCGGGTGGCGTGCTGTACTTCTCCAACAACTTCCGCCGCTTCAAGCTGGAAGAGAACGCCATCGCCGAATTCGCCCAGTGCCGCGAAATCACCGCGCGCACCATCGGCCCGGATTTCGAGCGCAACGCGCGCATCCACCGCGCGTGGGAACTGAAGCGGTTGGGGTAAGCCCGGTAATGCCGGCCGCTGGCCGGCAACGTTGTCAGATCCGCAGAGGGTTCATGGGATGCCGGCCAGCGGCCGGCACTCCCCATATCTGGCCGGTACATCCACGCCATGCGTGGATGGCTGTTCAGTAGATCCACGCCATGCGTGGATGGCGGTTACAGCAACGCCACCAGCAGCCCGGCCACGGGCAGCGCGATCGCCAGCGGCGCGATCCATTTCGGCCGGTACGGGTACAACCCGAACGACAGCACCACGCCGCCCACGGTCATCACGCCCAGCCACAGCACCGGGCCCATCGCCCAGCCGTGGTCGACCACGCACAATGCGAACGCTACCGTCAGCAGCACCCAACCCAGCACCCGCCACTGCGTGCGCCGTGCCGGGGTGGCTGCAGCCTTGCCGTGCAGGTCGTGCTGGTGCTTCTCCATCGCCAGCGACAGCGCGGTGAACGCGGAGAACGACAGGGTCAACGCCAGCAGCATCATGCGCTGGCCTCCGCTTCGGCGGTTTCTGCAGCGTCCACCGGGGCCTTGGGCGCCGCTGCCGCCGCTGCACGCTTCTTCTTCTCGGCCGCGCTCAGCGGTGGTGTCCAGCGCTGCATGCGCCAGCCGCACAGCGCCAGCATCGCGCCGAACGCGATCATCGACAGATCAAAGCCAGCCAGCACCCAGTCGCCGTTGCGCAGGGTGTTGCCCAGGTGCGCATGCGTGGTCAGCGCATTGACCACCGGCACCAGCGCGAACGCGCCTGCGCCCAGGTACAGCTGCCAGGCCCACATCATCCGCTTCGGCCAGATGAAGGCGGCCAGCAGTGCCGCGCCCCAGGCGTAGAAGAACACGTTGGCCTCGGCGCTGGAGCGCTCGGCGATGTCCAGCGGCAGCAGGCGGTTGCCCCAGAAGTACGCTGCAAAGGCGATCGGCAGGCCGGCCACGGTACCGATGTTCAACGCATCGACCAGGCGCAGGCCGAAGCCTGTGCGGCCACTCTTGGCGTGCTTGGGCCGTTCCTTCACCGCCCACAGCACCACGCCGCTGGCCACCATCAGGCAGCCGACCAGGCCGGACAGGAAGAACAGTGCGCGCAGGCCCCAGTCGGCGAAGCGCGCCAGGTGCAGGCCGTACAGCACGCCGCGGGTGGCGGTGGCGCCACCGGAAGGCGGTGTTTCTTCCAGCAGCGTGCCGTTGACCATGTCGTAGCGCACGGCCGGGGTGTCGGTGGACAGGCGCTTGCCGTCACGCTGGCGGATGTCGATCACTGCATTGGCCGCGCCCGGGTTGGACACGGTGAAGCCGGCCACTTCCACGCCGTGCCAATGCGCTCGCGCGCTGTCCAGCAGCTGCGCGATCGGCAGCGGGGTGGCGCGGCCTTCGGCAGGTGCAGTCACCTCCGGCATGCCACCGAAGGCCTCGCTGTAGAAGGCATCCTCGTCCTGCGGGTAGGCCACCTTCACGCCCCACGGCAGGTACATGATCATCAGGGTGACGATGCCGGTGTAGGTGATCATCGCGTGGTAGGGCAGGGCCATCACCGCGCTGACGTTGTGGAAATCGAGCCAGGACCGCAGGCCCTTGTCCTTGCGGAAGGTGAAGAAGTCCTTGAAGATTTTCTTGTGGGTGATGACGCCGGTGATGATTGCCACCAGCATGAACATCGCGCAGAAGCCGACCAGATAGCGCGCCCACAGCACCGGGATGTAGTGCAGGTCGAAATGCAGGCGGTAGAAGAAATCACCGCCGCGGGTCTCGCGGGCCTTCAGTGCCTGCCCGGTGTTCGGGTCCAGTGTTGCGTCGCCGAAGCCCCCTCGACGGCCACGGCTGGGGTCGGCCAGCTCCGGCGGCAGCCGCCAGAACATCTGCATGGCGGGGTTGCGCGGTTGTGGCAGGGTGACGAACCAGTTCTCGGCCTGCGCGGCGTTGGCCTGCAGGTAGTCCACGGCACGCTGCGCGGCCACATCGATGCTGACGTTGCTGGAGGGCAGTTCCGGGCGCATCCAGCGGCTGATTTCCTCGCGGTAGTAGCTGGCCGTGCCGGCCATGAAAATCAGCAACAGCAGCCAGCCGACCAGCAGGCCGGTCCAGGTGTGCAGCCAGGCCATCGACTGGCGGAATCCGTTCTTCATGCCCAGGCCCCCAGCATGCGCGCGATGACTGCCATCAGCAGGGTGGGGGCGAGGATGCCGACCCACGCACGCAGCGCACTGCGCGTGGCGAACGCCCACAGCGCCGCGCAGGCGGCCACCAGAATGGCCAGCAGCATGCCGGTCAGCACGGTCTGGCCACGTGCGCCGGGCAGCGCTACCGCGCAGAATACGCTGGTCACAGAAGCCAGCGTGTAGCCGCCGAAGATCGCCGCCAGCGAGCGTGACAGCACGCCCCAGCGCGGGTTGGAGAAGAAGGTGCGGGGGCTGGCGGTTGCGGGCGAGCGGTCCACGGCGTTCCTGCAGGTTTCAGTGAAAAGGAACCGGCGCACCGCAGCGCGCCGGGGTTGGCCATCCGTGGCCGGGCACCGGTCGCAGAACCGGTGCCATCCATCGAGGGTCAGAGCTTCCAGCGCAGTGTCATCGTCACATTGCGCGGTTCGCCCCAGAACACGCCGTCATAGAAACCGACGCGGTTGTAATACTTCTTGTCCAGCAGGTTGTTCACGTTTACCTGCGCGGTGAAGTTCTCGTTGAAGCGATAGCCCGCCGACAGGTTGAGCAGGTAGATGTCGCCCTGTTCGATTGCCACGCGGTCGCGCTTGCCGCTGGTCAGGAAATCCGCACGCGGCTTGTTGCTCAGGCTCCAGATTCCGCTCTGCCAGGTGGCGCCACCGCCCAGCCAGAAGCGGCCTTCAGCACCGCCCGGTCGCCAGCTGGCGTTGAGGCGGAACAGATCGACCGGGACGACGGTGTTCTGGCGCACGCCCTGCGCATTGCGGCTGACGGTGTGGGTGAAGCCGGCCGCCAGGTTCCAGTTCTCACCAAGGCTGCCTTGTGCTTCGATCTCCCAGCCCTTGACCTTGTTGCCCTTGCCGGTGGAGCGGTAGGCACTGACCCCACCCGGCAGCGAGTTTTCCGGCACCGAGTCGTCGAGCTCGGCAACGTTGTCCTTCTGGCCCTTGAACACGGCCGCGGAAGCATTCAGCAGACCGTCGAAGAACTCGGCCTTGACGCCGGCCTCCCACATGTCACCGACCACCGGTTCGAGGTAGTTGTTGTCCCGGTCACGGTAGTTCTGCGGCTGGAAGATGTCGGTGTAGCTGACGTAGCCGCTGAAGTAGCGGTTGAAGTCGTAGATGAAGCCGGCATACGGAGTGAGCGAGTCGTCCGGCTTGTAGCCGCCGCGACGCGTATCGGTCAGGCGACCGGCGGCGTCATGGGTGTAGTTCCAGGTGCGCGTTTCCCAGCTGCCGTAGCGCGCGCCGAGCACCGCGGTCAACGGATCGGCCAGCTGCAAGCGCGTCGCCAGATAGGCCGCGCGCTGGCGCAGTTCGTCTTCAGAAGCCAGATAGCCCAGGCGGGTGACCTGCAGCGGCGCGACGTCGCCGTTCCAGCGATGCCAATCCGGTACACGGGTGTAGCTGTCCGGGTAGGCAGCAGTGTCGGTGGCAGGCACTTCACCCTTGCGCGCCGATTGGCCGAAACCGAGCACCAGCTCGTGTTCCCGGCCGAACAGCCGGAACGGACCGCCAACGTTGAAGTCGAACACCTGCATGTCGCCGTTCTCGCCGAAGCTGCCGACGAAGGCGCTGATGCCGCTGCCATCGGCATTCGGGTAGCCGGAGGCCCCGTACCACACCGCACCGTCGGTTTCGCGCTTGGAGCGGGTATAGGCGGCCTTGGCGGTCCAGCCGTTGCCCAACTGCTGCTCAAGGCGTGCGAATGCGCTCTTTTCGATGATCGGCCAACTGCTCCAGCGGGCGGACAGGTTGGTCGAGCGCGGCAGGTTGGCGGGCTGGCCATCGGACCCCCAGTACGGCACCACGCCCCAGGTCACGCCTGTGGTGCGCGGCGACTGGTATTCGTAGCCGGCCTCGAGCAGGGTCGTGTCGGTGATGTCGGCCTGGACGATGCCGTAGAACACGTCCTTGTCCAGTTTGTAGACATCGCGGAACGAGTCACTCTGTTGTTTGGCCGCCACCACGCGCGCGCGGATGCGGCCGTCGAGCGCAACCGGGCCACCGAGGTCGGCCTCCAGGCGCTGGTTGCCCCAACGCCCGAGGGTCAGGTTGGCGCTCATCTGGAAGCTGTCGGTAGGACGCTTGCGCACGAAGTTGATGGTGCCCGAGGGATCGCCGGCACCGGTGGTCAGGCCGGTTGCGCCGCGCACCACTTCGATGCGGTCATAGATCACGCTGTCGGTGTTGGTCTTGATGTACCCACCGAAGGTGTTGAGCATCCCATCGACCTGGAAATTGGTGATGTTGTAGCCGCGCGAGACGTAGTTGATGCGCTCACTGTCGGTAACCGATACCGCCACGCCGGTGACCTGGCCCATCACATCGGACAGCGAGAACAAGCCCATGTCATCCAGGCGCTGGCGGGTGACCACGGTCATCGACTGCGGCGTCTGGCGCAGCGACAGGCCGAGCTTGGTGGCCGTGCTGGCACGCTTGACCGTATAGCTGTCGACGATATCGCCGTCAGCGGTGACCTGGACCGTATCCAGCGTGCGCGCGGAAGGATCGGCAGTGCCGTCGGCATGGGCCAGCGGGGCGATCATCAGTGCGGTCACGGCCAGGGCCAGCAGAGTGGGACGAGGGTGGTTCAACGGCATTGCCATCGGTGCGATTCCATGCAGGACGAAACAGGCGATGGAATGCGCAGACACAGCAGCCATGCGCTTCGCGCACGTCGCCCAGCGAGTCCCATCGACGGTGCGCCACCCGCTTGGTGCGGGCGACCCGGTAGTCGGGGGATGTACACGGGCGAAGGGGCGGGTGGGTGCGTGCTTCCGTGCCCCGCTTGGCTAAGCGTACAACCGATCGGCAAATGATAGGCATTCGCATTTCGTTAATCAAGCGTGACGAATTCCGTCTCCACGCAGGGCGTGGATCGACTGCCGGATGGGGTCCTAGAACCTGAACACCACCGTCGCTGCATGCAGCAGCAGGCCGATCAGGCCGCCCACCAGGGTGCCGTTGAAGCGGATGAACTGCAGGTCGCGGCCCACGCTCAGTTCCAGCTGTTCGACCAGATGCCGCTCGTCCCAGCTCTTCACGGTCTGCGCGATATGCGTGGTCACGCCCTCGCGCAAGCGCCCGGTCAGCCGCTGTGCGCCTTCCAGCAGATGCTGGTTGAGCGCCTCGCGCAGGGCCGGGTCGGCCTGCAGGCTGCTGCCCAGCGAGGCGAGGCTGCGCTGCAGGTGGCCGACCAGCGCCGAGTCCTCGCGCTGCAGGTCGCTGCGCAGGCTGGCGTGGATGCGCGCCCACAGACCCTGCACGTAGTCCTGCAGAGCGGGGTGGTCGATCATTTCCTGCTTGAGCTGCTCGATGCGCTCGGCCAGGGCCGGGTCCTCGCGCAGGCGCTGCACGTAGTTCTGCAGCCAGCTCTCGTAGTCCTGGCGCAGCGGATGCTGCGGCTCGGCCAGCACCTGCTGCAGTTCTTCCAGCACCGCACGCGCCAGGCGCTCGGCCAGGCTGTCGCCGATCTCGTCGATCGGCTTGACCCAGTTCACCGTGCTCGACAATGTCGGCCATTCGCGCTGGATGTAGCGCACGATCAGCTGCGAGGCGCGCTCCTTCACTTCCGGCTGCTCCAGCCAGCGGCCCAGCCGCTGCAGGCCCTCGTCCAGCACGCGCTGGTGGCGGCCATCGGCGGTCAGCAGGGCCAGCAGCTCACCGGCGGTGGAGGCGGCATTCCACTGCCGCAGCTGCTGCACCACGAACGCATGGAGCTGCCGGCGCACGGCGGCTTCGTCGAAGAAGTCCAGCGCCTGCAGCGCCCAGCCGCGGGCCATGTCGGCCAGCATCCGTGAGCGCGCCGGATCGGCCAGCCAACTGCCGAGGCGGCTGGCCGGATCGAACACCTGCAGCTTGGCCAGCAGCACACCCGGCTCCAGGAACTGGTCGCGCACGAACAGGGCGAGGCTGTCGCCGATGCGTTCCTTGCTGCGCGGGATGATCGCGGTGTGCGGGATCGGCAGGCCCATCGGCCGCCGGAACAGGGCAACGACCGCGAACCAGTCGGCCAGTGCGCCCACGGCTGCGGCTTCGCAGAACGCCGAGACCCAGGCCCAGATGCCGCGCTCGCCCTGCCAGTGGCTGACCGCGAAACCGGCCAGCATCAACAGCAGCAGTCCCAGCGCGAGGGCTTTCAGGCGCCGCAGCTGTGCGCGGCGCGGATCGTTGGCAGACGTCATGCCGGAAGTCTAACCGGCACGGCATGAGCATCTGGTAGTGGCGGGCGGGGGGGGGGCGCCCCCCCCCCCCCCCCACGGCCCAGGGGGGGGAGGCCCGCCGCCCGCACCGACCCCC
>NZ_JAWIRT010000013.1:25857-133479 GCF_036320045.1 Stenotrophomonas sp. SMYL20 | reverse complement strand
GCAGCGGGCGGGGCCGCCCGCGCGCCGCCCCCCCCACCCCCCCCCCCCCGTCCTGGGGGCGCCCGCCCCGCGCCCGCCACTACCCGCTGGCTCAGAGCGCTTCGAGCTGCTTGCGCAACGCCGCCAGCTGCGCGCGCAGGGTGTCGTTCTCGCGGGTCAGCGCGACCACGCGGCGGCGCAGCGCCGGGGCATCCTCGCCCAGCTGCTCCAGTGCCGACAGCACCTCGGCGTCGCGGCTGGCGATCTGCTCTTCGTCCGCTTCCTCGAAGTCCATCTCGGCTGCTTCCGGCTTCGGTGCACGCGGCT
Source organism: Stenotrophomonas sp. SMYL20 (assembly GCF_036320045.1). Taxonomy (NCBI): domain Bacteria; kingdom Pseudomonadati; phylum Pseudomonadota; class Gammaproteobacteria; order Lysobacterales; family Lysobacteraceae; genus Stenotrophomonas; species Stenotrophomonas sp. SMYL20. Next base: position 133,173 of record NZ_JAWIRT010000013.1, on the reverse strand, counting down.
TGCGCTTGGACTCGCGCACGCGCTTGGCGGCCTGCTTCAGCTCATCCTTGCCACCGGCGGCAGCGGCGCGCTGCTCGTCTTCCGGCAGGTCGGCCACGGCAGCAGCAGCGCTGATCGAGATCACGCCGGCCTTCACCGCTTCCACCACCTCGGCCGCGGCCTGGGCGTGGATGCGTTCGATCATGCCGACCTGGCTGGCGCTCAGCTTGGCCTCGCGGGCCAGCTCGGCGCGGCTGACCTTCGGTGCCGGCTCCCACGGCGGGCTGTCTTCACCGCCTTCATCGGCCATCTCTGCCGTGCCGTCGCTCTCTCGCTGCAGCTGCGCCTGCTCGATCTGCTTGCGGGCGGCCAGGATGTCGCGCTTGCGCAGCGCCAGCACGCCGCGCTGGAAGTCGGACACGCTGCGGCGGCCCAGGTGCTGCTCGATCATCCACAGGTGCACGTCTTCCATGCTCTGGAAGCGGGTGTTCTGCACGGTGTTGAAGGGCAGGCCATGCTTCTGGCAGATGCCGAAACGGTTGTGGCCATCGACCAGCACATCACCCCACAGCACCAGCGCATCGCGGCAGCCTTCGGCCAGGATGCTGCGCTCCAGCGCGTCATGTTCGTCCGCGGTCAGCGGGTCGATGTAGGCCTTGAGTTCTTCTTTGACGACGATATCCATGGGCACGGCAGCGAGCAGGAGCGGAACCGCCCATTGTACCCGCTCGCCACCGCCGGCCCGGGCTCAGGCGGTGGCCCGGATCATCTCGCCCAGGGTGCCGGTGATCTGGTCGATCTGTGCCTTGTCCACGATCAGAGGTGGCGACAGCGCGATGATGTCGCTGGTACAGCGCACCAGAAGCCGGCCGTCCTGGAAGCAGCGCCGGAACACCTCGTAGCCACGGCTGCCGGGGGCATCGCGGCGCGGCGCCAGCTCGACCGCGCCGACCAGCCCGAAGTTGCGGATGTCGATCACGTTGGGCAGGCCCTGCAGCGCATGCAGCCGTTCCTGCCAGTATTCGCCCAGCTCGATGGCACGCTCGAACAGGCGCTCCTCGGCATAGACCTCCAGCGTGGCCAGCGCTGCGGCGCAGGCCAGCGGATGGCCGGAATGGGTATAGCCATGGAACAGCTCGATGGCCTGCGGCGGTGCCTGCATCAGGGTTGCATGCACGGCGTCGCTGGCCAGCACGCCACCCAGCGGTACCGCGCCGTTGCTGACCGCCTTGGCGAAGGTCAGCAGGTCCGGGGTGACCCCGAAGCGCTGCGCGGCGAAGGGCATGCCGACCCGGCCGAAACCGGTGATGACCTCGTCGAACACCAGCAGGATGCCGTGGTGGTCGCACAGCTCGCGCAGGCGCTGCAGGTAGCCGGGCGCGGGCAGGATCACCCCGGCCGAACCGGCAATGGGCTCGACGAACACCGCCGCGATGGTCGAGGCATCGTGCAGCGCGATCAGCCGTTCCAGGTCGTCGGCCAGCTCCGCGCCCTGGCGTGGCAGGCCCTTGCTGAACGCATTGCGCGGCAGGTCCAGGGTATGCCGCAGGTAGTCCACGCCGCCCAGCTGCAGGCCGAACGCCCTGCGGTTGTTGGGCAGCCCACCCAGCGCCATGCCGCCGAAACCGACCCCGTGGTAAGCCTTCTCGCGGCTGATGAAGCGGGTGCGCTGGCCCTCGCCACGCTGGCGGTGATAGGCCAGCGCGATCTTCATCGCGGTATCCACCGCCTCGGAGCCGGAGCTGGTGAAGAACACATGGTTGAGCGGGGCAGGCGCCAGTGCGGCCAGCCGCTGCGCCAGTGCGAAGGCCGGCGGCGAGCCCATCTGGAAGGCCGGCGAATAGTCGAGCGTGCGTGCCTGCTCGACGATGGCCTCGACGATGCGCGGGCGGGCGTGGCCGGCGTTGCAGCACCACAGGCCGGCGGTGCCGTCGAGGATCTGGCGGCCGTCGACGTCCTCGTAGTGCATGCCTTCGGCGCGTACCAGCATGCGCGGCGCGGCCTTGTACTGGCGGTTGGCGGTGAACGGCATCCAGTACGCGTCCAGTGACTCGGGACGCTGGGTGGCCAGGTCGTGCAGGTCGCTTTCGGGACGCTTCATGCCAGCTCCATCGGGTCCGATGCGACGAATGTAGCGCAGCCGCGTCACGGTGGAGTCGCGGCGGTCCCGGTATAACCAAAGCTCGTTGACCGCTGGAGCTTCCCATGGCCGATTTCCCCGACCGCAGCCACTGGCAGGCGCTGTCCCTTCAGCTCTCGATGCCGGGCCAGGCCTTCATCGATGGCCGTTATGTCGATGCCGCCAGCGGCGCCCGCTTCGACTGCATCAGCCCGATCGATGGTCGCGTGCTGGGCGCGGTTGCCGACTGCGACGCGCAGGATGTCGAACGCGCGGTACTGGCCGCGCGGCGCAGCTTCGAGGCGGGCCACTGGTCGCAGGCGAGCCCGGCGCATCGCAAGCGCGTGTTGCTGGCGCTGGCCGCGCTGGTGGAGAAGCACGCCGATGAGCTGGCGCTGCTGGAAACCCTGGACATGGGCAAGCCGGTGCGTGACGCGCGCCGTATCGACCTGCCCGGTGCGGTGCGCTGCCTGAGCTGGACCGCCGAAGCGGTGGACAAACTGTATGGCGAGATCGCGCCGACTGGCCCGCACGAACTCGGACTGGTCACCCGCGAGGCCGCGGGCGTGGTGGCGGCCATCGTGCCGTGGAATTTCCCGTTGCTGATGGCCTGCTGGAAGATCGCGCCGGCGCTGGCGATGGGCAACTCGGTGGTGCTCAAGCCTTCGGAGCGGTCGCCGCTGAGTGCGCTGCGGCTGGCGGCGCTGGCCGCCGAGGCGGGCCTGCCGGAGGGCGTGCTGAACGTGCTGCCGGGCCATGGCGCGCGCGTTGGCGAACCGCTGGCCCTGCACATGGACGTGGATGTGTTGGCGTTCACCGGTTCCACTGCCACCGGCGCGAAGTTGCTGGAGTGTTCCGGGCGATCCAACCTCAAGCGGGTCTGGCTGGAATGCGGCGGCAAGAGCCCGCACGTGGTGTTCGCCGACGCTCCCGATCTGGACGCGGCGGCCAAGGCCGTGGCGCAGGGCATCTTCTTCAACCAGGGCGAAGTCTGTACCGCCGGGTCGCGCTTGCTGGTGCAGCGCTCGATCCGTGAGGATTTCGTGCACCAGGTAGTTGCTTATGGCCAGCACATGCAGCCGCAGCATCCGCTGGACGCCGACGCGCCGATGGGCGCGCTGGTGGACGCCGCGCATCTGGACAAGGTGATGCGGGATATCGCACGCGCCGAAGCTGAAGGTGCCCGCCTGCTGCTGGGCGGGCATCGTGCCGAGGTGGAGGCGGGTGGCAGCTATGTGCAGCCCACGGTGTTCGACCAGGTGCGCCCGGAGCAGGCCTTGGCACGCGAGGAGGTGTTCGGGCCGGTGCTGGCGGTGCTCGGTTTCGACGACGAGGCCGAAGCCGTGCGCGTGGCCAACGACAGCCGCTACGGACTGGCCGCCGGTCTCTGGACACGCGATCTGGGCCGCGCGCATCGGGTTGCGCGCCAGCTGCGCGCCGGCAGCGTCTGGGTGAACGGCTGGGATGGCGGTGACATGACCGCACCGTTTGGTGGTTACAAGCAGTCCGGCAACGGCCGGGACAAATCGCTGCACGCCTTCGACAAGTACAGCGAGATCAAGGCCACCTGGATCCAGTTGTAACGACGTGGCTGCTTGACCGCTGTTCGCTCTTTGTAGAGTCGAGCCATGCTCGACTGCTTTTCGTTCTTCGGTAGAGCCGAGCCATGCTCGGCTGCTTCTCGCGAAGAGCAGTCGAGCATGGCTCGACTCTACAGAAGGCAGACAGCTGTCGAGCTACCGGCAGCGGGTACTCACCTGCAGCACCGCTGCACGCAGCAGATCCCGGTCGGCTTCTTCGACGGCGTTCTGGAAATACTCCATGTCCTGCTTGCCCAGCTCGCAGGGGTCGACAATGTACCCCGGTGGCCACAAACCCAGCAGTTGCGCTACGCCATGCACGATCTGCTCCGGCGTCATCTGCCGGCGGATCCGGAAGTAATTGCGGCGCGGCGCGAATGCCGGGTGTATCTCGCGGCGACCAATAAGGCGCGGAGCGACACCCGCAGCGCTGATGCCGTCGCCACCGTCGATGCTGCCCGCCGGGAGGCCCAGGATCAGCGGCGCCGCAACGGCCGTTTCCTCTGCGGCTGGTAGGGTGGAATCTGTCTGGGCAGCCGGGGCAGGACGTGGCATCGCCGAAGCGGCCGGACGCGTCACCTGTGCGGAGCGCAGGGTAGGCTGTTGAGGCGCCAGCGTCGACGGTTCCGGCGGCAGCCAGCGCAGCGAGATCCTTGCGTCGTCGTTACTGCGCAGCATGATCCTGCCACTGCCCAGCAGCCACAGCGCCATCAACCCATGCACCAGCAGCACCACCAGCCATGCCGCCATGCGCGGCAGCTTCGGCGAATCGGACCACGACAGCGCGACTGCAGTCATCGGCAAAGCATCCATGCAGGGACCGGTGGCGCAGCCTAGCGGGTGGCCCGAAAAATTCCGTTGGCATCGGTGTCGGCTGAAACCATCGCCCCGTGCGGCCACCGGCCCGTGGCAGAATCGGGCGATCCGCCGTTACCCGTGTTGCCGATGTCGACGATCACCGCTGCCGCGCCGTCCGTGAATTCCCCCAGTCGAGTCCTGCTGGCCAGCCTGATCGGCACCACCATCGAGTTCTTCGATTTCTACATCTACGCCACGGCCGCGGTGCTGGTGTTCCCGCACCTGTTCTTCCCGGACAGCAGCGAACAGGCGGCGCTGCTGCAGTCACTGGCAACGTTCGCGGTCGCGTTCATCGCGCGTCCGGTGGGCTCGGCGGTGTTCGGCCACTTCGGTGACCGTATCGGCCGCAAGGCCACGCTGGTGGCCGCGCTGCTGACCATGGGCCTGTCCACGGTGCTGATCGGCCTGTTGCCCACCCATGCACAGATTGGCTTGTGGGCCCCCGCGTTGCTGGCGCTGTGCCGTTTCGGCCAGGGCCTGGGGCTGGGTGGCGAATGGGGTGGGGCGGTGCTGCTGGCCACCGAGAACGCGCCGCCGGGCAAGCGCGCCTGGTACGGCATGTTCCCGCAGCTGGGCGCACCGCTGGGCTTCCTGCTGTCAGCCGGCATCTTCCTGGTGCTCGGCCGTTGCCTGAGCCAGGACGACTTCCTGCAGTGGGGCTGGCGTATCCCGTTCGTGGCCAGCGCTCTGCTGGTCGGCCTTGGCCTGTGGGTGCGCCTGAACATCCACGAGACGCCCGATTTCAAGAAAGCGCTGGAGCGCAAGGCGCCGGTGCGGCTGCCGATGTGGACGGTACTGCGTGACCATCCGGTGCCGATGCTGCTGGGCACGCTGGGTGCGTTCGCCACCTTCGTGCTGTTCTACCTGATGACGGTGTTCAGTCTCGGCCATGGCACCGCGGTGCTGGGCTACAGCCGCGAGCAGTTCCTGCTGATGCAGATGGCCGGCATGCTGTTCTTCGCGCTGGGTATCCCGCTGTCGGCGCGCTATGGCGACCGTTGGGGCACGCGACGCACGATGATCGTCGCCAGCGTACTGATCGTCGGTTTCGGTGTGCTGTTCGCGCCGCTGTTCCAGCCGCACAGCCCGTGGCTGGTCACTGGCTTCCTGTGCCTGGGCCTGTTCCTGATGGGCCTGACCTACGGCCCCTGCGGCACCTTCCTGGCCGAAATCTACCCGGTGGAAGTGCGCTATACCGGCGCGTCGCTGTCTTTCAACCTGGCCGGCATCCTTGGCGCGGCACCGGCGCCGTACCTGGCCACCTGGCTGGCCGAACGCTTCGGCCTGGTCGCGGTGGGTTACTACCTGTGCCTGACTGCGGTGGCGACCCTGTGCGCGCTGGTGGCACTGCACCGGCGCGCCCTGAGGCTCAACCAAAGAAGCGCTTGAGCGTACGTCCCAGCCAACCGCCCCCTTGGTGCTCGCGGGCGAACTGGTTCAGGTGCGCCTTGACCTGTTCGGCATAGGCCTGGTCATCACCGCGTATGTGATTGAACAGCCAGCGTGAGAGCATGGTGCGCAGTTCGTCGCTGATGTCTTCGCCGGCCTGGAAGCGCATGCGGTATTCCGATACCCGCTTGATGAAGACCTCATGCACGCGCTTGTGCGCGGCACAGAACGGGTAGCCCGCTTCTTCCATCAACTCTTCTTCAAATGCGAAGTGCGACATGGTGTAGTCCACGACCTCGTCGATCACTTCACCCACCGCCGCACGCTGCATGCTGGCCTGGGCCACGTGCAGGTGGTTGAGCATCTCGATGATGCGGCGGTGTTGTTGGTCGATCACATCGATGCCGATGTTCAGATCGTCCTGCCAGACCAGTAGTGCCATCCCCGGCTCCCCTTCATGCGTATGTCGGGGCCGACTGTAGAGCCGCCGCGCGGGTGCGGCGTTGATCTGGATCAAAGCGGGCCGGTCAGGGCAGGGCCGGCTCGCGCGGGCGCAGCGGGCTGGCCACCGTGGTGCAGCTGACCCGGTTGCGGCCACCGGCCTTGGCCAGGTACAGCTGGCGGTCGGCCTCGGAGATCAGCCGGTGCAGCGCATCACGCTGCGGGCGCAGGCAGCACAGGCCGATGCTGACCGTCATGCGAAGCGTCGCGGTGCCAATGTCCACTTCCAGCGCGGCGATGCGCTGGCGCAGCTCCTCGAAGTACTGCAGTGCCTCGTCCTGTTCCATGTCCGGCACCAGCAGGCAGAACTCCTCGCCACCGAAGCGTGCGATCAGGTCCTGGCTGCGTGCATGCGCGGCCACCGCACCGGCCACCGCGCGCAGCGCATCATCGCCGGCCTCGTGGCCGTGAGTGTCGTTGATGTGCTTGAAGTGATCGATGTCGATCATCGCCACCGCCACGCACTGGCCATGCAGCTGCAGCTGCGGCAACTGGCGCTGGCTCTGTTCCAGGAAGCAGCGGCGGTTGGGCAGGCCGGTGAGGAAGTCGCGGGTGGCCAGGTCCTGCAGGGTGCCGATCAGTTCCAGCTGGTCCACGTTCTGCGAGACACGGCAGAAGAATTCCTCGCGCGAGAATGGCTTGCGCAGGAAGTCATTGGCACCGTTCTTCAGGAAGCGCGGGATCAGCGATGCGTCGGTGTTGCCGGAGATGCCGATCACCGCCACCTTGTCGCGTGAGCGCAGGGTGCGCAGGCGGCGGGTGAATTCCACGCCCTGCATGCCGGGCATTTCCTGGTCGACCACCGCCAGGCGGATCGCCGGATGCGCCTCGATCGCGGCCAGGCCCTCGTTGCCATCGGCCGCTTCGTGCACCTCATGGCCATACATGCGCAGCAGGGCGGCGGCATAGCCGCGCGCGGACGGGGAATCGTCCACCACCAGCGCCGCGATGCGGCGGTTGCGTTCCAGCCGCTGCACCAGCCACACCAGGTAGTCGATGCTGCCGGGGGTATTCTTCAGTACGTAGTCGATGATCTGCTGCTGCAGCACGCGCTTGCGCAGGTCCTCGTCGTACACGCCGCTGACCACCACGGTCGGCAGGTCGCGCTTGAGGAAGAACTCGACCACCGCATCGCGGTCGCCGTCGGCCAGCACCAACCCGGTCAGCACCAGGAACCAGCCGCCACCCTCGCTCAGCAGGCGATCGGCCTCGGCCAGGGTGGAGGCGATCACCACCGGCAGTTCCAGGCGCTGCTCGATGGCTTCGCGCAGCATGCCGGTAAAGGCACGGGAATTTTCGACCAGCAGGATCCGCTGTGGCAGCGGATCGGCCAGGTCGCCATCGACGGCGGCCTGCGGCAGGACGGGCATGATGCGGTGGCTCACGAAGGAGGGCTCGGCACGGATAGCGGCGGTTTCGGGTGTAACTTTAGCGGCGAACGTTGCGCGCCGGGCCAGATCCCGTGTCAGGCCGCCGCTGGCGAGGTGTGGGTGATCGATTCATGCAGGACCAGTCGCAGGCGATTGCCCCGGCAGTGGACCGTTCCGCCGTAGGCAAGCATCCGTCCGGCCAGACGCTCGACGGCCTGGTCGGTGGTGCGTGCCGATAGCGTGCAACCACGGTCGAGCAGGCTCACGATAGCAACGATGCCGCGACGTCCGCTCGCCTGGCCACTTCGGGCACGCACGCAGACCTGCCCAGTCTCCAGCTCCAGCAGCAGTGACACCGCCTCGATCAAGGAGCGGTAGATGGCCAGTTGCAGATCCACAGTCAGCAGGCAGGGGTTACCCGCCAGCCTGGGCGGAATGACGCGATGCGTGTTGTTCCAGATCTCGCATGCGCCGCCTGCTTGCAGCGCGATGTACAACCCGACCTGTTCCAATCCAGTGGGGTAGACCATGCTGGCCTGCTCGCGGAACAGACGTGAGTGCACGGATGACGCGTGTTGCAGGCTGTTCGCCACGGCATGATGGCCCTGCGATTTGAGCCAGCTGACCATTTCAACGAGCGAGCTGTCCATGCCGTCGCCCAGACGCTTCAGATGGGCGGCCCGTTCACGCAGCTCACGTTCGCTGGTCTGGTGAGAACTGCGTGTCAGGCGCAGCGTCGTTTCCTCGGCCAGACCGCGGGATCGGGCGCGCTGATGGTGATAGCTGATGCTGGAACCGAGCGCAAGCAGCGCGACACTCATCACCGCCATGTTCTGTTGGGTGGAAAACGTGCCCAGATCAAACGAGGCCGGCAGGCCGGTGCTGGGGGTGGCGAAATGAAGTGGAAGGTTCAACAGTGGAATCGCGATGGCAGCGCCACGCCATCCATGCATGAAGGTCAGGGTGATGGCTGGGAGTGCCGCCAATAGCACAAGGTGGGTACGGGTCGAATGGGCATCAGTCGAAATCAGCTGCATGCACAGCCCCAGGGCCAGCATCAGAGCAATGGCCACGAGGGATGGAACGAGCAACCTCTTCTGCCATGGAGAACCGGAGCGCCGCCGGGCCCAAAGAAGGGCCAGGGGGGCCATGGTAATGATCGCGGCAAAATGACCAAATACGACTCTTTCGGCAGCATCCAGCAGGGTGTCCGGGGGAGGAACTGGCCACAGGAGGCGAGAAAGGCTCAGGTTGAGGCCGGTAACCGCAACCGCTGCCGAGATTGAAAGGGACAGCAGCCAGAATCCGGTGGCTGCCTCGGATATGGTTTTTCTCAGATGGAGGTGAACTACCAGCATCGCCATCGGCATCAGCAGCGTGGACGCCAGGATGACCCATTCCAGACCGTATTCGTCGATCGTAGGGATGCGCAGATATGCGAAGTAGCCCAATTCTCCCAGCAATACATAAGGCCATCGGCGTTGTGGAACGATCAAAAGCGCTGCCACGCGGATACCAGCGGGAAGGAAAAACTGGTCCAGGGAAAACTGTCGGGCGGAAACGCAGGCAATAGCGTACGCGGCAGCCAAGAGAAGCCCGGCCGGGTGCACTGGAATGCCGGCTAGTGCCATGTTCTTCACGGCGCTCCATCTCGGATGGGCTGGTACGCGAGCAACGCTCACATTCCCTCGGGGCGGTAACGGTCCAGCGGCGAAAGTAGCGGTACTTCGCGGGGTGTGCAACGGTACTGGCAGAAACTCCGCCGTTGTCCGTATCCACGTAGGGCGAGTGATGCGAACGGCGGGGTTGTGAGCGGCGCAAGTATGCTGACAGGTAAGCGTGCCCTGAGATTGTTCACGTCGCCAGGGGGGCACTCAGGGGATATTGCACTATCTGCCAAGGCCGCGCCTGTGTTGCCTTGATGTTGTCCACCTTTCAATCATGGAGATGCCTGTGAGATTTTCCCGGTTGTCGAAGTTGAGCGCCGCTGCTGCGCTGCTGGTCGTTCCTGCGCTGTCGTTTGCCTGCTGTCCGGGCGGAGGGCAGGGTGTACCACTGGCAACGGCTGGGTTGGGTGAGAGCCAGCCTGCGGCGCTTGATCTGAGTTCAGATCCCGCATGGCTTGTCTACGCATTCGAGCGGGATGGAGTGTCGTACTACCAGGTCAATGATCTGACCGGCCAGGTCAATATGATCGTTGCCAACATCGAATCGACGTTCTGGGCATTGCCGGCCGGCAAGACCGTAGCTCGCGTGTCGTTGCCGTCCAAGCCTTTGGCGATACCGAAGAATGCTCGCCGCAGCGTTGTCTTCCGCGGGCCTGATTTTTCTCTGGTCGTCTATGGAGAGGGGCGTGGGGCAGTCTGGTCCGTCGAGCGCGAGGTCAGTAGCAAATGACGGGCTGAATACAGGTGGCCTGCCTGTGGCTTGCTTCGCAGAGCGAGGAAACACCTCTGCGGGGCGAGCCACAGGCGTCGCCTGGGCTATCGATCGTCCGCCTGCGATCACTGGCGCGCAGGCGTCTCGCAAATGTCGTTTCGCTTGTATGGAAGTGTTCCGCGCTCGGCCTCGCCTGCAGTGTCCAGCAACACCATGGTGATGCGGTGGCCCCGGCATTGCACGCGTCCGGAATAGGCGTGCACGCGTGCAGAGAGTCGATCAATGGCGCTCTCCATGGTTCGAGAGGCGAGTGTACGATGTCGGTCCAGCAGCGCGACCCTCAGCACGATACCGTGCACGCCTCTATAGCGACCGCAGCGAGCGCTGATCTGGATCTGGCCGGATTCGTCCTTCAGGAAAAGGGATACGGCTTCGGCAAAGGTGCGATACGCGGCAAGCTGCAGGCCCATACTCAGCTGGCATGGATCCCCGCCAAGTATCGGACGGACGATGCGATGGCTGGCGTTCCAGGTTTCGCTGAGTCCCCCGGCACGCAAGGCGACATAGAGGCCTGCATGCTCGAGCTCCGTGGGATAGACCATACTGGTCAGTTCACGGAATCGTCGTGAGCGTTGCGAGAAGGTGCGGAGCAAATCAGACGCAGGAACTTCATGGCCATCGGCCTTGAGTTGTTGCACTGTCTCTCCCAGAGCCTCTTCGATGTCATCTGCAATCTGGCGCAGGCCCAGCGCGCGTTCGCGCAGGTCCTGCTCGTTGGCAAGATGCGCCGAGCGCGAGAGTGCATTGACCCGCGATGCTGACATCGCTACAGGTGTGCGCTGATTGTAATGATGGGTGATGCGCGGTCCCAGCGCGATAAGCGCTGTACTAGTGATGGCAATGATCTGCTGGGTGAAGAAAGTGGTCTCGTCGAATGACCCGGGCAGACCCGTGGTTGGCATGGTCTGGCTGAGGATGATGTTCATCAGAGGAACACCCACAGCGGCCCCTCGCCAACCGTGCATGCAAGTCAGTGCGATGACTGGCAGCACCAGCAACAACTGCAGCGTTGCTCGTGCCGAGTGATCCTCCGTGCTGACCTGGAGCAGCAGGGCGCCCAGCATGCCCAGCGAAGTGAGGGCTGCGATGGTCGGTCGGCGTCGCCAGGTCGTCCAGTCATAGCCGCTGTGTCGGCGTATCCAGAGCAGCGCCAAGGGCGCGACCGTAAGGATTGCAATGTAGTCGCTGAGCACGTAGAGCATCGCGTTCGTGTAGAACGGCATGCTCGGTGGAGCTGGCCACAGCATGTGAATCAGACCGAGCTTGAGAGCAGTGGCCACCAGCGCAGCGGATGCCGCGATCGAAAGCAACCAGCTTTCGGTGGTGGAAGCAATCAGCTTGTGATGAAGATGAACGATCAGCGCCACTGCTGGTATGAGGCATGCGGATCCGAAAATGACCCAGGCCATTCCGTAATCTTCAATCATCGGATAGCGCATGTGGGCGAAGTAGGCATACTCGCCAAGGACCAGATAGGCCCACATTCGCTTCGGGGTCAGCAAGAGCGCCGCAACACGGATTCCAGCCGGAAGGAAGAACTGATCGACGGAAAGGTGCCAGGTGGTCCAGCACGCGACAGCGTAGAGTACCGCCAGCGCAAGGCCTGCCGGGCGGATACGGAAACTCAGCTCAAACCCATTTCTCAGCCACTTCAAACGCAAGCCTCCCCTGCTCGTCGAACACTATCGCTGTCCAGTCGATACATGACGCACTCCCTTCAGCGCGACAGTATCGATAGATTCAGATGGGCGCAATCTCACCCTACTATCCGTGATGCGGACATACGAAAAGGAGACTTGGAGAATGTCACGACAAGGTTGTGATATTCATCCCATTTTTCACCGGGCTACAAAGAGTGGGGGGCTGTCCCGGGCGGCTGCAGTCCGGCAGGTACACCGGTTCCCCAGACCGAAGCCTCTTCGCCCTGTGATGCATCGGCTGCTTCAACCAGCATCAGCCTGATTCTCCTACGGCCACAATGCAGCGCACCACGATAGGCGGTTATCCGAGCAGATAATTGGGACGTTGCAAGATCGAGGGTTGCCGTTGACAGCGTCTGATGCGGATCCATCGCCGCAACCACAACGACGATGCCGCGGTGACCGGCACGTTGCCCGCAGCGGGCCCGGACCATGAGCTGGCCTTTCTCGCTGCCCAGGAGGATCGAAACCGCTTCGACGATCGAGCGATAGGCTGCCAGCTGCAAGCCGGGGCTGAGCAGACACGGATCACCCATCAACCTGGGTTGCCCGATTCGATGCGTGGCATTCCACGCCTCACGCACTCCACCCGCCTGCAAGGCCACATACAAGCCCAGCCGTTCCAGGGCGGCGGGATAGATCATGCTGGCCTGGGCCCGGAACAGGCGTGAATGCACCTCCGAGGTATGCCGCAGGCTGTCGGCCACGGCGTGATGGCCCTGCGCATGCAGCCAGTTCACCATTTCGTTCAGCGACAGGTCCATGCCATCGCCCAACTGGCGCAGATGGGCCGCGCGCTCACGCAGGTCCATCTCGCTGGCCAGATGTGAATTCCGTGCGAGCTGCAGGGCCGCTCTGCCATCTTCCTCGCGCAACCGGTGCTGGTTCTGGAAGTGGGTGATGCGTGCGCCAAGCAGCAGGAGGGCAATGCTGGCGATGGCCATGGCCTGCTGGGTAGCGAAAGTGGCCGGGTCGAATGCCGTCGGATGGTCGGCGGGGGTGCTGACGCCAAGAATCATGTTAACGGCGGCGACACCGATGGCCGCACCGCGCCATCCCAGCAGGCAGGTCAGGGCGATTGCGGGAATAGGCAGGATCAACAACAACTGCAGCGAGCCAGGCGCCGTGATCGAGGCAGGTACCGGAGTCGCCTGCAGGCCAACGACCAGCATGGCTGCGAGTGCTCCTGCCACAGCAGCAACGGACCGGGGCGTCCATTGCTCCTCGGCGCGACGGATCCAGAGCAGTGCGAGTGGCGCCAGGATGAGGATGCCGGTGAAGTCGCCCAGCGCATAGCGCAACACGTTGGTGATGAATGATGCGTTCTGCAACGGCTCCCAGAGCAGGTACGAGATTCCCAGGTTGAGCAGGCTGATGACCGTCGCGGCGCATACCGCAATGGAGATCACGCCGAGGATCGTGGTGCGCGCAAGCAGCTTCCGGTGCAGGCGCACGATCAGCATCACGGCGGGCATCAGGAACACCGAGGCCAGGATCACCCAGGTCAGGTTGTATTTGCTGATCAGGGGGATGCGCAGATGCGCGAAGTAGGCGTATTCACCAATCAGCAGGTAGGGCCACAGTCGAGGCGGGCACAACAGCAATGCGGCCACCCGTACGCCGGCAGGCAGGAAGAACTGGTCCAATGACAGCTTGCGCGCACCCCAGCAGGCGACGGCATAGACGAGTGCGAGCACCAGCCCCTCGGGGCTGACCCGTATCCTCACCAGCAGGCCGTCTTTCCACCACTGCATCCACGTGCTCCCCCAGCTCCTGCACCGATTATGTGGGCGGGAAGGGTTCCGCTACCACAACGCATCCCGCAGCTTGTACCACGACATCGCCGCCACCAGCAGCGGCGTGCGCAGCAGCCGGCCACCGGGGAAGGGCGCATGCCGCAGGCGCTGGAACACGTCCAGGCGCTCGCTCTGGCCGGCAATGGCAGCGGCGATCACCTCGCCGGACAGCCCGGCGGCGGCCACGCCATGCCCCGAGAACCCTTGCGCGAAGTACAGATTGCCGTCCAGCCGGCCCCAATGCGGGGCGCGGTTGCGGGTAATGTCCACATAACCACCCCAGACCTGGTCCAGTGCCACGTCGGCCAGCTGTGGGAACACCTGGTGCATGCGCCGTTGCATCACCCCGCGCAGGCCCGGTGGGGGCAGGGCCGAGTAGCTGGCGCGGCCGCCGAACAGCAGGCGGTGGTCGTGGCTGAGGCGGAAGTAGTCCAGAGCCCACGCGGTGTCGGCCACGGCCATGTTGTTGCCGATCAGCGCCCGGGCGCGTTCAGCACCCAGCGGCTGGCTGGCGCCGATATAGGTGCCCACCGGCATGATCCGCCGTTCCAGCTCGGGCAGCAGGCCCTGCAGCCAGGCGTTGCCGGCCACCACCAGATGCGCAGCGCGCACACTGCCCTGAGCGGTATGCAGGGCAGGCTGCGGTCCGCGCTGCACGCGGGTCACCGCGGAGTTCTCGTGGATCACCACGCCGGCCGCGCGCGCCGCATCGGCCAGGCCGCGTGCATACGCCAGCGGTTGCAGGTGCGCGCTGAGCGGATCGAACATCGCGGCGCGGTAGCGCGGGCTGTCCAGCTGCGCGCGCAGGGCATCACGGTCCCACCATTGCATCGGGTAGTTGTAGTGGCGCTGCAGGTGCTCGCAGTTGCCCAGTAGTTCACGCTCATGGCGTTCACGGATGGCGACGCTGGCATGGCCTTCCACCCAATGGCAGTCGATGCCGTGGCGATCGATGCGGTTGCGCATCGCCTGCACTGCGTCGCGCGACCAGTCGAACAGGTGGCGCGCATCGTCGCGGCCGAGCTGGCGCTCCAGCTCGTCCACCTCGCAGCCATAGCCCACCAGCGCCTGGCCACCGTTGCGACCGGACGCGCCCCAACCGATCCGCTGCGCGTCCAGCACCACCACGCGCTGGCCACGCGTAGCCAGTTCCAGTGCTGCGGTCAGGCCGGTGTAGCCCGCGCCAAGCACTGCGACATCGGCCTGCACATTCCCCTGCAGCGAGGGAAGTGCGGGCGGCTCGGGCAGGCTGGCGGCGTACCAGCTGGGCGGGAAGGCGGCGCTCATCGCAGGCCTTGCGGGCGCACTACGGACGGGCGGAGCGGGGGAGGGCGATCAGCGTTCACGCGCTTAGTTTCGCCGATGCGTGACGGCCATGGTGTGACGGCGACGACTTGCCGCGTTCGCCGGGCGACGGGTAACGTGTCGGCACGCCAAGGAGTTTTCCCATGCGCCGCCTGCCCTGGGTGGGCCTGCCCACCGACAGCACCGTGCTCGGCCATCACCGCTTTGCGGTGGCCGGCGAGAAGTACGTGCGCGCGCTGGCCGAGGCTGCCGAAGTGACCCCGGTAGTACTGCCAAGCCTGCAGCCGCCGTTGCCGGCTGGTGACTGGCTGCAGGGGCTCGATGGCCTGCTGTTGACCGGGGCGGTCAGCAACATCGAACCGCAGCACTACGAGGGCGGCCGCAGCTGGCCAGGCAATCCGCACGACCCGGCCCGCGATGCCAGTGCCTTCGGGCTGCTGCGCGAAGCGCTGGCGCTGGACCTGCCGGTGCTGGCGATCTGCCGCGGCTTCCAGGAGCTGAACGTCGCGCTGGGTGGCAACCTGCATCCGCAGGTGCACGCGGTGCCTGGCCTGGCCGACCATCGCGAAGACCCGCAGGCGCCGGTGGAGGTGCAGTACGGGCCGGCCCACACGGTCACCCTGGCCGCTGATGGCTGGTTGGCGCGGTGGAGCGGCAGTGGCCGGACGCAGGTCAATTCGGTACACGGGCAGGGTATCGCTCACCTGGCGCAGGGGCTGCAGGTCGAAGCCGTGGCCGATGATGGCCTGGTCGAGGCGGCACGCAGCCTGCACCATGATTTCGTGCTCGGCGTACAGTGGCACCCGGAGTGGCGTGTCATGGATTCGCCGTTCTATCACGCTATTTTCCGTGCGTTCGGCCAAGCTTGCCGGCAGCACCAACAGAACCGACTGGATTCCCGATGAGTTCCCGAACGCGCCCGCGCAAGACGGCTACGCCCCCCGCACCGCAGGAAAGCAGTCTGCTGCGTTGGCTGAAGGAGCGGCGCATCACCGAGGTCGAGTGCCTGGTGCCGGACATCACCGGCAACGCGCGCGGCAAGATCATTCCGGCTGACAAGTTCTCGCACGACTACGGCACGCGGCTGCCCGAAGGCATCTTCGCCACCACCGTCACCGGCGAATTCCCTGACGATTACTACGACCTGACCTCGCCGTCGGACTCGGACATGATGCTGCGCCCCGATCCGGACACGGTGCGCATGGTGCCGTGGGCGGCCGATGCCACCGCGCAGATCATCCACGATTGCTACACCAAGAGCGGTGAGCCGCACGAGCTGGCACCGCGCAACGTGCTGCGCCGCGTGCTGGCGGCCTACGCCGAGCTGGGCCTGCGCCCGGTGGTGGCGCCGGAGCTGGAGTTCTTCCTGGTGCAGAAGAACACCGACCCGGACTTCCCGCTGCTGCCACCGGCCGGCCGCTCCGGGCGTCCGGAAACCGCGCGGCAGTCGTACTCGATCGATGCGGTCAACGAATTCGACCCGATCCTCGACCTGATGTACGACTACGCTGATGCGATGAAGCTGGACGTGGACACGCTGATCCACGAATCCGGCGCGGCACAGCTGGAGGTCAACTTCACCCATGCCGATGCGATGGACCTGGCCGACCAGGTATTCCTGTTCAAGCGCACCATGCGCGAAGCGGCGATGCGCCACGGGGTGTATGCCACGTTCCTGGCCAAGCCGATGGAAAACGAGCCGGGCAGCGCCATGCACATCCACCAGAGCCTGGTGCGGGTGAGCGATGGCAGCAACGTGTTCGCCGGCGAGACCCATGCCGAAGGCGAGTTCAGCCCGGTGTTCGGCCACTACCTGGGCGGCCTGCAGAAGTACGTGCCGCAGGCGATGGCCTTCTTTGCGCCGAACGTGAATTCCTATCGCCGGCTGGTGTTCGGCGAGGTCTCGCCGAGCAACGTGCACTGGGGCTATGACAACCGCACCTGCGGGCTGCGTGTGCCGCTGGACACGCCGGAGAACATGCGCGTGGAAAGCCGTTTCGCCGGGTCTGACGCCAATCCCTATCTGGCGATGGCGGCGACCCTGGCCTGCGGCCTGCTGGGCATCCGCGAGCGGCTGGCACCGGATGCGCCGGTGACCGGCAGCGCCAAGGAACTGGGCTACAACCTGCCGCGCTCGCTGGGCGAAGCGCTGGACGGGCTGGAGCAGTGCAGCGAGCTGCAGGCGCTGCTGGGCGAGCGCTTCTGCCGCGCCTACATCTCGGTCAAGCGCAAGGAATATGAGACCTTCTTCCGCGTCATCAGCTCGTGGGAGCGCGAGTTCCTGCTGCTGAACGTCTGAGCATCTGGAATAGAAAAATCCGCCGCCGGGGGGTAGGCTGGCACCCGTCGCCGGCCCCGCCGGCCCCCCTTTCCGCATTCTGGAGCACCCGATGAAGCTGCGTATCCTCACGCTCGGCCTGGCCTCCGCCATGCTCGCCGCCTGCAGCGGTGGCAACGGCGGCGCGCAGGACAGCCAGGTCCTGAACGTCTACAACTACAGCGATTACATCGCCGAGGACACCATCCCGACCTTCGAGAAGGAGAGCGGCATCAAGGTGACCTACGATGTGTTCGACAGTGATGAGATGGTCGAGACCAAGCTGCTGGCCGGCAACAGCGGCTACGACGTGGTGGTGCCGACCCTGAACTTCTTCGGCCGCCAGATCCAGGCCGGCGTGTTCCTGCCGCTGGACAAGAGCAAGATCCCGAACCTGGCCAACCTCGATCCGGCGGTGATGAAGCGCATCGCCACCCAGGACCCGGGCAACCAGTACGGCGTGCCGTACATGATCGGCACCACCGGCATCGGCTACAACGTGGAGATGCTGAAGCAGCGCTTCGGCGGCAGCACCGACATCGCCAACAGCTGGGACCTGGTGTTCAAGCCGGAGAACATCAGCAAGATGAAGGACTGCGGCGTGACCATCCTGGACACGCCGGCGGACATGATCCCGATCGCGCTGCATTACCTGGGCCTGGACCCGCACAGCGGTGACCCGGCCGAGCTGCAGAAGGCGGCCGACCTGCTGAAGTCGATCCGCCCCTACGTGCAGAATTTCCACTCCTCGCAGTACGTGGGTTCGCTGGCCAATGGCGGCACCTGCCTGGTGGTGGGCTGGTCGGGTGACATCATCCAGGCCCGCGACCGCGCCGAGGAAGCCAGCAATGGCGTGCACGTGGCCTACTCGATCCCGAAGGAAGGCGCCCCGCAGTGGTTCGACATGCTGGCGATCCCGAAGGATGCCAAGCATCCGGAAGCCGCGTACGCGTTCATCAACTACCTGCTGCAGCCGAAGGTTGCCGCGGCCAACACCAACTTCATCCACTACGCCAACCCGGTGCCGACCGCGACCCCGCTGGTGGATGAGGCGATCCGTACCGACCCGACCATCTACCCGCCGGCCGACGTGGCCGACAAGATGTTCACCTATTCGATCAACACGCCGGAAACCGACAAGCTCTACACCCGGCTGTGGACCGAGGTGAAGACCGGCCGTTAAGCCGGTCTGGCGCCGCCGGGCCATGCCCGGCGGATTGCTTCATCCTTGGCCGGGCGCGGTACCGCCGCCCTGGTCAAGGTGCCGCAGGATCGCCGGCAACAGGTCACGTGCATCGCGACCGCCGTTGCACAGGAACGACGAACTCATCCGCTGCAGGTTGTGCATGCCGATGAAGAACAGCCCCGGATGCGGTGAAACGCCGAACTCGCCGAGCGGATAGCCATGTGCGTCCAGCACGCCCTGCACGTCGAGCCAGGGCCATTCGGCGACGAAGCCGGTGGCCAGCACCACCGAGCGGATGCCTGCGGCCTGCAGATCCAGTTCACGCGGGGCGGCGTCCGGCTCCCAGTGCAGATACACCTCTTCGGGAATGTAGCGGGCATCGTCGGTGCGCGGTTCGGGCCGCGTGGCGTAGTACGCGCTGGCCAGCGAATCGAGATATACATATTCGGTCCGTGTCGCCTCGATCGCGGTGCGCAGCTGCGGGCGCACATCGGCGAAGCGGGCGACGTTTCCATCGAAGCCCTGCAACCGGCCCAGCAACCTGATGCCCGCGCGGTGCATCGCCAGCAGGCTGATCGAGCTGCCCAGGCCGGCACGTCCCTTGCCGGAAATCAGCGGAAACTCCGCGGTGCGGGCCTTGCGCAGCGCATCCGGTTCTCCGGCCAGGACGGCGGCCGCCTCACTCACGTGCTGGTGGATGCGCCCGGCCATGTCCCACCAGGTCATCGAGTCCTTGCCGCGCAGCCGGCGGGTATGCGAATGCCGCTGGGCCAGTGACCAGTGCACGCTGCGACCGCTGTCGCGCAGGTCCTGGGCGATCTGCGCGCCGGACTGGCCGCCACCGATGACCAGCACGCCGCCGTCGGGCAGCTGGCGGGGGCTGCGGTAGTCGCCGGAGTGCAGCACCGTCAGACCCGGTGCGGGCGCGAAGGGGACCCGGGGCATCCGCGCGCGCCGGTATTCGCCGGTAGCGACTACCACCGCGCGGGCGTGGATCGGCCCCTGCCTGCTGTCGATGGCATAGCCACCGGGCCGAGGTGCGACCCGATGTACCCCGCATCCCTCGCTGATCGGCAACGAACGTTCGTCGGCATAGTCGCGCAGCCGCCGGATCACCTCCGGGGCCCCCATGAAACCTTCCGGGTCGTCACCTGCATAGGCATGGCCGTGCAGGGCCATCGTCGCGTTGGCGGTGTTGGTCTGGAACGAATCCCAGCGCCGCTGCCAGCTGGCGCCCACGGTTTCGGCCTCCAGCACGCGATGCTTGACGCCGGCTTCCTGCAGGAGCGCGCTGAGGGACAGCCCGGCCTGGCCGGCGCCGATGATGACCAGCGGCAGCGTTGCAGGCAGGGAGCCCGGCATGCGGGGCGGGAAAGGGGAGGGGCGGTCCGGGGAAGTCACCAGGATGGGTCCATGCAGGGGCTTGATCCGGGCCATTGCGCGGGGAATGCCCCGGGCCTTCAACAGATCCGGTTCTGAAAAACGTTGCAGATCGAGGCGTCGCCTGTGGTGTCTGGCCGGGACGACCGCAGGGGCGTCCAGGGGAGCCCGGGCCTTTGCGCGGACAGGCCACCATGGCGGGGGAAAACCGACACTCCCAGGGCCCCCGGGGCTGGCCAGCGGCCGCTTCCGCCTGCCGCCGTCATATCCCCTGGGCCCCCCGGCCGTTAGAATGGCGACCGCTGTCCACCGCCCGCTCCCGGAGCCCCCATGCCCGTTGAAGCCCAGCCGGTAGCCACCGTCGTCGACACGACCGGTGTGCCCGGCTATCTCTCCATTCGTGACCTGCGCAAGGAATTCGACGGTTTCGTCGCCGTTGACGACGTCAATCTGGACGTGCGCAAGGGCGAGATCTTTGCCCTGCTCGGTGGCTCCGGCAGTGGCAAATCGACCCTGCTGCGCTGCCTGGGTGGCTTCGAGACGCCCACCAAGGGCAGCATCACCCTCGACGGCCAGCGCCTGGACGCGCTGCCGCCGTACCAGCGGCCGGTCAACATGATGTTCCAGTCCTATGCCCTGTTCCCGCACATGACGGTCGAGCAGAACATTGCCTTCGGCCTGAAGCAGGATGGCCTGGGCAAGGATGCGATCAGCAAGCGCGTCGGCGAGATGCTGGACCTGGTGCAGATGGGGCACCTGGGCAAGCGCAAGCCGCATCAGCTGTCCGGCGGCCAACAGCAGCGCGTGGCGCTGGCGCGGTCGCTGGCCAAAGGGCCGAAGCTGCTGTTGCTGGACGAGCCGATGGGCGCGCTGGACAAGAAACTGCGCTCGCAGATGCAGCTGGAACTGGTCAGCATCATCGAATCGTCGGGTGTGACCTGCGTGATGGTCACCCACGACCAGGAAGAAGCGATGACCATGGCCACCCGCATCGCGGTGATGGATGCCGGCTGGATCCAGCAGGTCGGCAAGCCGGACGAGGTCTACGAGCAGCCGGCCAACCGCTTCGTCGCCGAGTTCATCGGTTCGGTCAACCTGTTCGACGGGGTGATCGACGAGGACCTTCCCGAGTACGTGACCGTGCGCTCGCCGCTGTTCCCGGCGCCGATCTACATCGCCCATGGCATCACCGGCTATGAAGGGCAGCCGGTCGCGTTCGCGCTGCGCCCGGAGAAGGTGATGATCGGCAAGGACGAGCCGGAAGGGCACACCAACAAGGCGCAGGGCGTGATCGAGGACATTGCCTACTTCGGCAGCCACTCGGTGTACCACGTGCGCCTGCCCAGCGGTGCCAAGGTACTGGCCAACTTCGCCAACTCGCAGCGCTGGGCCAGTGATGGCCTCACCTGGGGCGACGAGGTGTGGGTGCACTGGCGCGACAACGACGGCGTGGTGCTGACCTCATGAGCGTCGCCGGCCTGAAGCGCTGGTTGCCGGGGCTGCGTGCCACGGTGATCGGCATTCCGTATCTGTGGCTGCTGCTGTTCTTCGCAGTGCCGTTCCTGATCGTGCTGATGATCAGCTTCTCGCTCAGCCGGGTCGGCTCGCCGCCGTACACCTGGCTGCTGCAGTACGCCGATGGCGGCTTCTCGCTGAAGCTGAACCTGGAAAACTACCTGGCGCTGTTCCGCGATTCGATCTATGCGCAGGCGTTCCTGAGCTCGATCAAGATCGCGGCGATCTCGACCTTCCTGACCCTGCTGATCGGCTACCCGATGGCCTACGCCATCGCCCGCCTGTCGCCGGCCGCGCGCAACGTGGCGATGATGCTGGTGGTGCTGCCGTCGTGGACCTCGTTCCTGATCCGCGTGTATGCATGGAAGGCGATCCTGGACCGCAACGGCCTGCTCGACCAGTTCCTGCAGTTCACCGGCCTGCAGACGCTGATGACGTCGATGGGCCTGCCGAAACTGCAGTTGATCGACACCCCGACCGCCGCCTATATCGGCATCGTCTACTGCTATCTGCCGTTCATGGTGCTGCCGCTGTACGCCAATCTGGTCAAGCATGACCACCGCCTGCTGGAAGCCGCCTACGACCTTGGTGCCAAGCCGTGGCAGGCGTTCCTGCGCATCACCCTGCCGTTGTCCAAGGCGGGCATCATCGCCGGCTGCATGCTGGTGATGATCCCGGCGATCGGTGAATTCGTGATTCCGGAAATGCTGGGTGGCTCGGAAACGCTGATGGTGGGCCGCCAGCTGTGGAACGAGTTCTTCAACAACCGCAACTGGCCGGGCGCCTCGGCGATGGCGGTGGCGATGATCCTGTTGCTGCTGGTGCCGATCCTGCTGTTCAACCGTTCCCAGCAGCGCCTGCTGGAAGGGAAGCAGGCATGAGCCCGCGTAGCGCAAAGGGCCTCGGGCTGGGCGTGCTGCTGCTCGGCTTCGCCTTCCTGTACCTGCCGATCCTGTTGTTGATGTTCTATTCGTTCAACAGCTCGCGGCTGGCGATGGTCTGGGCGGGGTTCTCCACCCGTGCCTACAGCGACCTGTTCGCCGACCGCGCGCTGATGGATGCGATGTGGACCAGCCTGGTGGTGGCGTTCTGGACTGCCTGCACGGCCACCGTGCTGGGTACGCTGGCAGCGATGGTGATGACGCGCTTCAAGCGCTTCCGCGGCAAGCCGCTGTTCGGCGCGCTGGTCACCGCGCCGCTGGTGATGCCGGATGTGATCCTGGGCTTCTCGTTGATGGCGCTGCTGGCCTCGATGGGCGCGATTCCCGGCTTCCCGGCGCGCGGCCTGACCACCATCTGGATCGCCCACGTCACCTTCACCCTGTGCTTCGTCACCGTGGTGGTGTCCTCGCGGCTGCAGGAAATGGACCTGTCGCTGGAAGAGGCGGCGATGGACCTGGGCGCCAGCCGGTTGACTGTGTTCGGCCGCATCACCCTGCCGATCATCGCACCGGCGCTGGTGGCGGGCTGGCTGCTGGCGTTCACCCTGTCGCTGGATGACGTGGTGGTGGCCAGCTTCGTGGCCACGCCGGGCTCGACCACGCTGCCGATGAAGGTGTTCGCCTCGGTGCGCATGGGCATCAGCCCGAAGATCAATGCGCTGGCCACGCTGCTGGTGTCGGCGGTGTCGATCGCCGCGGTGATCGGCTGGTACATCAACGCCCGCGCCGAGAAACGGCGCCAACGCGACCTGCAGCTGGCGCGGCAGGAGAACGGCTGAGCACACGGTCTGTCGACAGCGTCGGCAACATCCGGCTCACGGTCGGCGGCGCACAATGGGGGTCTTCCAGATGGAGATCCCCCATGACCGTCGAGATTGTCGATCCGGCCACCGGCCTGGTGACCTACCGCCATGAACTGATGGGTGCTGCCGACGTCGAGCAGCGCCTGCAGGCCGCCGCCGATGCATTCCCCGGTTGGGCCGAGCGCTCGCTGCAGGAGCGGGGGGCGATCCTCAAGCAGATCGCTGGCCAACTGCGTGTGCGCCGCGATGATCTGCAGCAGGCGATGACCCACGAGATGGGCAAGCTCAAGGCAGAGGCGTTGGCCGAGGTCGACAAGTGCGCGGCGGCCTGCGAGTTCTACGCCGACCACGCAGCTGATTATCTCAAGCCGCAGCTGATCGACACCGAAGCCCAGCGCAGCTATGTGCGCTACGAGCCGATCGGCTGCGTGTTCGCGGTGATGCCGTGGAATTTCCCGATCTGGCAGGTGTTCCGTTTCCTCGCCCCGGCGTTCATGGCAGGCAACGTGGCCCTGCTCAAACACGCCAGCAACGTGCCGCAGTGCGCCGACCTGATCCTGGCGGTATGCCGTGACGGTGGCCTGCCTGACGGCGTGTTCGATGTACTGCACATCGACAACGACCAGGCGGCCGAGGTGCTGCGCGACGCACGGGTGAAGGCAGTGACACTGACCGGCAGCGAGCGGGCAGGGCGCTCGATCGCATCCAACGCGGGCAGCCAGCTGAAGAAGTCGGTGATGGAGCTGGGTGGCAGCGATGCCTTCGTGGTGCTCGACGATGCCGACCTCGACAAGACCGTGGCGGCGGCGGTGAAGTCGCGCTTCGATAACAGCGGGCAGACCTGCATCGCGGCCAAGCGCTTCATCGTGGTCGAGGCGGTGGCCGATGAGTTCACCCGGCGCTTCGTGGAAGCCGCGGCCGAGCGCCAGTATGGTGATCCGGACGAGCGCGGTACCACGCTGGCGCCGATGGCCCGTGCCGATCTGCGTGACGAACTGCACAAGCAGGTGCGGGCCAGCGTGGCCAAGGGCGCGCGGGTACTGCTGGGTGGTGAGCCGATTGCGGGTACACATGCCGGCTATCCGGCCACCGTGCTCGATCAGGTCGGCCCGGGCATGCCGGCCTACGACGAGGAGCTGTTCGGGCCGGTGGCTGCGGTGATCCGTGTCGCTGACGAGGCCGAGGCACTGCGCGTGGCCAACGACACCCGCTTCGGCCTGGGCGGCAGCGTGTGGACGCGCGATCCGGTGCGCGGCGAACGTTTCGCGCAGCGCATGGAATGCGGTGCCGCGTTCGTCAACGCCATCGTCAAGAGCGACGCGCGGTTGCCGTTCGGCGGCAGCAAACAGTCCGGTTTCGGCCGGGAGCTGGCCGACCACGGCATCCATGAGTTCATGAACATCAAGACCGTCTACGTGGCTTGATGCCGAACGGTAGTGGGGGGGGGGGGGGGGGGGGGGGGGGGGGGGGGGGGGGGGGGGGCGGGGCGCCCCCCCCGGGGGGGGACGTGGCGCCCCCCGGCGCGGCCGGCCGGCGGCCCGCGAGGGCGGGGGGGCCGCCCCGCGGCCGGCACTACCAGAAGCGGGTCATTCGCCACGACCCACGGTCGTGGCCTACCGGTCCGGTGGGTATCGACCGTTGGTCGATACCCCTCACAACCACTTCGCGCGCTTGAACAACCGGTACAGCCCCACGCACACACCGCCCACGCCCACGATCATCAGCGGGTACGACCACGGCTCGCTCAGCTCCGGCATGTGGCTGAAGTTCATGCCGTACCAGCTGGTGATCAGTGTCGGCGCCGCCAGCAGCGCGGCCCATGCGCCCAGGCGCTTGACCGTCTCGCCCTGCGCCAGCGTCACCAGCGACAGGTTCACGCTCAGCGCGGTGCCGAGCATCTCGCGCAGCGTGTCGATCACATCGCTGATGCGTACTGCGTGGTCGTGGACGTCGCGGATGTACAGCTTCACTTCGTCGGGGATCAGCTCGCCCTGGTAGCGGCGCAGCTGCGCCAGCACATCCTGCAGCGGCGCCACCGCCATCCGCATCTTGTTCAGCTCGCGCTTGAGCTCGTACAGCCGCACCACCGTGCTGCGCTTGTAGGTGTCGGCGAAGATGTCCTTCTCCAGCAGCTCCAGGGTGTCGCGGAAGCGGTGCACGATGGGCAGGTAGTTGTCGACCACGAAGTCGGTCACCGCGTACAGGCAGTACGACGGACCCATCTTCAGCAGCTGCGGCTCGCGTTCCACCCGCGCACGCACCGGGGCATAGGACAGCGACGCGCCATGGCGTACCGTCACCAGGAAGCGCGGGCCGAGGAAGGCATGGGTTTCGCCGTACTGGATGCGCTCGTCGACCATCTGCGCGGTGGTCACCACCACGAACATCGAATTGCCGTAGGTCTCGACCTTGGGCCGCTGGTGCGCGTTGCGCGCATCCTCGATGGCCAGGTCGTGCAGGCAGAACTCTTCCTGCAGTTTCAACAGCACATCATCATTGGGGTCGTACAGGCCGACCCAGACGAAGCCGTTGCCACTGGCAATGACATCGCTGATGGCGTCCAGGGTGATGTCGTGGCGTTTGCCCTCGTCATCGTAGTGGACGCAGTTGATGACGCAGGCGGGGTTGGCCGAGGCGGGCGCGGCAGCAGAGGCGGGCAATGACATGCCCGCCATCGTGCGTCAGGGCTGTGTTTTGGACAAGTGAGGACTACGCCCCAGCACCCACACCAGCGCGACGTGGACGGGCAGCAACAGCACGATCCACTGCACGTTGTACTGTGCCTGCAGGCTCAGCCAGTGCAGTACCAGCGCGGCCACCGCCTGTACCGCCAGCAGCCACAGCACGATCCTGAACATGCGGCCCGGCACGCGACGGCGCAGCAGGGCGATTGCACCCGGCAACAGCAGCACGGCCAGCGGTGAAAGCAACAGCAGGTTGCGATTGGCCCACGCGGCGTAGTGGATGCTGAAGCCCCACAGGAACACCAGCACTCCACCAAACAGGGCGCACAGCAGCCAGAACGGCAGGGCCAGCCCGGCCAGCAGGCGCGGGCGGTTGCGCAGCGCCAGCACGCCGCCGGCCACGATCAGCCCGAGCAGCAGCCATGGCCACCAGCGGCGCGCGAATTCCTTCGGCTCCGCATCGATACGGTGCGGCAGCAGTTCCTGTTCGGACTGCACCAGCGGACGGCCATCGCTGTTGCGTGCCTGGCGCAGCGCATCGGCCAGGCGCATCGGCACGAAGGCTTCCTGCCAGCGCGACAGCGGCTGGTCGGCGAACGGCCCAAGGCCGACATCGAAGCCCAGCCACATCCACGGTGCCGGCGACGCCAGGCGCACCGATTCACTGCGGTAGGTGTTGCCGCGCGAGCGCCCCGACAGCTGCGACTGCAGGCCGCCACCCAATGCCTTGTCCACCGTGTCGCGCACCATCGTGGCGCAGTTGGCGGTGTAGTAATCGTAGTGGTAGCGCGCGTTTTCCGGCTTGGCCCGCTCGGCCAGGTCGGCGGCCAGCGCACGCGCCTGGTCCGGGCGCAGGTCCAGCCACTGCACGCTGGCGCCACGGCCGGTCTCGTCGTAGTACGACAGGTCCTGCTGCAACGGCAGCGCCACCAGGTAATACATCATGTCGCCGCGTGCGAAGCGGCTGATGAAATCGTCCTCGGACGGATCGAAGTAGCCGAAGTTGTACGAGGTTGCCTCGCCGCTGACCGGATCGACCACGACGATGGCGTCGTGGCCGAAGCGTTCGAAGAACACGGTGCCCGGCTGCATGGTCACCACGCCGATGCGCGGGGCAGGGGCTTCAGCGTTGGTCGCGGGTACGGCAGGTGTGGCTGCCACCGGCTGCGCGAAGGCGGCCAGCGGCAGGGCCATGGCCAGCACGCACAGTGCCAGCCACACCATGAGGATCAGGCCGCGGCGCTTCAAGCGTCGTCCTGCGCGTCCGGCGGCAGCACGGTCACGTGGAAGGCCTGTACCCGGCGCGCATCGGCGCGGGCCACGCGGAACATGAAGCGATCCAGCGCCAGCTCGTCACCGACTTCCGGCAGATGGCCCACGGCCTCGGTGACCAGGCCGCCGATGGTGTCGTAGTCCTCGTCGGAGAACGTCGCGCCGAAGCGCTCGTTGAAGTCGCCGATCGGGGTCAGCGCGTCGACCACGTACTGGCCGTCGGACTGGATGGCGATCTGCGCGGACGGATCCTCGGCCTCGTCATGCTCATCGTCGATCTCGCCGACGATCTGTTCCAGCACGTCCTCGATGGTGACCAGGCCGGCGACACCGCCGTACTCGTCCACCACGATGGCCATGTGGTTGCGCGACAGGCGGAATTCCTTCAGCAGCACGTTGAGCTTCTTCGCTTCCGGGATCAGCACCGCCGGGCGCAGCAGCTCGCGCACGTTGGCCGGGCCGTTGTCGGCAACCACGCCGCGCAGCAGGTCCTTGGCCAGCAGGATGCCAAGGATGTCGTCCTTGTTCTCACCGTGCACCGGGAAGCGCGAATGGCCGGATTCGACCACCTGCTTCATCAGTTCCAGGAAGGGCGCTTCAACCGGCAGCGAGACCATCTGCGAGCGCGAAATCATCACGTCGCCCACGGTCAGCTCGGCCACCGAAATGGCGCCTTCCATCATCTTCAGGGTATCGGCGGCGATCAGACCCTCTTCCTGCGCGGTGTGCAGGACAGCGACCAGCTCGTCGCGGGTATGGGGTTCGCCGGAGAAGGCGGAGGTCAGGCGTTCAAGCCAGCCGCGCTTCTTTTCACTGTGCTCCGCAGGGGAGCTACTACTGTCGTCTTCTGACATCTCTGGAAAAAAGGCACCCGGCAGGCCGGGCGTTGACCCAAGTCTAGCAGGATGTGACGGCCTGTCAGTGACTGCCGGTGGCCGGGGTTGGGGCGGCCGGGGCCGGCTCCTCCTCGGGCAGGTCCAGGCTGTAGGTGCAGCCGGCCAGGGTCTTGCCGGGATGGGAGGCCACGGTGGAGACGCTGAGGATGATCGACTCGATCTGGGCCTCGCCGGTCTTCGGGTCGGTCACGTCGCGGCTGACCAGTTCGCGGCCGGCCATGAACTTGCCGTCCTGGTCGTAGCCGGTCTCCAATTCCAGCCGTTTGGCCAGAGGGCGTGGGTCGGCCTGGTCGAGCACCGCCATGATGCTGGCGCCGGCCACCGCCACCCGCTCGGTCTGTTGGCCGAAGACGGTGATCGGGCTGGCCAGCCGGAACTCGCTCATGAACTGGTTGCCCTGCGGCAGCGGCTGCAGGCCCTGGGCCACGGCCTTCAGCGGATCGGCCAGCAGCGGCGCCAGCGCGGCCTGCTCGGCCACGCCCTGGCGGCATTCGATCAGGGCCGGCAGGTCCAGGCTGGTGGCGAAGGCGGAGGGAGCGGCGAGGGCACAGAGCAGGGGCAGGCAGCAGCGCAGTGACACGGTCGGTTTCCGCAGGCGAAGGGCCGCCATCATAGCCCCGGCGAGCGCCTGAACAGCCCGGTGAGAAGGCGCAGGAAACCGGTCATCGCCCGCCGCACGACCATCAGTGAGAGGGTCAGCACGACCGCAAGCATGGCGACCTGCATCGATTGCCCAGCGATGCGCGCCACCGCCGGCCACAGGCCCGGACTGGTCAGCCAGGGCATCAGTTCCGCTGCCGCGGTCCTGGCCACTTTCATGTAGATCACAGCCAGCACGAACAGCACCAGCAGCGAGGTACGGCTGGCGTGGAAGAACGGGAGTGAGTTCACGGGGCGGCCCAGGCGGCGGTGCACGATCATCCGCCACAGGAGCGGAAGGGTCAGTGCACCCACCAGCGTCAGCACCATCGACGTTTCAAGCAGACCGGGGAGATGGGCCGGTTCCAACCGTCCGCTGAGGTGCGGGCCGATCATGCCGATCGCCAGCCCGGCCAGCAGGCACACGGGCGAGAGCAGGGCCAGGCTGCGCAGCAGCCAGTGCCTGCCGCTGGGTTCGCGGGCACTGATGCGGCGCACGGCATACGCGCCCAGCACCAGCAGCATGGCGAACAAGGTGGCGCCGATCACAAACATCATTGAGCTGTTTCCCGAGGTCATCCTTGTTCCTCTCGTGTTCCTGGCGACGGGCTGTGGCCCGCTCAGCGCTCGCCCGCGTATGGATCGTCGATGCCCAGTTCGGCCAGGATTTCCCGCTCCAGCTGCTCCATCGCCTCGGCTTCCTTGTCGTCCTCGTGGTCCCAGCCGAGCAGGTGCAGCACGCCGTGCACGGTCAGATGCGCGTAATGGGCATTGAGCGCCTTGCTCTGTTCATCGGCCTCCCGTGCCACGACCGGAGCACAGATCACCAGGTCACCCAGCAGCGGGAATTTGACGCCCTTGGGCAGGCCTTCGGGCACTTCGGCCGGGAAGCTGAGCACGTTGGTGGCGTAGTCCTTGCCGCGGTAATGGCGGTTCAGTGACTGTCCTTCCTTGGCATCGACCACGCGGATGGCCAGATCGGCCTCGCGGATGCGGCCCTTCAACGCGGCGGCCACCCACTTGCGGAAGCTCACTGCCGCCGGCAGGCCGGCGCGCGGCAGGGCATAGCTGACGGCGACGTCCAATCGCACGGGACCACGGGTCATGGAGTTGCTCCAGGTTGGATCTGATGCAGGTCGCGGCGGTCGTACGCGCTCACGATGCGCGCGACCAGCGGGTGGCGGACCACGTCACGGGATTCGAAGAAGGTGAAGCTGACGCCCTCGACCTCACGCAGCACGTCGATGGCGTCGCGCAGGCCGGACTTCACGTGCTTGGGCAGGTCGGTCTGGGTCAGGTCACCGGTGACCACCGCAGTGGAGCCGTAGCCCAGGCGGGTCAGGAACATCTTCATCTGCTCGATGGTGGTGTTCTGTGCTTCGTCCAGGATCACGAACGCATCGTTGAGCGTGCGGCCGCGCATGTAGGCCAGCGGCGCGATCTCAATGACGTTCTTCTCCAGAAGCTTGACCACCTTTTCCACGCCCATCATCTCGTACAGGGCGTCGTACAGCGGTCGCAGGTAGGGATCGACCTTCTGGCTCAGGTCGCCGGGCAGGAAGCCCAGCTTCTCGCCGGCCTCCACCGCCGGGCGCACCAGGATCAGGCGCTGCACCCGCGATTCGTTCAGGGCTTCGACCGCGCTGGCTACGGCCAGGAAGGTCTTGCCGGTACCGGCCGGGCCGATGCCGAAGTTGATGTCGTGGGTGGCGATCTGGTGCAGGTAGCGGCCCTGGTTGGCGCCGCGGCCGCGCACCGTGCCGCGCTTGACCTTGATCGCCACGTCCTGTGCTTCGTAGGAGCGCTCGGCGATCTGCTCGACATTGGCCTGCGCCAGGCGCAGGTGGATGGCGTGGTTGTCGAAGGTCGTTTCGCCGGCTTCGGCGTACAGCGCTTCAACCAGCTTCTGCGCCTCGACGATGGCTTCGTTGGGGCCGCTGATGCGGAACACGAAGCCACGATTTGCGATCTCCACGCCGAGCTTCAGCTCGATCTGGCGCAGGTGCCCGTCGAAGGGGCCGCACAGGTTGGCCAGTCGCTCGTTGTCTTCCGGCGACAGGGTGAAGTCTCGATGATCGATGCTTTTCATTGCTTGGGGTGGGGCGGACGCCTTCCACCGCAGTGTATTCAGGGAGGACAAGGGTAGCGCGCGTGCGGGGCACACGGCCAGCAGGCGGTCGATACAGCGTTTTCCACACCCGGTGTGGACGGGGCACGCGGAAACCTGTGGATAGACCTTCGCACTGCTTGTGCCACAAGGCCCATGAGGTCCTGGTGAAAAAAACGTCATGGTCGCCGGTCGCTACGGCAGCACTGCCACGGGTGGCCTGCGCGGGGGGCATTCATCGTGATGGCAGTGCAGGATTCGTTGCCCGGCGAGCAACAGCGCCGGGTCGTGCCGGATTTCCACAACGGTTGTGGAATGATGCCGAATCAACCTGTGGATAGGTGGTGCGGAGCCTTGCAGCAAAAGGCTTGCCCACGCGTGGTGAAAAAACCGTCAGGGCTGATTGGAATCATTGAGGGTGCACGGGGCACATGGCACCGTGTCGCCGTCGCAGGAGGGGATGGCATGGGCATCGGCAACGGGATGCGTGGAATCGGACTGGCGGGCATCGGCCTGCTGGTGGGGTGTGGGCAGTCAACGCCGACTGCGCTGGGCACGCTGGAGTGGGACCGGATCACGGTGCCGGCACCGGCGGCCGAAGTGATCGCCACGGTGGAGGTGCGCGAGGGCCAGCAGGTCAAGGCCGGGACCGTGCTGATGCAGCTGGACCCGGCGCGGGGAGACGCGCAGTTCGCCGCAGCGCAGGCTGATACGGCGCGTGCGCAGGCGCAGCTGGAAGAACTGCAGATCGGCCCACGCCAGGAGCAGATCGCTCAGGCCCAGGCACAACTGGCCGCGTTGCGCGCACAGGCTGCCGAAGCAAGTGCCTATTACCGACGGGTCCAGCCGTTGGCACAGCAGCGCTTGATTGCCGCCGCTGAACTGGATCGAGCACGCGCCGCCGCCGGCAATGCCGAAGCCAGCGTGCGTGCTGCCGAGCAGGCCTGGCTGGAGCGGGTGCACGGCAGCCGTGTGCAGGATATCGCCCAGGGCCAGGCGGCCGCCGATGCCGCACGGGCACAGCAGGTGGTACAGAGCGTGAACCTGCAGAAGCTGCAGTTGCGTGCACCGCGCGACGGGGTAGTCGATGCATTGCCCTACCGGCAGGGTGACCAGGCACCGATCGGTGCGCCGCTGGCAGTGATGCTGGTCGGCGAGCGCCCCTATGCGCGCGTCTACCTGCCGCAACCGCTGCGTCTGCAGGTCAAGGTCGGGCAGGCCGCGCAGATACAGCTGGAAGGCGGCAACACCGTGCTGAAGGGGCATGTACGTGCGATCCGTAGCGAACCATCGTTCACGCCGTACTACGCACTGACCGGCGATGACGTCGAACGGCTGAGCTATCTGGCCGAGATTGAAGTGGACGGGAACAGCGACATGCAGAAACTGCCAGCGGGTCTTCCGGTACAGGTGCGCTTCTGAACACCGGTGCGGACATCGCGGTGCATGCGCAGGGCCTGACCCGCCGCTTCGGCGAGCTGCTGGCCGTGGACAACGTCGACCTGACCGTACCGCGCGGACAGGTATACGGTTTTCTGGGCCCGAACGGGTCTGGCAAGTCGACCACCATCCGCATGCTGTGCGGCCTGCTGGAACCCAGCGCAGGGCAGATCGAGGTGCTGGGGTTGGCGGTTCCCGAGCAGGCCGAAGCGCTGCGCCGACGCATCGGCTACATGACCCAGCGCTTCTCGTTGTATGAAGATCTGTCGGTGCGCGAGAACCTGGAGTTCCTCGCCGCCATCCAGGACCTGCCGCGCGCACAGGCCCGGCAGCGGGTCGACGAACTGCTGCAGCAATACCGGCTGCAGGACCGCCAGCCACAACTGGCTGGCACGCTCAGTGGTGGCCAGAAGCAGCGCCTGGCCCTGGCCGGTGCCGTGGTGCATTCGCCCGAACTGCTGTTCCTGGACGAGCCGACCAGTGCGGTCGATCCCGAATCGCGCCGCGATTTCTGGGAAGCCCTGTTCGAGCTGGCCGATGCCGGTACGACGGTGCTGGTGTCGACCCACTACATGGACGAGGCCGAGCGTTGCCACCGGCTGGCGATCCTCGATCGAGGCGCGCTGGTGGCCGATGGCACGCCGGCCGAACTGTGTGCACGGCTGGACGGCCGCACGCTGCAGGTCACCTCGACGCAGCCGCGCCAGGCCAGCC
This sequence comes from Stenotrophomonas sp. SMYL20, assembly GCF_036320045.1. Taxonomy (NCBI): domain Bacteria; kingdom Pseudomonadati; phylum Pseudomonadota; class Gammaproteobacteria; order Lysobacterales; family Lysobacteraceae; genus Stenotrophomonas; species Stenotrophomonas sp. SMYL20. The sequence goes on along the minus strand of NZ_JAWIRT010000013.1, from coordinate 100,243 downwards.
GCGCACTGTCTGAGCTGCCCGGCGTGCTGAGCGTGGCGCAGATCGGCACCCAGCTGCGGGTATTGTGCAGCGAGGATGTCGCGGACGCCGCCGCATTGCGGCGCGCGCTGGCCAGCGCCGATCCGCAGGCCCGCATCGAGGCGGTGGCGCCGAACCTGGAAGACGTCTTCGTGGCCGCCACCCGCGGCCGCGGCCGGGAGCCGGCGGCATGAACCTGCGCCGGCTGTGGGCGATCATGCTCAAGGAACTGCGGCAGCTGCGCCGCGACCGCATCACGCTGGCGATGATCGTCGGCATTCCGGTGATGCAGCTGCTGCTGTTCGGCTACGCGATCAATCTCAACCTGCGCCATCTCAACGCCGGTGTCGCCGACCAGGCCAACAGTGCGGCGTCACGCGCGCTGGTGCAGGACATGGTTGCCACCGGCGTGATCACGCCGCGCAGCGAAGCCTATACGCCCGATCAGCTGATGCAGGCGCTGCGCCGTGGCGAAATCAGTGTCGGTATCGTGGTGCCGGCCGACTTTGAGCGTCGTCGCTTCGATGGACGCGAAGCGGTACAGGTGCTGGTCGACGGCAGCGACACCGTGGTGCAGAGCGCAGCGATCCAGCTGGCACAGGTGCCGCTGGATACGCGTCCGACCAGCAACACGCGGCCGCTGCGCGAAGGCAGCATCGCTGGTGGTCCGATCAGCGTGACCAGCTTCTACAACCCGCAGCGGCGTTCGGCGGTGAACATCGTGCCGGGCCTGATCGGGGTGATCCTGACCATGACCCTGGTGATGTTCACGGCCGTAGCGGTGGTGCGCGAACGCGAGCGCGGCAACATGGAACTGCTGATCGCCACACCGGTGTCGCGCAGCGAACTGATGGTCGGCAAGGTGCTGCCCTATGCGGCTATCGGTCTGCTGCAGACCACGCTGGTATTGGTGCTGGGCACCTGGCTGTTCCAGGTGCCGATCCGCGGCAGCCTGCTGGACATCTATCTGGCCGCGGTGCTGCTGGTGCTGGCCAACCTGGCGCTGGGCCTGCTGATCTCCACGCGCGCGCGCTCGCAGTTCCAGGCGATGCAGATGACGCTGTTCCTGTTCCTGCCGTCGATCCTGTTGTCGGGCTTCATGTTCCCGTTCGCCGGCATGCCACGGCCGGTGCAGTGGCTGGCCGAAGTGCTGCCGCTGACCCACTTCCTGCGCCTGGTGCGCGGCATCATGCTGCGCGGCGCCTCGCTGTGGGAGCTGTGGCACGATGCGCTGGCGTTGCTGGCCTTCATCGTGGTGATGATGACGCTGGCGATCCTGCGTTTCCGCACCCGCCTGGATACGCTAACGCCCCCCACCGGTCGCCAACCAAAACTACCGCGGGGGGTGCCGACCGTTGGTCGGCACACCCTAACCTTATTCCGCCACCACCCGCGCGCGCAGCGAATTGGTCAGCGCTTCGGTGATCACCACGTCCACGAACTGGCCGATCAACCGTGCCGGCGCCGGGAAGTTCACCGAACGCATGTTCTCGGTTTTGCCGGTCAGTTCGTTCGGGTTCTTCCGCGAAGGACCTTCCACCAGCACCGTCTGCACGGTACCGACCATCTTTTCGGAAATGCCGGCAGCGTGCGCATTGATGCGTTCCTGCAGGCGCGACAGGCGCGCGTGCTTCTCGGCATCGCTGATCGTGTCCTCCAGATCCGCAGCCGGTGTACCCGGGCGACGCGAATAGATGAAGGAGAAGCTGTGGTCGAAGCCGATGTCCTCGATCAGCTTCATGGTCTTCTCGAAATCGGCATCGGTCTCGCCGGGGAAGCCGACGATGAAGTCCGAGCTGATCGAGATGTCCGGGCGCACCGCGCGCAGCTTGCGGATCTTCGACTTGAATTCCAGTGCGGTGTAGCCGCGCTTCATCGCCGACAGCACGCGGTCGCTGCCTGCTTGTACCGGCAGGTGCAGGAAGTTGGCCAGCTGCGGCACGTCGCGGAACGCGTCGATCAGCGAATCGCTGAACTCCAGCGGATGCGAGGTGGTGAAGCGGATGCGGCCGACGCCATCGATCTCGGCGATGGTGCGGATCAGCAGGCCGAGGTCGGCGAACTCGCCGTCCCCATAGGGCCCACGGTAGGCGTTGACGTTCTGGCCGAGCAGGTTGATCTCACGCACGCCCTGTGCAGCCAGCTGCGCCACCTCCACCACCACGTCCTCGAACGGGCGGCTGACTTCGGTACCGCGGGTGTAGGGCACCACGCAGAACGAGCAGTACTTGGAACAACCTTCCATGATCGAGACGAAGGCCGAAGCACCTTCGGCGCGTGGCTCGGGCAGGCGGTCGAACTTCTCGATCTCAGGGAAGCTGATGTCCACCTGCGGGCGCTTCTGCTCGCGCCGTGCACGGATCAATTCCGGCAGGCGGTGCAGGGTCTGCGGGCCGAACACCAGGTCGACGAACGGCGCGCGCTTGATGATTGCCTCGCCTTCCTGCGAAGCGACGCAGCCGCCCACGCCGATGATGACCTCGCGGCCCTTGTTCTTCAGTCCCTTCCACACGCCCAGCTGGCTGAACACCTTCTCCTGCGCCTTCTCGCGGATGGAGCAGGTATTGACCAGGATGACGTCGGCGTCGTCCGGGCTGTCGGTCAGTTCCAGACCATCGCTGGCGGCAAGCACGTCGGCCATCTTGGCCGAGTCGTACTCGTTCATCTGGCAACCGTGGGTCTTGATGTACAGCTTGCCTTTCACCTGGTCGGGCTTGCGCGGACCGGCGGGCAGGGCAACGAGCGGGGTACCGCCCGGCGTGGCGGGCGGAAAGACGTCTGGCGTCCCGGTCATGGCGCTTAATCCATTCGGGTGGCGGGAAAGCGGGCAATTCTACCCGCATCCCAGCGCGCGCGCCGGCCCAGTAGAGCCAGGCCATGCCTGGCTGCTTTCTGTCCCGCAGGCACGCCGGGCGGGTCATCCACGCATGGCGTGGATCTACTGGAATTCCGGGTCCGCCCCCCCCCGGTAGCGCCCGGCCGCGCCCGCCGGCACGCCTCAGGCCGCTGCCAGCTCCGCATCGATCTGCCGCGAACGGTCGAAAGCGGTCATCGCACTCATCCGTGCAATGTAATCAGCCGTGGCCGGCGCCGGCTGCACCAGGCCGAAGGCGGTGGTCCAGGCCAGAGCATTGCCCCACAGCACGTCGGCGGCGCTCATCGTCTCGCCGAGCAGGTACGGCCCCTGTGCCAGCTGGGCTTCGATCACCTGCAGCACCGTCTCCGCGTCGTTGTAGGGCGACATCAGGCGCGGCGGCGGCTCGCGATGCATCGCCTTGTCGATCATCGCCGGCTCGAAACAGGCGCCGTAGAAGGCCATCCAGCGCAGGTAGGGGCCGCGCAGGGCATCGCCGATCGGCGGGGCCAGCCCGGCTTCCGGGTACAGGTCGGCCAGGTACAGGTAAATCGCCACCTGCTCGGTCACCAGTGCGCCGTTGTGGACGATGGCCGGCACCTTGCCCATCGGGTTGATGGCCAGGTAGGCCGGGGCCAGGTTGGCGCCGGCCTTCAGGTCCAGCACCTGCATGCGGTAGTCGGCACCCAGCGCTTCGAGCAGGGCCACGGCGCCGCTCGAGCGTGAACGGGCGGCGTGGTACAGGGTGATCTGGCGGGATGTCATGGCATTGCTCCTTGCGGTGGGTGGTGAACTGGAGCTCATCCTGGGGCACTATTGCGGACGACTTCTGTCCTCGATCCTTCATGCGCCATACCGCCCATCGACTGTTGCGCCTGATCGCCCTGCTGCAGGCCCGTCGCCAGTGGTCCGGGGCCGAGTTGGCCGAGCGCATGGGCGTGGACCGGCGCAGCATCCGCCGTGACATCGAGCGCCTGCGCGAACTGGGCTATCCGGTGCAGGCCTCATCCGGGGTCGGCGGCGGCTACCAGCTGGGGGCAGGGGCGCCGGTGCTGCCGATGCTGCTAGACGAGGAAGAGGCGACCACCCTGGCCATCGCCCTGCGCGCGGCCTCGGCCACCGTCGCCGGCATTGACGACACCGCGCGTGGCCTGCTGTCCAAGCTCGACCCGCTGGTGCCGACCCGTCGCCGCCAGCAGGCCGGCGAGGTGCATGCAGCGACGGCCACCCTGTCCGATCTTCCGTCCACCGATGCGCGCGTGCTCGGGCGGCTGGCCCAGTACTGCCGGCAGGCGTCGCGGCTGGCCTTCGAATACCGCAGCGCACAGGAGGCCGTCACCCAGCGCGAGGTCGAGGCCCAGCACCTGGTCAACTACGGGCGGCGCTGGTACCTGCTGGCCTGGGATCTGGGCCGGCAGGACTGGCGCACCCTGCGCGTGGACCGGATGGGCGAGGTGCGTGAGTGCTCCGAGCCGGGCATGCACCGGCGCACCCCGGCGCCGCCGGACGTGATGGTGCGGCAGGCGGTCAGCCAGGCCCCGTTCGCGCTGCAGGCCATCGTCCGTCTGGCCGGCAGCCGCGCCGAGCTGGAAGGCCGCATTCCGCCCTGGTGCGGGGTGCTGGAGGCGGATGGCGCCGAGCACTGCCTGCTGCGCATGGGGGCCGAGAGCCGGGGCATGATGCTGGCGCAGATCCTGAGCCTGGACCGCGTGCCGGTGGCGCTGTGGACCACGCCGCCGGGCCTGCGCGACGAACTGGCCCAGCGCCTGGCCGGGCTGGGCCAGGTGCTGGCTGTGCCGCCGGTCACAGGCTGAGCCACATCGCTTGGCAAGCCCAGGCGAAGCTGGGACACTCGCCGCCATGAAGGGGATACTGGGGACAACGGCGATCATCATCGCTGCGCTGACCGCTGCGCCGGCCAGCGCCGGAACCCTGTACAAGTGCCAGGGCCCTGACGGCGTCACCAGTTATGTGAGCAAGCGGGTGGCCGGTGCGCGCTGCAGCACCATCAGCTACAGCCGCGACACCCGTCCGGCGCCGCGCCCTGTGGTGGCCGCGCCAAGGCCGACGCCGACCGCGGTGGCCAGCATTGAACGCAATCCGGTGGCCGTTGCCGCGAGCGCCGCAACGCCGGCAGCGGCCGCGCCGACACCTGCATCCGCGCCCGCAGCTGCTCCAGCACAGCCGGTCGCCCCGCGCGCCGGACGCATGGTCAGCGGCCAGGTCTATTCCTTCATGAAGGACGGCGTGCGCCACTACACCAGTGCGCGCCCGACCCAGGTGGCCAACCTCGGCCCGGTGCGGACCATCCGCTACAGCTTCATGGAGCGCTGCTACGCGTGCGGGGTCAATCCACGCGTGGACTTCGGCACCGTGCGCCTGAACACCTCGGCCTTCCAGGCCGAGATCACCTCGGCCGCGCGCGAGTTCGGCGTGGAAGAGGCTGTGGTGCGCGCGATCATCCACGCCGAGTCGGCCTACAACCCGACCGCGCTCAGCCGCGCGGGTGCGCAGGGCCTGATGCAGCTGATGCCGCCAACCGCCGCGCGCTTCGGGGTCAGTGATTCCTACGATGCCGGGCAGAACATCCGTGGCGGCGTGCAGTATCTTGCGTGGTTGTTGAAGCGCTTCAATGGCGATCTGACTCTGGCGGCGGCGGGCTACAACGCCGGCGAAGGCGCGGTCGACCGCCACGGTGGCGTGCCGCCCTACAGCGAAACCCAGTACTACGTGCGCCGGGTCGGGCAGCTGGCCGAGCGTTACCGCACCGCATTGACGCACCAGTAGTGCCGGCCGCTGGCCGGCAACCCCTGGGCAATGGCCGGTACCGACCGGCCGCTGGCCGGCAACCCCGCAATCAATGTTGTTGCAATGCGTTGTGTGGCGCGCGACGGTTCCGCTACACTCGACCGTGATTCAATGCGGCTCTGGCCCCCACCGGATCCGCTGGCAGCCTTAAAGCTACCTAATCAATATCGGAGTGCCGGATGGCCAACGATGGGGTACACGATCCAGTCAACACCGGACGTCGGCGTTTTCTTTCTGCCACCACAGCCGTGGTGGGCGCCGTCGGCGTCGGATTCACCGCAGTTCCTTTCATCAAATCCTGGAACCCCAGTGCCCGCGCCAAGCTTGCCGGCGCACCGGTGGTGGCCGACATCAGCGCCCTGCAGGAAGGCCAACGCCTGATCGTGGAATGGCGTGGCCAGCCGATCTGGATCGTCAAACGGTCCAAGGCGATCCTCGATGCGCTGCACGGGCTGGATGGCCGTCTCAAGGACCCCGAGTCCGGCGAGAAGGACCAGCAGCCGGAGTACGTGCTGAAGCAGAACCCCGAGCTGCGCTCGATCAAGCCGGACATCTCCGTGCTGGTCGGCCTGTGCACGCACCTGGGCTGCTCGCCGGAAATGGTCGCCGAGATCCGGCCTGAACCCTACGACCCGCAGTGGAAGGGCGGTTACTTCTGCCCCTGCCACAAGTCGCGCTTCGACATGTCCGGCCGCGTCTTCAAGGACGTGCCGGCGCCGATCAACCTGAAGGTGCCCGCGCACCACTACCAGGACGACAACACCATCATCATCGGTGTCGATCCGCAGGGGGCTGCCTGATGGCCAATATCCTCAGCCGTACCGCCAGCGGCGTGGCCGACTGGGTCAATGCCCGGGCACCGGGCCTGATGCCGGTGTACCGCAAGCACGTCAGCGAGTACTACGCGCCGAAGAACTTCAACATCTGGTACTACTTCGGTTCGCTGGCGCTGCTGGTGCTGGTCAACCAGATCGTCACCGGCATCTTCCTGACGATGCACTACAAGACCAACGCCGCCGAGGCGTTCGGTTCCATCGAATACATCATGCGTGATGTGGAGTGGGGCTGGCTGATCCGCTACATGCACTCCACCGGGGCCTCGCTGTTCTTCATCGTGGTCTACCTGCACATGTTCCGCGGCCTGCTGTACGGCAGTTACCAGAAGCCGCGCGAGCTGGTGTGGATCCTGGGCATGCTGATCTACCTGGTACTGATGGCCGAAGCCTTCATGGGTTACGTGCTGCCATGGGGCCAGATGTCGTTCTGGGGCGCCAAGGTGATCATCTCGCTGTTCGGCGCCATACCGGTGATCGGCAACGGCCTGACCGAGTGGATCATGGGCGACTACCTGCCCAGTGACGCCACGCTCAACCGCTTCTTCGCGCTGCATGTCATCGCTTTGCCGCTGGTGCTGTTGCTGCTGGTGGTGCTGCACCTGGGCGCGCTGCACGAAGTGGGTTCGAACAACCCCGATGGCGTGGAGATCAAGAAGGGGCCGAAGGGCAACCGCTGGTCGCCGAACGCGCCGGCCGACGGCATTCCGTTCCACCCGTACTACACGCTCAAGGACGGCGTCGGTGCCGGCTTCCTGCTGATCATCGCCGCCTTCATCATCTTCTTCGCGCCCGGTTTCGGCGGCCTGTTCCTGGAGCACGACAACTTCACCGAGGCCAACCGCCTGGTGACCCCGGAGCACATCAAGCCGGTCTGGTACTACACGCCGTACTACGCGATGTTGCGCGTGGTGCCGAACAAGCTGGGCGGCGTGCTGGTGATGTTCTCGGCCATCGCGATCCTGTTCCTGGTGCCGTGGCTGGACAAGGCGAAGGTGAAATCGGTGCGCTACCGCGGCTGGATCTCGAAGGTGATGCTGGGCGTACTGGCGGTGTGCTTCGTCTGGCTGGGCGTGATCGGTTCCGGCCCAGGCACCGACGTGCACGAGACCTACATCGGGCGGGTACTGACCTTCCTGTACTTCGCGTTCTTCATCACCATGCCGCTATGGACAAGGTTGGACAGGACCAAGCCGGTACCGGAGAGGGTGACCACCCATGACTGAACGCTGGATGGTCCGGCTGGCCCTGACGGCCGCCCTGATGCTGGGCAGTTTCCTGGCCTCCGCCGCCGAAGGCGGCACCAAGCTGCTGCAGGCCGGCAACGATCTCGGTGACCGCGCCTCGCTGCAGCGCGGCGCGCAGCTGTACATGAACTACTGCTCCGGCTGCCATGCGCTGAAGTACCTGCGCTATTCGCGGATGGCGCAGGACCTGGGCCTGACCGAGGAAGAGGTGATGAACAACCTCAACTTCACCGGCTCGGCGATCGGTGACCCGATTCCGGTGGCGATGCCCAAGGAGAATGCCGAGAAGTGGTTCGGCAAGATGCCGCCGGACCTCAGCCTGATCGCGCGCGTGCGCGGCAGTGACTGGGTCTACACCTACCTCAAGTCGTTCTACCTGGACAGCAGCCGGCCGCTGGGCTGGAACAACGCGCTGTTCGCCAACGCGTCCATGCCCAACCCGCTGTGGGAAATGCAGGGCCTGCAGCATGCCGTGCATGGCAAGCCGGAGGCGCCGGGCATGGACCCGCCGGTGACCGGCCTGCGCCTGGAAACGCCTGGCAACGTCGATGCCGGACAGTACGACCAGGCCGTGCGTGACATCACCAACTTCCTCGAATACGCCGGCGAACCGGCCGCGCTCAAGCGCCAGCAGCTGGGCGTGTGGGTGATCCTGTTCCTGGCCCTGCTGACCTTCCTGCTGTACCTGCTGAAGAAGGAATACTGGAAGGACGTTCACTGAATCTGCCGCCGACCATCACACGGGCCTATTGGCTTTTGTGATGGTCGGTTGCACACTCGGGGAGGAGTCGATCGCTGGCACGGTGCCGGCGGCGCCGATGCGGCAGGCGGTCTCCTGTCGTGGGAGAGCCTTTGATGGCGGCGAGCGTACGCATGCGCAATACACTGACGCTGTTTTCCTCGAACGACGACGTACTGTGCCACCGTGTACGCCTGGTCCTGGCGGCCAAGGGTGTGACCTTCGACTTCGTTCCGGTCGATCCACAGAACCCGCCTGAAGACCTGATCGACCTCAATCCGTACCACTCGGTGCCGACCCTGGTCGAACGCGAACTGGTGCTTTACGCCGCGTCGGTGGTCAGCGAATACCTGGACGAGCGCTATCCGCATCCGCCGCTGATGCCGGTCGATCCGCTGTCGCGTGCCCGCATCCGGTTGGCCATGCTGCGCATCGAGCACGACTGGGTGCCGCAGGTGCAGGCCATCCAGCTGGGCAACAAGACCCAGGCCGAGGCCGGTCGCAAGCGCCTGAAAGAACTGCTGACGGCCTCGCTGCCACTGTTCAAGGCCAGCAAGTTCTTCCTCAACCCGGAAATGAGCCTGGCCGACTGCGCGATGGCGCCGATCATCTGGCGCCTGCAGTCGCTGGATGTGCCGCTGCCGAAGGACGGCAAGGCGATTGAAGACTACGGCAACCGCATCTTCCGCCACCCGGGTTTTGTCCGCAGCCTGACCGACCAGGAAAAGAAGCTGCGCGATCTGCCGGGCTGATCCCGTCTTGCTTTACCCGTCTGCACGCCGACCGGCGTGCAGGCGATCCGCCCCGGCGGGGCGCCGGGCGCGTACACTTCACGCATGACCGAAGACTTCTTCCACATGACCAGCCACCGCCCGTACCTGCTGCGGGCGCTGGTGGAATGGATCAACGACAACCAGCTGACCCCGCACATCCTGGTCGACGCCGGCGTCCCCGGCGTGCAGGTCCCGCCTTCGGCGGTCAAGGATGGCCGGGTTGTGCTCAACATCGCCGAACGCGCTGTCGTGCGGCTGATGATCGACAACGAGATGGTGAGCTTCTCGGCGCGCTTCTCCGGCACCAGCTACCCGGTGCAGGTGCCGATCAGCGCCGTGCTGGCCGTCTACGCCCGCGAGACCGGGCAGGGCATGGCACTGCCGGATGACATTCCGGGCAGCGAAACTGCGCCGACCAGCGACGAACTGCTGCATGAGGAAGGCACGCCGCCGGACGATACCCCGCCGGCCAGTCCGCCGCCCAAGGGTCGCCCGAACCTGCGCGTGGTCAAGTAATCCCTCTGACGCCGCCCCGACGGGCGGCGTTTTCCTTTACAGGATTTACCGGTGGGTGCCGACCGTTGGTCGGCACTCAAAGCCCTTAGACATCCTCGGCATCCTCCGCATCCGGCCGGATCTGGCTGATCCGCGCCGCGCCCGGGCCAGTGAACGAGATCAACTGGTCGCCGCGCAGCACCATGCGGCCCACGTGGCGATCGATGCCATCGTAGGAATACTCGAACTTGAACGTGCGCTCGAAACCGAGCCGGCCATCCTCGCCGCGCGACAGGCGCAGGCCGGTGGCATGCACCGCCTGGTCCAGCCATTGCACGTCGGCTGCGCGGCAGGCATTGCGTCCCAGCTCGACCGCGCGCTCGGCGGCCGAACGCGCAGCGTTCCAGAAGAAGTAGATGATTCCGCCGGCAATCAGCAACAGCAGCAGGGTGGGCATGGCGTCAGCCGTCAGAGGTCGATTCCGCAAAGATGGCGGCGAACGTGCGCTGGATCAAGCGCTGGATTCACCGCCGCGGCTGCGGTTCGCTGGATACCGGTTGCGCGGGCACGATGACCGGTTGCGGTGTCGGGGCGGGCTGCATCGGCGTCGCAGTGGGAGAGGGCATCACCAGCGGTGATGTGGCGGTCAACTGCAGCAGCGCTGCCCAGTCCTGCCGGTTGAAGCTGCATTCGTCCTCGCGGCCCGGCGTGCAGCTGGGGTCGATGCCGGTGCTGTTGCGTTCGCGCGCGGGCGGCAGCTTGATCAGCCCGGTGCGGTCCAGCGGCAGCAACCGCATCGCCACGGTGTTCATCACGTTGCCGCCGACCAGGTACAGGGTCTGGTCGCCGCCAAGATTGGCCGCTACCACCACTTCGCAATGTGATTTCCAGTGGCCCACCGAGCCATTGCCCAGTGCCTGCACCAGCCCGCTGTAGCTGAGCGTGGTGCTGCGGTCGCGCAGGAAGCACAGCAGGTCGCCCGGTGCGGGCTTTGCGGTCGCGGGATCGACCAACCGGTACGGCACGCCCGAGGGGCCGCCCTGGTACGCGGCACGGATGTAGTCGATGTGGCGTGGCGAGGTGTTGAAGCCGGGAACGCCGGACTGCACCATCACCCAGGAAATGAACGCGGCCGACCAAGGGTTGTCGACCAGGAAGGCGCGGCAGTCGCTGTCGGTGTAGCGCGTGCCCAGCGGTGCCAGGCAGCTGCTGGCGCCGGCGATGCTGCCCATTGCGTTGAGCGTGCCGCTGTTGCGCCAGTAGCCGGCCACGCGCTGCCAGGCGATCAGGCCGTTGTCGGCCAGGTGATCGCTTTCGGCTTCGGTGACACTGAGGCTGGCGGCGCGACCATCGCGATCAATGAAGGGCCGGAACCACAGCCGGTGCTCGTTGCAGGCGGTATTGCGGATGGCCACCGCCAACGGGCTCAGGCCGAAGCGGGGCGGCACATCGCAGGCTTCGGCGGCCGCTGCGGACAAGGGGGCTGCGGCCAGCAGCAGGCAGGCAGGCAAGAGCATCCGGCGCATGCGCGGCTCCTGTGGGGGATGACCGCAGCGTCGCAGCGCTGTCGTGAACGCCGGGTGTGAGAACCGGGTCAGGCCTCAGCCCGGCGGCGGGCCCAGCTTCAGCGACAGATCAATCGCCTGCACGTGCTTGGTCAGGCCGCCAATGGAAATGCAGTCGACGCCGTCCTCGGCGATCGAACGCAGGCCACCCAGGCCCACGCTGCCGGACACTTCCAGCGGAATGCGGCCCGCCGTGATGCGCACCGCCTCGCGGCGCAGGTCGGGGCTGAAGTCATCCAGCAGGATGCGTTCGCAACCAGCCTCCAGCGCCTGGCGCAGTTGCGCAAGATCCTCGACCTCGACCACCAGCGGCAACCCAGGCCATTGCCGGCGTGCGGCAGCCACGGCTGCGGCCAGTGAACCGGCAGCGCGGATGTGGTTTTCCTTCAGCATCACCGTGTCGTACAGGCCGAAACGATGGTTCTCTCCACCGCCGCAGCGCACCGCGTACTTCTGCGCCAGGCGCAGGCCGGGCAGGGTCTTGCGGGTGTCGAGGATGCGCGTGCCGGTGCCGGCCACGGCCGCCACGTAGCGCGCGGTGGTCGTGGCGGTGCCGGACAGCGTCTGCAGGAAGTTCAGCGAAGTGCGCTCGGCGCTCACCAGGCTGCGGCTGCGCCCGTGCAGCAGCGCCAGTACGGTGCCGGCGGTGACCGTGTCGCCCTCGGAGACATGCCATTCGATGCGCACGTCCGGATCGAGCGCGCGGTGGGTGGCGTCGAACCAGGGGCGGCCGGCGATCACCCCGTCCTGCTTGCACAACAGGTAGGCGCTGTCGGCCTGGTCGGGCAGCAGGGCGGCGGTGACGTCGCCGCTGCCCAGGTCCTCGGCCAGCGCACGCGCGACATCGGCGGCGACAACGGCCGCATCCGGCGTCGGCAGCGCGCTCATGCGGCCGGGAAGTCGGCGATCTGGGCGGTCGGGATGGCTTCCTCGGCCAGCAGCACCGGAATGCCGTCGTCAACGCGGAACACCTGCTTGCGGTCGCGGGTGACCAGCGCTTCGCGCAGCGGCTGCGCCAGCGGGTTGCCATCGGCCTTGTTCACCGCGCCGGTGGAAATGGCCTTGTTGAGGGCTTCCAGGCCCTTGCCATCCAGCAGGGACAGGGGCTGGCGGGTGTCCGGTGACACCAGCAGGTCGAGCAGCTTGCGATCCATGGTTCTTCGTCTTGCGTGGAAGATGGCTAGAATACGTCTTTAAGGCAGGTGACGGCCAATGACCCCCAACCCGATCGCGCCGCTTGTCGGCATCGTCATGGGTTCCCGTTCCGACTGGGAAACCATGCAGCACGCCGCCCAGAAGCTTGAAGCCCTGGGTGTTCCGTTCGAAGTGAAGGTAGTGTCCGCGCATCGGACGCCCGATGTGTTGTTCAGTTACGCCGAGCAGGCGGGCCCGCGTGGCCTGCGCGCGATCATCGCCGGTGCCGGCGGGGCCGCGCACCTGCCGGGCATGATCGCCGCCAAGACCGCCGTGCCGGTGCTGGGCGTGCCGGGGCAGTCCAAGGCCCTCAACGGCATGGATTCGCTGCTGTCGATCGTGCAGATGCCAGCCGGCATCCCGGTCGCCACCTTCGCCATCGGCAATGCCGGCGCCTCCAACGCCGCGCTGTTCGCCGCCGCAATGCTGGCCAGTGACCAGCCGGCGATCGGCCAGGCGCTCGACGCGTTCCGCGCACGCCAGACCGAAGACGTGATGGCCCACGACGATCCGCGCCAATGAGCCTGACCGTAGGCATCCTGGGTGGCGGCCAGCTCGCCCGCATGATGGTACTGGCCGGTGCGCCGCTGGGATTGCGCTTCGAACTGTACGACCCGGCAGCCGACGCCTGCAGCGGCCCGCTGGCGCCGCTCACCGTCGGTGCCTTCGATGACCGCCAGGCGCTGGCGGATTTCGCGGCCAAGGTCGACGTGGTCACGTTCGATTTCGAGAACGTGCCGGCCGACAGCGCGCAGTTCCTGGCCGACCGCGTGCCGGTCTACCCGCCGCCGGCCGCACTGGCCGTGGCCCAGGACCGGTTGAGCGAGAAGACCTTGTTCCAGCAGCTGGGCATTCCGCTGCCGGCCTTCGCTGACATCCGCAGCCGTGACGAGTTGGCCGCGAAGGCTGCCGAGTTCGGTCTGCCGTGCATCCTCAAGACCCGCCGCCTCGGTTACGACGGCAAGGGTCAGTTCCGCCTGCGCAGCGAGGCCGACATCGATGCTGCGTGGGATGCGCTGGGTGCGCAGGTCGAGCGTGCCGGTCTGATCCTGGAAGGCTTCGTGGCCTTCCAGCGGGAGGTCAGCGTGGTTGCCGTGCGTGGCCGCGATGGCAGCTTCGAGGCCTGGCCGGTCACCGGCAACTGGCACGTCGACGGCGTGCTGTCGGCCAGCGTGGCGCCGGCCGTGTTGTCGGCCGCCGAGCACGAGGCCGCGATCGGCTATGCCCGTCGCGTCGCCGAGCACCTGCAGTATGTCGGCGTGTTCGCGCTGGAGCTGTTCTGCCGCGATGGCGAGCTGTTGGCCAACGAGATGGCGCCGCGCGTGCACAACTCCGGCCACTGGACCATCGAAGGCAGCGAGACCTCGCAGTTCGAGAATCACCTGCGCGCTGTGCTGGGCCTGCCGCTGGGCAGCACCCGCATGCTCGGCCATGCCTGCATGCTGAACTGGCTGGGCGCGATGCCGGACGCGGCGCCGGTGCTGGCCCAGGCCAGCGGCCACTGGCACGACTACGGCAAGGAGCCGCGTGAGGGCCGCAAGGTCGGTCATGCCACGCTGCGCGATGATGCTGCTGATGCACTGGCCGATGCACTGGACCAGGTGGGTCTGGAGCTGGGTCGCCAGGCCCAGGTGGCGCCGGCGGTACACGCGCTGCGCAACCGCTGAACCCGGTAGCGCCGGCCGCTGGCCGGCAATGCAACGATGTGGCGCGCCGGTGCAGGCATCGGCGCAACATTCCCGGTGGTAGCGTGGAGCTCCTTTCACAGGAGTCACGACCATGCTCGACTGGAATGCCTACCGCAAGGAACTGAAGGGCCGCATCGGCGAGATCGGCAAGCTCTCGCCGGATACGGTCAAGGGCTATGCCACCCTGGCCAATGCCGGCGCGCAGACCAACCACCTGGATGCCAAGACCCGCGAGCTGATCGCGCTGGCCGTGGCAGTGACCACCCGCTGCGACGGCTGCATCACCGTGCATGTGGATGCAGCGCTGAAGCACGGCGCCAGCCGCGAGGAAATCGCCGAGGCGCTGGGCGTGGCAGTGTCGCTCAATGCAGGCGCCGCGCTGGTGTACTCGGCACGGGTGATGGACGCGGTGGCCGCGCACGAGAGCGCGTGAAGCTCCGTACTGTTTCCCGGTAGTGCCGGCCGCTGGCGGGCGGATCGGGTATGGTCGTGCGCGTATGGGGATGCCGGCCAGTGGCCGGCACTACCCCGTGGCGGAGCCGCTGCCTCAGCGCAGCTGGCTTTCGGCGAATTCCCAGTTGACCATCTGCCAGAACGCGTCCAGGTAGCGCGCGCGATCATTCTGGTAGTCCGTGTAGTAGGCGTGCTCCCAGACGTCGCAGCACAGCAGTGGGGTGCTTTCGCCGGTCAATGGCGTGCCGGCGTTTCGGGTGGCCTGCAGGCCCAGCTGCCCGCCCGGATGCTGCACCAGCCACACCCAGCCCGAGCCGAACAGGCCCAGTGCGGTGCGGTTGAATTCCTCGCGCAGGCGCTGCACGTCGCCGAACTGGCGCTTGACCAGTTCGCCCAGCCGCCCCTGCGGCTCACCGCCGCCGCGCGGGCGCAGGCACTGCCAGTAGAAGCCATGGTTCCAGGCCTGGGCGGCGGCATCGAACAGCATGCCCTGGGCATGGCGGACGATCTCCTCCAGCGACGCTTCCTCCCACTCGGTGCCGAGGATGCCGGCATTGACCGCATCCACATAGGCGCGATGGTGGCGGCCGTGATGCAGTTCCACGGTCTGTGCGGATAGGTGCGGCTGCAGGGAGCCGGAGAGGTAGGGCAGGGCAGGCAATTCGACAGGCATGGACAGGTTCGTGGCCAGGGGGCGGCGGCAGCCGGTTCCATCCGCTTACAATGGCGGCTACCGTGGGCAGTCTAGCCGACCATCACGGTCGGTTTGTCCGGCGAAGCAAGGAGTGTGGTTGTGGCGGTAATGCAGCAAATCCAGGCCGAGGTCGATCGTTACCCGCTCGTGCTGTTCATGAAGGGCACCCCGCAATACCCGATGTGCGGCTTCTCCAGCCGCGCCGTACAGGCATTGATGGCGGCCGGCGCGGTCACCCTGCGCACCGTCAACGTGCTGGAAGAGCCCGAGATCCGCGCCAACCTGCCGCGCTTTTCCAACCTGCCGACCTTCCCGCAGCTGTTCATCAACGGTGAGTTGATTGGCGGCTGTGACATCGTGCTGGAGCTGTTCGAAGCCGGCGAGCTCAAGCGCATCGTCGAAGAGGCGACCCAGGGATGAGTGCCTGGCCATCGACGTCACCGACCGACGGGGCGCTCGATGGCCGCCCGTTGCAGGATCGCGTGGTACTGGTCGCCGGTGCCGGTGGTGGGCTGGGCAGTGCTGCGGCAGTGGCTGCTGCAGCCGCTGGGGCCACCGTGGTCCTGCTGGGCCGCAAGCCGCGGCGCCTGGACCGTGTCTACGCCCAGGTCCAGGCGGTCGGCCCGGAACCCCTGCTGTACCCGTTGGACCTGGAAGGCGCAGGCCCCGACGACTATGCCGAGCTGGCCCAGGCCCTGCAGCGCGAGCTGGGGCGGCTGGACGGCCTGCTGGTCTGTGCCGCCCACTTCCCGGGCCTGACCCCGTTCGAGCTGGCCGACCCGGCCAGTTTCGCCCGCGCGGTGCACGTTACCTTGACCGCGCCGGCCTGGCTGGCCCAGGCCTGCCTGCCACTGCTGCGGCAGCGCGAAGATGCGGCGCTGGTGTTTGCGGTCGATGCCCCTGACCGGGTCGGGCAGGCTTACTGGGGCGGTTACGGTGTGGCCCAGCATGGCCTGCGTGGCCTGATCGCTAGCCTGCACGACGAACTCGGCCGCAGCCCGGTACGGGTCAGTGGCCTGTACCCCGGCCCACTGCGCACAGCCCTGCGGGCCCGGGCGTATTCCGTAGACCAGGACCCGGCCGCCCAAGGCCCGGAGGCCGCCGCAGCTGCGGCCGTGACCCTGTTGTCCGGTGCTGGCGCCACCTGGCGCGGCCGGATTCTCGATGCCAGCGGGGCGTCCCCGGCCGAGTGAGCGCCGGGGAAAGGCGGAGTGAAGAACCCGTCACGATTGCGTTGCGATCCGGTGCCGTTTGTCGCACAACCGTCACATTGAAGGCGTAGCGTGTTAATCTAGTGTTAACCGTTGTGGCTTCCTTCAGCCAAGCGGTAGGGAACCCCAGATAAATGTCCGACCAGCCACCCGCAGGGCTGTTTGGATGCGCTTTTTTTCCGCCATCGCCAACTCGCATCGAGGCTACCGAAAAATGACCCACCCACTCCGGATGTCCAAGCTCACCCTTGGTCTCGTGGCTGCGCTCGCCGCCGCTCCCGCCTTCGCCCAGAGCACCTCTGCCGGTGTCGGCGGCCAGGTGATGTCCTCTGCAGGCCAGCCTGTCGCTGGCGCTGAAGTCACTATCACCCACACCGAGTCGGGCACCGTTTCGCGTGCCACCACCGACGCGTCGGGTCGTTACAACGCGCGCGGCCTGCGCGTGGGTGGCCCGTACACCATCACCATCACCAAGTCCGGTGAGGGCACCAAGACCGAAGAAGGTGTCTTCCTGAACCTGAACCAGGTCAACACGGTCAACGCCAGCCTCGGCGGCGACCTGGCCGCCACCAACCTGGACGCCGTGAACGTTGTCGCCACCGCCGGCGGCCTGGACCTGTTCAGCGCCACCAAGATGGGTACCGGCACCAACGTGACCCGCGAAACGATGGACGCGCTGCCGTCGGCCAACCGCAACATCCAGGACTATATCCGCCTGGACCCGCGCATCTCGCAGGTCAGCAAGGCTGACGGTGCGATCTCGGCCGGTGGCCAGAACACTCGCTACAACGCCATCCGCATCGACGGCATCAGCGCCTCCGATCCGTTCGGCCTGGGCTCCAACAACCTGCCGACCGAGCGTCAGCCGGTGTCGATGGACGCCATCCAGGAAATCAACATCGACCTGGCCAACTACGACACCACCATTGCTGGTGGTACGGGTGCGGTGATCAACGCCGTGACCAAGTCGGGTACCAATGAATTCCACGGCACCGTGTACGGTTCGTACCGCGACAAGGACATGGTCCGTTCGCGTCTGGAAGGTGATCGTACGGACTTCAACGGCTTCAAGGACGAGAAGACCTACGGCATGACCTTCGGCGGCCCGATCGTCAAGGACAAGCTGTTCTTCTTCACCAACTACGAAAAGTACGAGCGTAGCGGTGGCGGCGTCAGCCTGAGCGAAAGCCCGTACAACAAGGATCCGGCGAAGGGTGGCATCAGCGACGCCGACATCTCGGCCGTGCAGAAGCGCATGGCGGAACTGGGTCATCCGGTGGGTAGCGTCAGCGACCTGAACAACAAGACCGAGATCGAAGAGTACGCGGTCAAGCTGGACTGGAACATCAACGAGAACCATCGTGCAGCCCTGCGCTACAACAAGATGAAGCAGGACGTCGTCCGCTTCCCGCAGGTCAGCAGCAGCGCGCTGTCGCTGAGCGACTTCTGGTACACCCAGCCGACCGAATACGAAACCTGGATGGGTGAACTGTTCAGCGACTGGTCCGAGAACTTCTCGACCGAGTTCAAGGTTTCGCACAAGGACTACTCGTCCAACCGCGTTGCGGCTTCGCACCTGCCGCAGATGCGCGTCCGCTTCGGCAGCAACTCGCTGTACCTGGGTACCGAGCAGAACACCCACACCAACCTGGTCGAGTCGAAGGAGCTGAGCGCCTTCGGTGCCGGCACCTGGTACGTCGGTGACCACACCATCAAGTTCGGTTTCGATTACACCGACAACGACCTGATGAACTTCTACGGCCGCAACCTGTACGGCGCGTATGACTTCCGTGACCTGGCCTCGTTCCTGAAGGGCACCGCGAACGGTTACCAGCTGCGCGTTCCGCGTCCGGGCGGCAGCCTGGATGACATTCCGGCCAAGTTCCACCTGAAGAACACCGGTCTGTTCATCCAGGATACCTGGGCGATCAACTACAACCTGAGCCTGATGTTCGGTGTCCGCGTGGACATCCCGGACTTCACCAGCCAGACCAAGTACAACACCGATATCCAGGCGCTGTATGGCTACAACAACACCAAGCTGGTGGACAAGAGCCTGATCCAGCCGCGTGTTGGCTTCAACTACACCTTCGACAGCGATCGCCCGACCCAGCTGCGCGGTGGCGTAGGCCTGTTCGGCGGTGCAGCCCCGAACGTGTGGCTGGCAGGTGCGTACCAGAACACCGGCCTGAACTACGTTGAGTACAACGTCAGCGGCAATCCGGGTGGCTTCAGCGTCGATGCCGACAATCCGTTCATCCCGGATCCGTCGAAGATCATCGCCCGCCAGAACGTCGACATCATCAACCCGGGCACCCGCCTGCCGTCGGTATGGAAGGCCAACCTGGCCTTCGATCACGAACTGCCGTGGTACGGCATCGTGGCGTCGGCCGAACTGCTGTTCACCAAGGTCAAGGATGGCCTGTACTTCGAGCGCCTGGACCTGACCAATGGCAAGGGCAATGGCCCGACCTACGTGTCGGCACAGGATGGTCGTGAGATCTACTGGAACGACAAGGGTCTGAACCAGGCCAACAGCAAGATCGACAGCCGCAGCGGCGACAACCTGGGCATGGAGAACGGCACCAATGGCGTGCTGAACCGCAACTACCGCCCGAACAACATCGGCGACGTGCTGCTCCTGCGCAATACCGACAAGGGTCGTGGCAGCCAGGCGACCTTCTCGCTGGCCAAGCCGCTGACCGAGAACTGGGGCTGGTCGCTGGGTTACACCTACACCCAGTCGAAGGAAGTGAGCCCGCTGACCAGCTCGCAGAACACCTCGAACTGGAACAACACCCAGATCCTGAACGCCAACGAGAACATCGCGTACAACTCGCGCTATGCGATCAAGGACCGTATCACCGGTACCCTGGAGTGGAAGCACAACTTCTTCGGTGACAACGCCACCCGCGTCGGTCTGTTCTATGAAGGCCGTTCGGGCCGTCCGTACAGCTACGTGTTCTACAACGATGCCAACGGCGACAGCGCAATCGGCAACGACCTGTTCTACGTGCCGAAGGGCCCGGGCGACGTGATCTTCGTGGGTGGTGCAACCATGGAGCAGAAGTTCTTCGACTGGCTGGCGCAGAATCCGGAACTCGATGCTTACCGTGGCAGCACGGTGCCGGCCAACCAGCACCGCGCCAAGTGGGTCAACAGCTTCGATGTCCGCATCAGCCAGGAGTTCCCGGGCTTCGCGAAGACCCACAAGGGTGAGATCGCGCTGGACATCATGAATGTCGGCAACCTGCTCAACAAGAAGTGGGGCCTGATCGACGACTACGGCTTCTACGCCACCCGTCGCGTGGGCAACTTCGCAGGTATCGATCCGGCCACCGGCAAGTACGTGTACTCGTTCACCGGTGCGGATGATTCCTCGGTGCAGGAAAACAACAACGACAAGGGCAACACTGCCGTGTCGCGCTGGTCGATGCAGCTGACCGTGAAGTACAAGTTCTGATCCGTCAGAGCCTGAAGCAGTAAGTGAAAACGGCCGGGGAAACCCGGCCGTTTTCCGTTCAGGCGAAAGTCCTTGCAGGCCACTCCGCATCGGCGTAGCATCCAGAAATGTGCGCGGTGCCAACGCCGCCGATGCGGTCCCGGAAAGGCGAACGCGGGGAGCACACATCCAACGGTCGGGCTTCCCGGCCGTTTTGCTTTTTAAGGGGGCGGCAGTACAGTCGGAAACCTTGAAGGAAGCAAAAAATTGGACATGACCACGAACGAAAAATCAGCCCGCGCACTGCCGGTGCAGGACGCACGGATCTACCCGCGCGGTGGGCTGGATGTGCTGTCGCGGGCCGAAGTGGCCCGCCTGCGCGATGCCTCTGCCGGCGGCATGCACGAGCTACTGCGCCGCTGCGCGCTGGCCGTGCTGACCAGTGGCAGTGCCTCTGACGATCCGCGCGCGGCGCGCGATCTGTATCCCGATTTCGACATCCAGGTGGCGCAGCAGGATCGCGGCGTGCGCATCGACCTGGTCAACGCACCGGCCATGGCCTTCGTCGATGGCGAGATCATCCGCGGTGTTGCCGAACTGCTGTTCGCCGTGGTGCGTGACCTGGCCTACATGGCCATCGAGATGGGCCCTGCCTACGCGGCCGAGCTGGAGTCGTCCGAGGGCATCACCAACGCGGTGTTCGGCCTGCTGCGCAATGCGCGCATCCTCAACCCGGGTGACCCGAACCTGGTGGTGTGCTGGGGCGGCCACTCGATCTCGCGCGACGAGTATCTGTACACCAAGCAGGTGGGCTATGAACTGGGCCTGCGCGGCCTGGACATCTGCACCGGCTGCGGCCCGGGCGCGATGAAGGGTCCGATGAAGGGTGCCACGATCGCCCATGCCAAGCAGCGCCGTACCGTGACGCGCTACATCGGCCTGACCGAGCCGGGCATCATCGCCGCCGAGTCGCCGAACCCGATCGTCAACCACCTGGTGATCATGCCGGACATCGAGAAGCGCCTGGAGGCCTTCGTCCGCATCGGCCACGGCATCATTGTGTTCGCCGGTGGCGTCGGTACCGCCGAGGAGATCCTGTACCTGCTCGGCATCCTGCTGCGCGAGGAAAACAAGGACCTGCCGTTCCCGCTGATCCTGACCGGACCGACCGTGGCGGCGCCGTACTTCGAGCAGATCGACCGCTTCATCCGCCTGACCCTGGGTGACGCGGCCGCCGAGCGCTACGAGATCATCATCGGCGACCCGGTGGCGGTGGCGAAGAAGATGGCCAATGGCATCAAGCGCGTGCGCGAGCACCGCCTGGCGCAGAAGGACTCGTTCTTCTTCAACTGGTCGATCGAGATTCCGTGGGAGTACCAGCAGCCGTTCGTGCCCACCCACGAGGCGATGGCCGCATTGGACCTGCACCACGGGCGTGCGCCGCATGCGCTGGCGGCCGACCTGCGCCGCGCGTTCTCGGGCATCGTCGCCGGCAACGTGAAGGAAGACGGCATGCGTCGCATCGAACAGTTCGGACCGTTCCAGATCCATGGCGACCCGGACATGATGCAGGCGCTGGACGCGTTGCTGCGCGCTTTCGTCGAGCAGCGCCGGATGAAGATCTCCGGCGAATACCAGCCCTGCTACCAGGTGCTGGCCTGAGCCCGGGCCGGTGCGATGGGGATCGCGCCGGCCGGGGTGGGAAGGTGCGGGTCGTCAAGGCTTTGACGCCCGTCGCCCTGGATTGACCGTTCATCCTGCCGCCGCTTGCCGGTGGCGGGACGATGGCCCATCGTGGCCATCAACACGCTGGGGAGCGTCCAATGTCTTTGCGCCGGCAAAACGGCTTCACGCTGGTCGAGTTGATGATCACGCTGGTCATCCTGGTCATTCTGGCCAGCATCTCCTATCCCAGCTTCCGCACCGCGATGCGCTCGAACCGGCTGACCACCACCAACAACGAGGTGATCGGTCTGTTGTCGCTCGCTCGCAGCGAGGCCATCCGCAACCGCCATGGTGGCGGGGTGTGCGGCAGCAGCAACGGCACGTCCTGCGATGGTGAGTGGAGCAAGGGCATGCTGGCCTGGGGCGACGCCGATGGCGATGGCTCCGTCAGCGGCAGCGAAAGCGTGCTGCGCTTCTCCAAGGGCAGCAGCAGCCTGGCGGTCGAGGCTCCCAGCCCAACCGTCATCACCTTCGATTCCCAGGGACGCCGCCGCGCGTCCGCCGACCAGGTCGTGAGCCTGGTGCCGCAAGGCTGCAAGACGGGTGACCCCATGCGGACCCTGACCGTCCTGTTCTCCGGCCAGGTCCGCTCCACCGCAGGAACCTGCAAATGAAACGTCGTCGTTCCGGCATGGGCGGGCCTGCCCGCAGTCGTGGCTTCAGCCTGATCGAGGTGCTGATCGCGCTGCTGGTGCTGGCGTTCGGCCTGCTTGGCTTTGCGCTGCTGCAGACCATGAACGTGCGGTTCGTGCAGAGCGCCAGCCAGCGCACCCAGGCCACCAGCCTGGCCTACGATCTGATCGAGCTGATGCGCGTACAGCGCAGCGAAACCCTCAACGGTGGCGAATACACCAAGGCCTCCTTCACTGCCGGCTCGGTCACCGCGCCGGCTGGCCCCTGCACCTGGCCCAACAGTGCCGACGTGACAGCCTCCAAGGCGAACGTGGCGCGCTGGCAATGCCAGGTCGTCAAGGTGCTGGGAGGCAAGGCCAGCGCCAACGTGACCGTCAATGATGGTCTGGTCACGGTGGGCATCGGCTGGGGAGACGAGCGATGGAACGCAGCCAATCCCGACAGCATCACCACGTTCACCCTGGTTACCCGTCTATGAAGCGCGCGCCTTCCGCTGCCAGCCATGCGGCTGGCCTCTCGCTGGTTGAACTGCTGATCTCGCTGGTCATCGGCCTGGTGCTGATGCTGGGCGTGACCCAGATCTTCATGGCTTCGCGGGCGGCCTCGCAGCTGTCCGAAGGTGTCGCGCGCACCCAGGAGAACGCCCGATTCGCGTTGGAGTTCCTCGAGCGCGACATCCGGATGGCCGGGCACATGGGCTGCGTGAATGACCAGGCGCACCTGGTGCGCGCCCAGGACAGTGTCAAGGTCAACATTGCCGGCGTGAAGTCGGGTGATGGCAGCCCGATGGACTTCTCGGTGCCGATCCAGGGTTACGAGGCACAGGGCACCGCGCCTGGCAACAAGCTGACCCTCGGCGCAAGCTGGGGGGCTGCCGGCAGCACGCCGTCGGCGATCACCAATCTGAAGCCCAAACCGCTTGGCGGCAGCGACATCATCGTGATGCGCTACCTTGCGCCGGAAGGCTCGCCGGTGCTGTCCATCGGCTCCGGTACTTCGCCGGACATCACGATCGCCAGTGACGCGGCGGCCCGCCTGTCGGCCGGTGCCGTCACCACGCCCTCGGCGTTTGCCGTGGCCGATTGCAGCAAAGTGGACGTGTTTGCCGGAAAAATCGCCGGCAGCACGATCACGGCCAGCAAAGCCGATCTCTCGGCGTATTCGGCCAACAACGCGGTGACCATGGTCTATCGGGTGGAATCGATGGCGTACTACGTGGCAACGAATACCGCCGGCGAACCCGCGCTGTACCGCGCGCGTGGCGCTGGCGACAACACGTTCGCCACCGGTGAGGAGCTGGTGGAGGGCATTGAGAGCCTGCAGTTCCTCTACGGCCAGGATACCGAGACGGCGATCAGCAGCACCGCGCCGCCGACCGGGGTAATCGCCTTCCAGAAGACTGCCAGCGGGGTCAGTACCGGTACCGATGCCGCCGCTGTCGCTGCGTGGCGACGGGTTGGCCTGGTGCAGTTTGGACTGCTGGTGCGCAGCCCGCAGCGCGCCGCGGCCGAGCAGGCCAATACGGCCGTGGCCCAGCTGGGCGTGCTCGGCGTTGGCTTCAATCCGCCCACGACCTACGACGATCGCTACCGCGCCTCCTACGAGGTGTCCGTGGCACTGCGCAACCGACTGTTCGGGAACTGACCCATGAAGCCCTCCGTCTCCCGTCGATTCCAGGGGCGTACGCAGCAGCGCGGTGCGGTGCTGTACGTGGCTCTGATGCTGTTGATCCTGCTGTCGCTGATCGGCGTGGTCGGCATGCAGGTGGCGAGCATGCAGGAGCGCATGTCCTCCAACTACCGGGCCGCCAACGTGGCGTTCCAGGCCAGCGAGCGGGCGGTCCGTGACGCCGAGCGGTCGATCGAGGAGATCGACAACAATACCGGCGACGGCGGCTCGTTGAAGGCTGACGCCATCAAGCGCATCTGCGATGACGGCTTCGATCCCACCCGCTGGGTGGGAGAGCAGAAACTGTCGGCGGCGCCGGTGGTCAGCGTGCGCCGCATCGACGCCTGCATCCAGGGCGAATCGACGCTGGGCATGGGCACGCCGGAAAGCGAAGAGCCCACCCGCGTCTACCAGATCACCGCGTTCGGCTCCGATCGCGATGCCGCCACCAGCAACGAGGGTACTTCCTCGGCGGCTGTCGACACTGTTTTCAAGCTTTGAGGAACCCGGTCATGGCGACCCGAAAGATCAAGATCCTGGCCGGCTCCGGGCTGTTGCTGGCGGTGGCTGGCGGCACCTGGCTTGCGATGAACCTGTTCGCCGCGCAGGCGCAGGGCACATTGTCGCAGCACCCGATGAACCTGAAGGTCTCCGCGCCGCCGTCATTCATCATGGCGGTGGATGATTCGGGTTCGATGACCTTCCAGACCCAGTTCCCAGGGCAGGATGGAACGGCGTGCTGGAACTATGCCCGGCAGAGCTTCTTCAGATCCAAGGGTGTACTGAACACCGTTGACGACATCATCAGTGGCTACGATCGCTATGGAAATCCCATCTATGGCGCGGGTGAGTGCGACTACTTCTATGTACTGCCAGGTGCCCGAATCAACGACAACAGCGGCATTCCCGCGCTGGACGTATTCGGGTTCGCGCGATCGGCCGCCTACAATCCGGCGTACTACGATCCGAACATCAAGTACGAGCCTTGGCTGAACATCGTCAAGGAAGAGGTCGTGTCCTATCCTCAGGCCAATACGACAGCCACCCTCATTGATCCGCGTGACACGGGTAATTCGCTGTCGCTTGCTGCGAGCTACCTGGGTAAATCCAGTTGGGATGTCCAACGGATGCAGAAGGGCATGGTTGCGCCGCAGGGGCAGGCCTATGCGAATGTGACCCGATACGAGGATCGCTCGGGGAACGTAACGTATACATTCGGTAGCGAAAACAGCAATGGCAATAGCGCTGGCCGAAGCTGGACTTCGGCGGATTACGCATCTCTCAGGTACGTTCCGGCAACATTCTTCATGCCCTACAGCAGTGATGCGGACCCCCGTCCCCAGCTGCCGGGGACGACCAATGCATATGCGGGCGTGAAGCGCACCAGAATTGCGGGTGCCTGTGGCCCAGGCTGTGACATGTGGAAGTATGTCATCGCATCCGGTGATGCCGCCGCGCTCCAGAATTTCGCCAACTGGTACTCCTACTACGGTAACCGAAACCGCGCGATGATCGCTGGCATGACGCATGCGTTGAACGTCAACGACATGTATGTCGGCTACTTCAAGATCAACGACTTCCTGAAGTACAACAGCTCGTCGGATGATGCGAAGCGTCTCGCGATCCAGGACATGAGCCTGATCTCGCAAAAGGCGAAACTGTACAGCGACATGATTGCGCTGACCGCCAATGGCGGTACGCCCAACCGAAATGCGGTCAATGCGGCCGGCCTGCAGTTCATGCGAACCGACGATGCGGCCCCCATCAAGCTTTCCTGCCAGAAAAACGCGGTGATGCTGTTCACCGATGGCTATAGCAACAACGGCAACGGGTTCCCATCGAGTTCGATTCCCACCCCAGGGAACATTGACGGTGCCATGGGTGCCCCGTTCAAGGACAGCAACTCGGATACGATGGCTGATATCGCGGCGTACTATTACGTCAATCCGTTGCGCACCGATACCGCGATGCCCAAGGGCAATGTGCCGGTGCCGGAGCAGTGCGCGACCAGTAACGACAAGTCGCTGGACTGCAACAAGAACCTGCATATCAACTTCTACGGGATCACCCTGGGTGCGCGTGGCAACCTGTTCGATCCGGACAAACAGCAGAATCCGTATACCGATTCGGCCATCTACAACAACTGGCCGCCACGTCAGAACAACAACCCCAGCACCGTGGATGACATCTGGCACGCCGCGACCAATACCCGCGGTGAGTACATCAACGCGCGTACTCCGGCAGACATCACCACGGCCATGCGCCGGGTGCTCTCGTCGGTCACCTCCGGGCCAGCGCCTTCGGGCAGCCAGGGCCTGACCGGCGCGCGTATCGGTACCGGGTCGCTGGCGGTCACGCCCCAGTTCGAAGTAGCCAACGAGGAAACCGATTGGTTCAGCCGCCTGAAGGCATCCAAGCTTGCGGTGAACGACAAGACGCAGCAGACCGAGTACACGCAGGTGTGGGAAGCGGCGGAGAAACTGGGGGCGCAGCGTTCGCGCACCATCGTTGCCACCAAGGGCAATGCTGCAGTTGACTTCAGCAGCACCAACATCGCGTTCACCGACCTCTGCAACAAGGATGAGAAGCAGTATCCGGGCATTGCGCGCTGTTCCGCGACCGAGGCTGAAAAGCTGGGCGGCGACATCGCCACGGCCATGGCTTATCTGCGCGGCGACGCATCGCGCGAAGTACGCAACTCGGGGGGCATCTATCGCACCCGTACCACCGTGCTGGGCGACATCGTCAATTCCAGCCCGGTGATCAGTTCGCCCCGCGACGACTATGGCTACCAGCGCATCAGCACCGCGATGGCGACCTCGTATGCCACGTATCTGACCCGCAAGCGCAACAATGGCCGCTACATGGTCTATGTTGGTGCCAATGACGGCATGCTGCATGCCTTCGACGGTGGCATGAACGGCAATGGCGTAAGTGACGGTGCCGGTGGCAGCGAGACCTTCGCCTACATCCCTGGAACCGCGCTGGGCCACATGGCCAACCTGCTGTATCCCTACGTGGCGGCCAACAAGTCCGACCAGCGCTTCCGTCATCGCTACTACGTGGATGGACCGATCGCGGTGGCGGATGCACAGATCGGTGGCAACTGGGCCACGGCGCTGGTCGGTACGGCGGGCGCCGGTGGGCGCTCGGTGTTCGCGCTGGATGTAACCACGCCGTCCAGCTTCGGCACCGGCAATCGCCTGTGGGAAATCAGTGACGTTGCGCCGGGGCTCGACAGCACCGTAAAGGCGAACATCGGTCATGTCCTTGGCAAGCCGGTGATCGTGCCGGTGAAGGAAGGGACCGGAGTGGCGTGGAAAGCGATCTTCGGCAACGGTTACAACAGCCTCAGCCGCAAGGCCGTGCTGTTCGTGGTCGACCTGGGATCGGGCGCGGTGCGGATGATCACTGCTACCGAGGCCGCAGCAACCGCACCCGCCGGTGACAATGGCCTCGGCAACATCGTGGCTGTCGACCGTTGGCGCGCCGACAGCGCCGGTGGGACCGGGCGTGTACGTGGCCGTGACGGCCTGGCGGACACGATCTATGCGGCCGACCAGCGCGGCGCGCTGTGGAAGTTCGACCTGGAAAGCACGGCGACCTCGGTCACCACGCCGGTGTTCACCACGGCGCGCCAGACCAACAACAACAACCAGGTGTATCGCCAGCCGATTACCGGTGGCATGACCGCCGTGACCGGACCCGGTGGTGGCGTGATGCTGGTGCTGGGTACCGGCAGCTTCTCCTTCGACAATGACCCCCAGGATCTCACCGCGCAGTCGCTGTACGGTGTCAACGACACCAGCAAGGACCAGCCGGAGGCCACGATCGTGCCCGCCAATCTGGTGGCCTATACGGTGACCACCACCAACAAGTTGCGCACGGTCACGGCCACGCCCTTCTCCGGGGCGGCGCGCGGATGGAGCATTGCACTGCCCGGCGCAGGTGAACGCTTTGTTGGTAATCCTGCCGTGGCGTCGGGAACGGTGTTCATGCCGACCTACATGCCCACCGCGGGTGGCCGTGGCTGTTCGACCGAGGGAAGCAACTGGCTGTTTGGCCTCAATCCGATCTCGGGTGTTGCATCGCTGGAGCAGGCGCGGGTCGGGTCCATTACCGGCACGCCCTACGGAGCGGGCACGGCTGGCGTGAGTCTCGACACCGGCGGCACCGCACCGGTGAAGGACGTCAATGTCTCGGTGATGCCACGCCTGGCAAAGGGTGCCGATCGAGGCGGACGTGCCTGCTGGATGGCGGTCAACGTGGCGGGTGCTCCGACGATGTACGTGCCTTATCCCTGCGGTCGCCAATCCTGGCGCCAGATCCAGTAACGAAGACATGCCCATGACCCTGAACACTCTTTCCCGTACCCTGCGTCGTCCCGGCAAGCAGCACGGTTTCTCCCTCATCGAACTGATGATCGTGGTGATCGTGCTCGGTATCCTGGCCGCGATTGTCGTTCCGTCGTACCAGCAGTACATCCGCCAGTCGCACCGGGGCGTGGCCAAGGCGGACCTGGTGGAATACGCGCAGCGTGCTGAGCGCTACTACTCGGTGAACAACACCTACTCGGGCTTCGCGCTGCCCAGCAAGGTGTCGCCGCGCGAGGGCGGGACCACACGGTACGCGATCACGTTCGATGGCAAGGCGTCCTCGTTCACGCTGACTGCGACGCCCCAGGGCAACCAGACCAAGGACAGCTGCGGGACGCTGAGCGTGGACCAGGCCAACCGCAAAACGGCCAGCGGCACGGTTTCCGATTGCTGGTAAATCAGGTGTTGATCTTCCTCTGAACGCCCAGTACAATGCGCCTCCCCGCCCGAATAGCTCAGCCGGTTAGAGCACTTGACTGTTAATCAGGGGGTCGTTGGTTCGAGTCCAACTTCGGGCGCCAGATACTGCAAAAGCCGCGAGAAATCGCGGTTTTTGTCGTTTTGGCCCGTCAGCAGGGAAGGGTGCGGTCGACACGCTCGCTGCGGATGCGGCCGCCGTTGTTGATGACCAACCTGCCATGCAGCCGGTCTCCTGCGCAGATGCGCAGTGTCAGATTGGCACCGGGACTGCGCCCGTCAGGCTGGAAGAACAGCAGCGGCCGTCCACCGCTGGCCTGGGCGACGATGGCGATGTCGGTCCGGCCTTGATGGTGGATCAGGATGTCCTGGGCGGATGCTGGTGTCCCCCGGTGCCTGCCGCTGCGATAGATGATCCACCCTGCGCTCCAGTCGCGGGAGCACTGCTCACCGTCGTCGCTGGCGCACAGCCCGATCAGTTCGCGGCGCTTCAGGGCCTCGCTTCTGGCGCTGGAAAGACTGGCATGCAGGGTCAGCTGCAGGGCGTCGGCGCGTTGCCGCAACAGCACCGGGCGCAGGGCCGGCCAGCCCACGGCCAGCAGAACGGAAAGGATGGCGATCACCACCAGCATCTCGACCAGATGCATGCCGCGTGATGCTGAACGACAGTGGGCGGGAGTGCGATGCATGGCATCAAGCCTCGCGCCGCAGCGGGACGGCCGCCATCAGGCACCGCCGCGCTCACCTGCCCGGAAACCCCTCAGCGGGCCGTCACTCCATGCCCCGTATACTCACTACTCCCGGGAACTGGCACCATCATGAGCGACCGTTTTGAACTCGTCTCGCCGTACTCGCCGGCGGGCGACCAGCCTGATGCCATCGCGAAGCTGACCAGCAACTTCGAAGCGGGCATCGCCAAGCAGACGCTGCTGGGCGTCACCGGCTCGGGCAAGACCTACACCATCGCCAACGTCATCCAGAACGTGCAGAAGCCGACGCTGATCATGGCGCCGAACAAGACGCTGGCGGCGCAGCTGTATGGCGAGTTCAAGGCGTTCTTCCCGCACAACGCGGTGGAGTACTTCGTCAGCTACTACGACTACTACCAGCCGGAAGCCTACGTGCCATCGTCGGACACCTTCATCGAGAAGGACAGTTCGATCAACGAGCACATCGAGCAGATGCGGCTGGCGGCGACCAAGACCCTGCTGTCGCGCCCGGACGCGATCGTGGTGGCGACAGTGTCGGCGATCTACGGCCTGGGCGCGCCGGAAGACTACCTGTCGCTGCGCCTGATCCTGTCCAAGGGCGAGCGCATCGACCAGCGCGACCTGATCAACCACCTCACCCAGCTGCAGTACACGCGCAACGAATACGAGCTGCAGCGCGGTACCTTCCGCGTGCGTGGTGAAGTCATCGACGTGTTCCCGGCCGAGTCGGACAGCGAGGCGCTGCGCCTGGAGCTGTTTGATGGCGAGGTCGAGAAGATCACCCTGTTCGACCCGCTCACCGGCGAGACGCTGCGCAACATGCAGCGCTTCACGGTCTACCCGAAGACCCATTACGCCACCACGCGCGAGCGTGTGCTGGCGGCGATCGAGACGATCAAGGTCGAGCTGAAGGAGCGCCTGGAGCAGCTGTACGCGCAGAACAAGCTGGTGGAGGCGCAGCGCCTGGCGCAGCGCACCCAGTTCGATCTGGAAATGATGGCCGAGGTCGGCTACTGCAACGGCATCGAGAACTACTCCCGGCACCTGACCGGCAAGAACGCCGGCGAACCGCCGCCGACATTGTTCGACTACCTGCCGGCCGACGCGCTGCTGGTGATCGACGAATCGCACGTGACCATTCCGCAGATCGGTGCCATGTTCAAGGGCGACCGTTCGCGCAAGGAGACGCTGGTCGAGTTCGGGTTCCGGCTGCCCTCGGCGCTGGACAACCGGCCGCTGCGCTTCGAGGAGTGGGAAGAGCGCTGCCCGCGCAGCATCTATGTGTCGGCCACGCCAGGCCCCTATGAGTACCGCGAAGCCGGTGACGAGATCACTGAACTGGTCGTACGCCCCACCGGCCTGATCGACCCGGTGGTGGAGATCCGCCCGGTCGGCACCCAGGTTGACGACCTGATGAGCGAGGCCAACGCGCGCATCAAGGCCGGTGACCGTGTGCTGGTCACGACGCTGACCAAGCGCATGGCCGAAAATCTCACCGAATACCTGACCGAGCACGGCATCCGCGTGCGCTACCTGCACTCGGACGTGGACACGGTCGAGCGCGTGGAGATCATCCGCGACCTGCGCCTGGGCAAGTTCGATGTGCTGGTGGGCATCAACCTGCTGCGCGAGGGCCTGGACATGCCCGAGGTGTCCCTGGTGGCGATCCTGGATGCCGACAAGGAGGGCTTCCTGCGCTCGACCGGCTCGCTGATCCAGACCATCGGCCGTGCCGCCCGCAACGTGCGTGGTAAGGCGATCCTGTATGCGGACAAGATCACCCGCTCGATGCAGGCAGCGATCGACGAGACCGACCGCCGTCGCGCCAAGCAGGTCGAGTACAACGAGCAGCACGGCATCGTGCCGCGCTCGGTGGCGCGTCCGATCACCGACGTGCTGGAAGGCGCGCGCTCCGATGCGGCCGAGAAGGAAGCAAAGAAGGGCAAGGGCAAGGGCAGGCCCGGCGTTGCCGAGGAGGGGAGTGACTATCGATCGCTCAGCCCGGCCCAGCTGGCATCCCGTCTCAAGGCGCTGGAGCAGCAGATGTACCAGCACGCCAAGGACCTGGAATTCGAGGATGCAGCCCGCGTGCGTGACCAGATCCGGCAGCTGAAGGAAGCGAGTCTGGGCTGAACGCGGCAGTGCAGCATCTTCTTCACAAAAGTGTTGCGCTTCACGGCCGGCATCCGTAATATACGCGGCCTGCACCGACGCAATCGCGGACGTTCAGAAGCAAAAACGGGCGGTTAGCTCAGCGGTAGAGCACTACCTTGACATGGTAGGGGTCACAGGTTCGAACCCTGTACCGCCCACCACGAAGTCCCTGGAAGGGGGCTGTCGTGAACTGCAAAGCCCGGCCCTGGCGCCGGGTTTTTACGTAGCAAGGCCAGCTTTCGGGCGGCAAGAACAAGATGGGCGGTTAGCTCAGCGGTAGAGCACTACCTTGACATGGTAGGGGTCACAGGTTCGAACCCTGTACCGCCCACCACCTGGCTCCCGGCATTGCCGGTGCAGCGGTGGATCACGACGGAAGCCGGCCTTGTGCCGGCTTTTCTCGTTTCAGGCATCGATCACGGTTCCACATGGTCAGCGTTGCACGACCAGGTCTTCGATGCTGATCATCCGCTGCAGCTTCCAGTGACCGTCCACGCGCTCCCAGAGCTGGGCGACGCGAACCGTCGCACCACGCGTGGGCTGGGCAACGCCGGGTTCGTGTTGCAGGGGCTGGTTGGCCAGCCTCAGGACCCGGTCCTGGCGCAGCCGGTAAAGCAGCAGGGAGGGCGAACCGCAATCCTGTCGTACGACGTCCGGCTGCTGGGTTTCGGCACGCAGGATCTGGCTGCGAAGGGCCTCTTCAGTGGGCCCGTTGCCAGCGCCGAACAGGCTGGAGAGCAGCAGCATCAGGGCAAGCATCGGCATGGCACGGTGCTCCAGCGGGAAAGTGCACGCAGGCTGGCATGACATGTGGGGTGCTGCAGCCGGCCTGCGACGAAGGCCGGAATTGAACCGCCAAAGACGGCCGGGGGGCGATGAATCCGGGCCGTGCAGGCGTAGACTCCGGTCTACCGCGCAATCGCGCCGTCACTGCAAGGAGCTGCCGCATGAGTGATCACGTTCCGGTTTCCCGGCCCAATCCCATCATCGAACTGCTGTTCGGCGGCAACATGCTGGAGGGTACCTTCAAGGCGGTGATCTGGGTGGCCCTGCTGGCGGCAGTGCTGGCGTGGACCACGTTCCGCTGAGTCTTCCCGCTGCCTGCGGCAGCGGCGGCGTCGCTGGCCTGCGCTCAGGCGCTGAAGGCCTGGCGCAGGCTGCGCAGCGTGGCCTGGCGATGTTCCTTTGCGGTCGCTTCGCCCATCTCCAGCTCCTGCAGGCGCAATCCCACCAGCGTCATCGACAACGCGTAGCCGCGTGCCGCATCGGCAGCACGCGAAAGGCCCAGTGCGCGGCGCGTCAGCGCGTTCACGTGTTCCAGGTCGGGCAGCAGCCCCAGGTAGACGCGCTCGGCGCTGTCCAGGTCGGGGGCACGCAGGATCGCGTGCGCTTCAGCAGCAGGGGAGACGGAGGCCATGGGGGGTCCTTGTCCGTTGCGGGCGCTCGATCAGAACGAGCGCATCAGGGAAACGAAGGCCGACGTCTGCGTACCGCGACGGGCCATCGGGCTGTCCTTTACTGCATCGCCGAACCACTGGTTGGCGACGACGCCGGTCGCGCGCCACTTCGTGCCCAAGGGCGTGCTGACTGCGATCTGCAGGCTCGGTGATGTCGCGCTGCCCGGGTTGTAGGCGGCGAGTCCCGAGCGCAGCGCTTCTTCGTCGGTGATGCCGTAGTAGTAGTCGAGCAGGCGCGCACTGGAGTGCACCACGCCGACCTTGGGCACCCAGGTGAAGCGACCGGCCTGGATCGGATAGCTGTAGTGCAGGCGCGACTCCATGCCACCTCCGTGCCCGGTGACCTCGCGCATCACGCTGGCCTCGACGATGCCCCAGTCGGCGCTGTACTCACCGTTGATGCCAGCCATGGCCGACATCTGCCGGCTGTGCAGGCGACGCAGCTGAGGATCGTTCACGTCGTCGGTCTTGAAGCGCAGCGTGTAGGGCGTGACTGCCGCCGACAGGCGCAGGCCCTCGCGCTTGTACAGGTACATGCCCAGCGAGCCCGGGCTGGCGAAGAAGCGCTCGCCCTGCCAGGCAATGGACGGTACGACCAGCGGCTTGACGTCGTAGTGGGCGTACGCCCCCGAGGTCGCGCCGGCACTGATACCGGCCTGCACGCCCGGGTTCCGGTCGGCGGCGTGGGTGATCAACGGCAGGCCGATGGCAGCGGAGAACAGCAACGGGCGCAGCAGGGTCGGGGACAGCGACGGCATCGATCAACCACTTTGCGGGGGATGGCTGTGCATGGTGCGGGTACAACATTGTCAGAACATTGCGCCTTCGCAACTGGCACACGAAGACGCCCAAACCTGGCGCCAGGCACTATGATCGGCACCGTTTCCGGTAGCCGAGCCCCTGATGCGCATTCTCCTGGTCGAAGACGATCCCGATCTGTCCCGAGCCTTGCAGTCGGGCCTGGAGCGGCAGGGCGTGGTCGCCGACGTGGTCGGCAGCCTGGCCGAAGCCGCGGTTGCGCTGCGCGAGCCGGTGCATCAGCTGATGCTGCTGGACCGTCAGCTGCCCGATGGCGATGGCGTGGCTTTCGTCGCCACCGCACGCGCGCTGCGCCCGAACCTGGCGGTGATCATGCTGACGGCCAAGGGCAGGTTGTCAGACAAGGTCGAGGGCCTGGATGTCGGTGCCGACGACTACCTGGTGAAGCCGGTGGCGATCGAGGAGCTGATGGCGCGGATCCGTGCTGTCTCGCGGCGGCCCTCGGCCATGGTGACACCGAGCCTGCATCTGGGCCGGCTGGAATTCGACTTCGAATCGCTGCAGGCACAGGTGGAGGGCCAACCGCTGGCGCTGCCGCGGCGCCAGGTGCTGGTACTGCAGGCACTGGCGATGCGCCAGGGGCGCACGGTCACCCGCACGGCACTGGAGGCCGCGGTGTACGGCTTCGACGATGAGATCCAGTCCAATGCGCTCGATGCGCACATTTCCAAGCTGCGCAAGGCGCTGCAGCAGGCCGGGGCGGGCGTTGAAATCCATGTGATCCGGGGCGTCGGCTACCTGCTGGCGGAGGCCTGAGATGGCGCGTCCGACACGTCCGATCCGTTCCATCACGCTGGGGTTGGCCTGGCGGTTGTTCCTGGCGCAGGCCTTCACCGTGCTGTTCGCCGTTGTTGCGCTGATCCTGACCTGGGGCGACAAGGACACCTGGGGCATGGACATGTTCATGGCCGAAGCCGTGGCCAAGGCCGTGCACAGTGAAGGCGGGCGGTTGGTGCTGGACCAGGCGCGCTGGAACAAGCTCGACGCCGAGGCCGGGGGCAACCTCTGGTTCGCGGCGGTCGACGACAAGGGTGTCTGGCTGGAACGCGGCACGATTCCGGCGATCCACGCCCCGCTGCTCGCGCGCCTGCCGACGCTGGGTGCCACCGAACTCGGCTCGCTGGTGCCGCCGTACCTGGACGTGGCGCGGGTCATGATCCGCAAGGAGGACGGGCGGCGCATCACGGTGATGGTGGGTGGGGCGCCGAAGGGCGGGTTGCTGGACGGTGCGCTGATGGTGCTGCGCCTGATCGGGCTGTGGTTTTTCCTGCCGCTGATCGTGATCACGCTGCTGGTCATGCCGACCGTGATCCACCGCGCGATGCGCGGCGTGCGCCGCTCCGCACAACAGGCCAAGGAGCTGGATATCGGCCAGCCGGGGGCGCGTCTGGATGCGCAGCTGGTGTCGACCGAGGTCGCACCGCTGGTGGAAGCCTTCAACGACGCGATCGACAAGGTGCAGCAGGGGTATGCCGCGCGTGACAAGTTCCTCGCCGATGCCGCGCACGAACTGCGGGTGCCGATTGCAGTAGTGCAGGCGCGCCTGTCGCAGTTGCCGCAGGGCGAGCTGAAGTCGCAGCTGCTGACCGACGTGGCGCGGCTCGGTAACGTTGCCGAGCACCTGCTTGACCTGCAGCGACTTGATCGTAATGTCGGCGCACTGCAGCGGCTGGATCTGGCGTTGCTGGTGCGCGAAGCGGCCGCCGATCTGGCGCCGCTGGTGGTGGGGGCCGGTTACGGCTTCGAAGTGGATGCACCCGAGATGCCAGTGTGGATCCATGGCGACAGCCTGGCGCTGGGGCGGGTGGTCGCCAATCTGGTGCACAACGCCATCGTCCACGGCGGCGGACGCGGCACCATCTGTGTGCGCCTGGATGCACGTGGCCTGCTGGAGGTCAGCGACCAGGGCGCTGGTATTCCGGTGGGCGACCGTGAAGCGATCTTCGAGCCGTTCCATCGTCTGCGCGCAGCGGGTAGCGGCAGTGGCCTGGGCCTGCATCTGGTGAAGGAAATCGTGCAGCATCACGGCGGTTCGGTCAGTGTCGGCGAGGCGGCCGGCGGTGGTGCCAGCTTCCGGGTCAACTTCCATCGCGGCACCGTCCGGCGCTGACAGCCACGCGGGGAAATCCCCGATAGGCAACCTCCTACGTCCCTCGGCAGGCTGCTGGAATGGTTCCCGAACGTTCCGCTCCGGCACTGTTTGGCCCCGGCTGCGCCGCCGGCCTGGTGCTGGGCGCGCTGGCCTGCGTGCAGATGCCGGCACTGCTGCCGTTGTGGCTGAGCGCGCCGATGGCCGTTGCCGGCGTCGCGGGCTGGCTGCTGCGCTGGCGCGGCCGCGCGTGGGCTGCAGTCCTGCTCGGCCTGGCATGGGCAACAGTGCACGGGCAGTGGGCCCTGCACGGCCAGCTTCCACCCGGTGCGCCGCCGCAGGATGTGCAGGTGCGGGGGCGGGTGGCCGATCTTCCACGGAGAGGGCCCGGCTACACGCGTTTCGTGCTGCACGTGGATGAGACCGATGCGCTGCCAGTGCTGCGTGGCAAGCGCCTGCAGGTCACCTGGAACGACCCGTGGCGCGGATCGCCAGCACACGAGGCGGAGGGCGGGCGCCACGCGGTTCGTGCGGGATCACATTGGCAGTTGTCGTTGCGCGTGCGCGCGCCACGCTCGCGGATCAATCCTGGCGGCTTCGACGGCGAACGCCATGCATTGCTGCGCGGCATTTCCGGCAATGGCACGGTGCGCGACCCCGGCGCTGCGCGTGAGCGCGCGCCTGCACAGGGCCTGCCGGCCTGGCGCGAGCGCAGCAGTGACGCCATTGCCACCCAGGTGGCCCATCCTGCCGCTCGCTTCGTACAGGCGCTGGCACTGGGCGATACCCGCGGCTTGTCCGATACCGACTGGGAACACCTGCGCGCGCTGGGCCTGACCCATCTGGTCGCCATTTCCGGTTTCCACGTTGGCGTGGTGGCTGGCTTTGGCGTACTGCTGTGCCGCGTGTCGTGGTGGCTGTGCCCGGTGCTGGGACGGTTCTGGCCTCGGCCGCAGGCGGCGGCATGGGGTGCGGCGCTGGCCGCAGCCGTCTATGCCGTGGCCGCCGGCGGCGCGCTTCCAACAGTGCGTGCGGCGCTGATGATCGGGCTGGTGGCACTGGCCCGTGCCGGGCGTCGCCCGGTGGGTGCGGGGCAGGGACTGGCCCTGGCCGCGATGGTGATGCTGCTGCCGGCGCCGTTGTCGGTGCTGTCGGCCGGCTTCTGGCTCAGTTTCGGGGGCGTGCTGTGGCTGCTGTGGTGCCTTCCACGAACCGGGCCGGACGGCGTCGGTGGGGGCCTGCGCGGCTTTCTGGCCGCCCAGGGCGTGGCCAGCCTCGGCCTGTTGCCGCTGTGCGTGGCCCTGTTCGGCGGCACCGCGCGCTTGGGGCCGCTGGTCAATCTGCCGATCATTCCGTGGTGGACCCTGCTGGTGGTGCCGTTGTCGCTGCTGGGTACCGGCCTGCACGCGTTGCATGATGGCGCCGGGCGCTGGGCATGGCGCGCCGCCGCCTGGCTGTTTGAGCTCAGCTGGCAGGCCCTGCAGCCGTTGGCGCTGCACCCGCAGGCGATGTGGTGGTTGGCTGAGGCGCCGCGCTGGGCGGTGCCGGCGGCAGTGGCGGGGGTGTTCTGGTGGCTGCTGCCACGCGGCGCTGGCGGTGGCCTGGCAGGCCTGCTGCTGTGCCTGCCGCTGCTGTGGCCCGCCCGGCATGCACCGGCTGAAGGCGAACTGGAGCTGCTGGTGCACGACGTAGGGCAGGGCACCGCGGTGCTGGTGCGTACGGCGAGGCACGCGCTCTGGTACGACGTGGGGCCGCCGACCGGCGGCGACGGCAACGAACGCATTCTGGTCCCGGCCCTGCGCGCGCTCGGACAGGGGCCGCCCCAGCAGGCGATGCTCAGCCATGACCATCTTGATCACACCGGCAGCCTGCCGAGCCTGCGAAGGCAGCTGCCCGGGCTGCAGCTGCTGGCGCCACCGGGCAGCACCATCGCCGGCGCTGCGCCCTGCCAGCAAGGGATGCAGTGGCAGTGGGACGGAGTTGATTTCCAGGTCCTGCACCCGGCACCGGGCAGCCGCCAGGCCGAGAACGAGGACAGCTGCGTGCTGCGCGTCGCCAGCCGTCACGGCGTGGTCCTGCTGCCTGGCGATATCGGCCGCCCGGCCGAGCAGGTGCTGCTGCAGGCGTCTCCGGCAGCACTGAAGGCGGATGTGGTGCTGGTGCCGCACCATGGCAGTGGCGGCAGCTCCAGCGCGCCGTGGGTGGCCGCCGTGGCGCCACGGCTGGCGGTGGTCTCGGCCGGGCACCGCAACCGCTTCGGGCACCCCCGCCAGGACGTGGTCCAGCGCTGGCAGGCGCAAGGGGCCGAGGTGCTGGCCACGGCCGATTCCGGGGCGATCCGCATATGGCTTGGCGCACAAGGGCTGCAGCTGCGTGAACAGCGCATCCACGCATCCCGGTGGTGGGATGCCGCTGGGCGGGCGCGGTCGGCTGCTATCCTATCGCCGATCGAACAAGCGGCCGTTGGGCCGGAGGGTTGAAACGTGTGGGAACTGGTCAAGGCCGGTGGCTGGCCGATGGTGCCGCTGCTGCTGTTGGGCGTACTGGCTTTGGCGATCATCCTGGAGCGTTTCTGGTCCCTGCGACGTACTGAAGTGCTGCCGCCCGGCCTCGGCCAGGAAGTGCGCAACTGGGCGGCACGCGGCAAGCTCGACCCGGCCCACCTGCAGACCCTGCGCGCGAACTCGCCGCTGGGCGCGCTGCTGGCCGCAGCGCTGGAAGCACGCAACCGCCCGCGCGACCAGATCCGCGAGCGCATCGAAGACACCGGCCGCCACCTGGTGCACCGCATGGAGCGTTTCCTCAACGCGCTGGGCACCATCGCATCGGCCGGGCCGCTGCTGGGCCTGCTGGGCACGGTGATCGGCATGATCCAGATGTTCCTGGGCATCCTCGACCATGGCGTGGGTGATGTGAACCAGCTGGCCGGTGGTATCGGCAAGGCGCTGGTGTGCACCGCCACCGGCATGATCGTTGCCATTCCAGCACTGATGTTCCACCGCTACTTCAAGGGCCGCATCCACGGTTATGTGGTAGAGATGGAGCAGGAAGCCAGCGCGCTGCTGGATACGCTGGATGGCCGCCCCGGCGTGATGAACCCTGCCGCTGCCACGCGCCCGGCCGGCGCGGCCACGGCGAAGGCCTGATCGATGCGTATCGGCAACGACCGATCCCAGGATGAGCCGCATATCGACCTGGTGCCACTGATCGACGTCATCCTGGTGCTGATCATCTTCTTCGTGGTCACCACCACCTTCGATGCGCGCTCGACACTCCAGGTGGAGCTGCCTACGGCCAGCCAGCAGCCCAGCAATGAGCCGCCGCGCTCGTTGAGCGTGCTGATCAACGCCGAAGGCCGCTACTTCATCAATGACCAGGAAGTGCTGCGCAGCGACGTCGAGTCGGTCAAGCAGACCATCGCGGCCGTTGCCGGCAGCGACCGCACCCAGCCGGTGCTGTTGCGTGCCGATGCCCGCACGCCCTATCAGGCCGTGGTGACCGCGCAGGATGCGCTGGGTCAGCTCGGCTTCCGCCGTATTGCCATTGCAACAGCACCCGAGGTGCGTCCATGAGTTCCAAACACGCGCCGGTGTGGCCGATCTACAAACGTCTGCTGGGATACACCCGTGCCTACTGGGGCATGATGGTCGCCGCCGTCATCGCCATGGCGGTGGAGTCGGTAGCCGGCTACCACTTCACCAAGCTGATGGAGCCGCTGGTCAACCGTGGCTTCGTCAATCCCGAACCGAAAATGGCGGTGATCCTGCCGCTGACCATCCTTGGCCTGTTCCTGATGCGCAGCGCCGCCACCTGGGTGAGCGACTACGCGCTGGCCAAGACCGGTCGCAGCGTGGTGCGCGACCTGCGTGAACAGGTGCTGGCCAAGTACCTGCACCTGCCGTCCTCGCATTTCGATACCGAATCGACGCCGGTGATGGTCAGCCGCCTCAACTTCGATACCGAGCAGGTCACCCAGGCCAGCGCCGATGCGCTCAAGACCGTGGTTGCCGACACCCTGACCATCATCGCCATGCTGGCGGTGATGCTGCAGATGAGTGTCAAGGTGACCGTGGCCATGCTGGTGGTGGTGCCGATGATCGGCGTGATCGTGTCTTACGTGGGCAAGCGCTACCGGCGCATCAGCCGCGGTATCCAGGACGGCATGGGCACGATGGCGCAGACCGCCGAGCAGTCATTGGCGGCCCAGCAGGAAGTGAAGGTGCACGGCACCCAGCAGCATGAGATGTCGCGCTACTCGCGCCTGGCCAACCGCATGCTGGCGCTGAACATGAAGGTGGAAATCACCCGTGCCGGTGCCTCCAGCGTGGTCCAGTTCCTGGCCGCGCTGGCGCTGGCGGTGATCGTCTGGGTGTCGACCCGTGAAGCACTGGCAGGGCGCCTCAATGCCGGCCAGTTCATGGGCCTGATGATCTCGATGACGGCGATCATCCCGTCGCTGCGCCGCCTGACCAGCGTGCAGTCCTCGATCTCCCGCGGTGTGTCCGCCGCCGAGCGCCTGTTCGACATCCTCGACATGCCGGTCGAGCGCGACGAAGGCCGCAACACGGTGCAGCGCGTGCGTGGCGAACTGGCCTTCGAGCACGTCATGCTGCGTTACCGCGAAGACAGTGGCATCGCCCTGGACGACATCAGCTTCGTGGCCAAGCCGGGTACGGTCACCGCCATCGTTGGTCGATCCGGCAGCGGCAAGACCAGCCTGATCCGGCTCGTGCCGCGCTTCTACGAACCCAGCGGCGGGCGCATCACCCTCGACGGGGTGGCACTGGACGACTATCCGCTGGCCGACCTGCGTCGTCAGGTGGCGATGGTCGGGCAGAAGGTCATGTTGTTCGACGACACCATCGGCGCCAACATCGCCTATGGCATGGACGCGACGGATGAACAGATCCGAGCGGCAGCTGAAGCCGCGAATGCCTGGGAGTTCATCGCACGCATGCCGCAGCAGCTGCAGACCCCGGTGGGCGAGAACGGCGCGCTGCTGTCCGGTGGCCAGCGCCAGCGCCTGGCGATCGCCCGTGCGATCCTGCGCGACGCGCCGATCCTGATCCTCGATGAAGCCACCGCAGCGCTGGACAACGAATCGGAGCGCCTGGTGCAGGACGCGCTGCAACGATTGATGCCCGAGCGCACCACGCTGGTCATCGCGCATCGCCTGTCGACCATCGAGCATGCAGACCAGGTGCTGGTGATGGACCACGGTCGCATCGTCGAGCGCGGTACCCACAAGGAGCTGCTCACCATGGGTGGCCTGTACCAGCATCTGCACAGCATGCAGTTCCGCGAAAGGCAGGACTGATGGCCGGCAAGGGTACCCAGACCCCGCCGTACTGGTACGACGGCACCCCGGTTCCGTGGGCGATGCGCCTGCTGGCGCCGCTGTATGCCGGCGTCACCGCGCTGCGCCGGCGCGCCTATCGGCGTGGCTGGCGCAAGCGCTACACGCTGCCGGTGCCGGTCATCGTGGTTGGCAACATCACCGCCGGTGGAACTGGCAAGACGCCGCTGACCATCGCGCTGGTGGAGCGCCTGCGTGCCGCCGGTTGGAAGCCGGGCGTGGCCAGTCGTGGCTACGGCCGCGAAGATGCCGACAAGCCGCTGTGGGTAAAGGCCGATACGCCGACCGCCAAGGGGGGCGACGAGCCGGTGCTGATTGCCTGGAAGACCGGCGTGCCGGTGCGCGTGGACAGTGATCGTGTTGCAGCCGGCAAGGCGCTGATCGAGGCCGGCTGCGATGTGATCGTCTGCGACGACGGCCTGCAGCACTACCGGCTGGCACGCGACATCGAGATCGAGGTGGTCGATGCGCAGCGCCGCTACGGCAATGGCCGGATGATTCCGGCCGGGCCGCTGCGTGAGCCGGTCAGCCGCGCCAGCGAGTGCGATTTCCGCGTGGTCAACCTCGGCCAGGCCGATGAGGAGACTGCAGCACAGGCCTGCGGCTTCGGCCAGTGGCCGATGGCCCTGCACAT
Source organism: Stenotrophomonas sp. SMYL20 (assembly GCF_036320045.1). Taxonomy (NCBI): domain Bacteria; kingdom Pseudomonadati; phylum Pseudomonadota; class Gammaproteobacteria; order Lysobacterales; family Lysobacteraceae; genus Stenotrophomonas; species Stenotrophomonas sp. SMYL20. Next base: position 58,191 of record NZ_JAWIRT010000013.1, on the reverse strand, counting down.
CGACAGCGCACAACCGCTGGCCGGTGGCCGTGCCCGTCCGCTGTCGTATTTCAAGGGCCAGCGCGTGCACGCCGTGGCCGGCATCGCCCACCCGCAGCGCTTCTTCGACATGCTGCGCGCGCGTGGCATCGGCGTCGTGCCGCACGCCTTCGCTGACCATCAGGCCTATCAGCCGCAGGACCTGTCCTTTGGCAGCCAGCTGCCGGTGCTGATGACCGAGAAGGACGCGGTGAAATGCCGCGCGTTCGGCAATGACTGGCACTACGCGGTCCCGCTGCGCGCCGAGCTGCCTGCCGCATTCTGGGTGGCGCTGACCGACCGCCTGGACAAGCTGCGACCGAACTGAGTGGCGCGGCGGCGCTTGCATTCATGCGCCGCCGGCCGCATTCCCGTTGTAACGAGCCTGCCGAGTACCGCCCCATGACCGAATTCGTCGTCGCCATCCCGGCCCGCTATGCCGCCTCGCGGCTGCCGGGCAAGCCGCTGCGCCCGCTGGGCGGTGAGCCGCTGGTGCTGCACGTGGCGCGTCGCGCGCTGCAGGCCGGTGCCGGCGAGGTCTGGGTCGCTACCGACGATCAACGCATTGCCGACGCACTGTCCGGCCTGGCCGAAGTGAAGGTGGCGATGACCGCCACCTCGCATGCCTCCGGTACCGACCGCCTGGCCGAGTGCGCGCGCATCGCCGGCTGGGCCGATGACACCGTCGTGGTCAACCTGCAGGGCGACGAGCCGTTCGCACCGGCGGCGGGTATCCGCTCGGTGGCCCAGGCACTGGTTGAAGGCAATGCGCCGATGTCGACCCTCGCCACGACCGTCGAAGACGCGCATACCCTGTTCGACCCGAACGTGGTGAAGCTCGTGCGCAACGTGCGCAACGAGGCGATGTACTTCAGCCGCGCCCCGATCGCCTGGCACCGCGATGGCTTTGCACGCAGCCGTGACACGCTGCCGGCCGGTCACAACTGGCTGCGCCACATCGGCATCTACGGCTATCGCGCCGGTTTCCTGCAGCAGTTTGCGGCGATGCCGCCGGGCCAGCTGGAGCAGGTCGAATCGCTGGAACAGCTGCGCGTGCTGGAAGCGGGTTTCCCGATCAGCGTGGCGATCTCGCCCGAACCGTTCCCGCCGGGCATCGACACGCCCGAGGACCTGGAACGCGCCGAAGCATTGCTGCAGACGCTGGCTGCCCGATGAAGCTGCTGGTCGTCTGCCTCGGCAACATCTGCCGTTCGCCGATGGCCGAAGGTGCGCTGCGCGCGCGCCTGGACGCTTCGCCGCTGGCTGGTCGGGTGCAGGTCGATTCGGCCGGCACCGGCGACTGGCATGTGGGCGAGCCACCGGACCGGCGAGCGATCGCCTGCGCGGCCGGGCATGGCGTGGACATCGGCGGCCTGCGCGCGCGCCAGCTGCAGGTCGCGGATTTCGACCGCTTCGACTGGATCCTGTGCGCCGATGAGGCCAACCTGCGCGATGCGGGTCGCCTGGCCACACCCGCCCAGCGCGAACGCCTGGCGCTGTACCTGCCGTGGTCCGGCGGGCAGGGCAGGGGTGCGATCCCGGACCCGTACACCGGCGGCAGTGAGCATTTCGAACAGGTCTGGACATTGGTCGACGATGCTGCAAAACGTGCCGTGGCACGACTGTTGCATGACGCCGACTCCGGCATAATCGGGCCATGAACGTCCAGCCCGTCCCGGACCTGCCCGAGTTCGCCACCTGGCTCAACGCCACCCCCTGCACCCTGACCGAACTGCGCGGTCGGCCGGTGGCGCTGTTGTTCGTCAACGCCGCCTCCGCCTGGAGCGCGCAACGCCTGGCCGAGTTCGGCCAATGGCTGTCGCGCCACCCCGGCAAGCTGCAGCCGCTGGTGCTGCAGGTGCCGCGCTTCGATTTCGAACGCGAGGCCGGCGCCGCATTGAAGCTGCTGCGTCGCCAGGGCCTGACGATGCCGGTGCTGCTTGATGCCGACTGGGATGGCTGGCGCCGCTTCGGCATCACCGCCTGGCCGACCCTGGTGCTGCTGGATGCGCAGGGCCGCGAACAGCAACGGCTGGTCGGGCAGGGCGCCCCCGGTGAGCTGGAGCGTGCCTTGAACGCGCTGTGCGAAGGCGCACCGTCGGCGCCGCCGCGTGGCGGTAGCGAACTGCACCCGGAACCCCGCCAGGCGCTGCGCTTCCCGCTGGGCCTGACAGTCAGTACCGAACGCCTGTACATCGCCGACAGCGGCCATCACCGCATCCTCGAATGCAGCCATGGTGGCCGCATCCTTCGCCAGTTCGGGCTGGGCACCGCCGATTTCATGGACGGCAACCTCGCCGAAGCCGCGTTCCACCGCCCGCAGGCGCTGGTGCTGGAGCGCGATTCGCTGTACGTCGCCGACACCGGCAACCACGCGGTGCGTCGTATCAACCTGCTGACTGGGATCGTCGATACCCTGTGCGGCAACGGCCGTCCCGGTGCACCGATGGAAGGCCCGGTCGCGCAGGCGCGGCAGGTTGCGCTGGACCATCCTGTCGGCCTGGCCATTGCCGACAACCAGCTGCACATCGCCATGGCTGGCGACAACCGCATCTGGAGCTACCACCTGGGCCAGCGCAGCCTGCAATGGCGCGCGGGCAGTGGTTCCATCGACGAGCGTGATGGTAGCGGGCATCTGGCTGCCTTTGCCCAGCCGACTGCGCTGGCCGTGGTGCAGCAGGTGCTGTACGTGGCCGATGCGCTGGGTTCCTCGATCCGCGCGCTGCAGTTGCGCGGCGATCTGGTGCAGACCTTGGTCGGGCAGGGGCCGTGGCGCTTCGGCTGCGAAGACGGTCCGCGTTCGGACGCCAGCCTGCAGTTCCCACAGGCCATCGCGCTGAGTCCGGATGCGCCGCTGTTGTGGATTGCCGATACCGGCAACGGCCGCCTGCGCACGCTGCGCCTGGGCGGTGGCGAACTGACCACCCAGCCGTTGCCACGACGCCTGCATGGCCCGGCGGGGTTGGCGGTAGGCGCCGGTGCGGTGTGGATCGCCGAGACCGACGCCCATGCCGTGCTGCGATTCGACCCCGACAGCGGCGTGCTCAGCGAAGTGCCGATCAGCGAATGACCGACGTTCCCGCCCCGGCCTTCGACGGCAAGGCCTTCGCGGCCCAGCTCAGTACCGCCCCTGGCGTGTACCGCATGTACGCCGCCGACGACACGTTGCTGTACGTGGGCAAGGCGCGCGCGCTGCGCAACCGTGTCGGCAGCTATTTCAACGGCAGCCCGAAGAACGCGCGGATCATGTCGATGATCTCGCAGATCGCGCGCATGGACGTGACCGTGACGCGCTCGGAAGCCGAGGCGCTGCTGCTGGAAAACCAGCTGATCAAATCACTGTCGCCGCGTTACAACGTCTCGTTGCGCGACGACAAGACCTATCCGCACGTGCTGCTGACCCGAGAGGACTGGCCGCGCATCGCGCTGCATCGCGGTCCGCGCGCCATTCCCGGCCGCTACTTCGGGCCGTATCCCGGCGTTACCGCCGTGCGCGAAACGCTGAACCTGATGCACAAGCTGTTCAAGCTGCGCAGCTGCGAGGACAGCGTGTTCCGCAACCGCTCGCGGCCGTGCCTGCAGTACCAGATCGGTCGCTGCAGCGCGCCCTGCGTGGAGCTGGTGCCGGCGCCGGACTACGCCGAATCGGTGCGTCGCGCCGCACTGTTCCTGGAAGGCAAGAGCGACGAGCTGATTCGCGAACTGGGCGAGCAGATGCAGGCCGCCAGCGAGGCACTGGAGTTCGAGCAGGCCGCGCGCCTGCGCGACCTGATCTCCTCGCTGCGCAGCATGCAGACCCGCCAGTACGTGGATGGCCGTGCCGCCGATCTGGATGTGCTGGCGGTGGCCATGCAGGGTTCGCAGGCCTGCGTGCTGCTGCTGGCTTTCCGCGATGGCCGCAACCTCGGTACCCGCCCGTTCTTCCCACGCACCAACGGTGAAGAAAGCCCGGAGGAAGTGCTGGCCGCGTTCGTCTCGCAGTACTACATCGAATTCGAGCCGCCGCGCGAGATCCTGCTGGATCGCGAGATTCCCGATGCCGACCTGCTGGTGGCCGCGCTGTCAGCCTCGGCCGAGCGCAAGGTGCAGCTGAAGTGGAACGTGCGCGGCGAACGCGCCGGCTATGTGGAACTGGCCAGCCGCAACGCGCAGCTGACCCTGGCGACCGAACTCAACAGCCGCAACGCGCAGCACGCGCGCAGCGACGCGCTGCGCGACATGCTGGGCCTGGCCGAGCCGGTCAAGCGTGTTGAATGTTTCGATATCAGCCATACCATGGGTGAGGCCACCGTGGCCTCATGCGTGGTGTTCGACGCCGCCGGTCCGGTGCGCGCGCAGTACCGCCGCTTCAACATCAGCGGCATCGAGCCGGGCGACGACTACGCCGCCATGCGCCAGGCCATCGACCGCCGCTTCCGCCGTGCAGTGGAAGAGCAGGGCGTGCTGCCGGACGTGCTGCTGATCGACGGCGGCGCCGGCCAGTTGGCCCAGGCCCAGGCCGCGCTGGCCGACCTGGGCGTGGAAGGCGTGTTGCTGGTGGGCGTGGCCAAGGGCGTGGAACGCCGCGCCGGCCACGAAGCGCTGGTGATGCCCGATGGCCGCGAGCTGCGCCCGGGCGCGGCAAATCCGGCGCTGCAGTTCATCCAGCAGGTGCGCGATGAGGCGCACCGCTTCGCCATCACCGGCCACCGCGGCCGCCGCCAGAAGGCGCGGATGACCAGCAAGCTGGAGGACATCCCTGGTATCGGGCCGCGCCGCCGCGCCAGCCTGCTCAAGCATTTCGGCGGCCTGGTGGGCCTGAAAGCCGCTGGCGAAGCGGAAATCGCCAAGGTGGAAGGCATCAATGACGCCCTCGCGGCACGTATCTACGCTAACCTGCACGGGTTGGCCACGCCTGATGCGGCCGAGTAGAGAGAGAAGCACGCAAGCATGAAGTTGACCCTGCCCACCTGGCTGACGTTGTTGCGGATCGTGATGATCCCGGTGCTGGTGCTGGTGTTCTACCTGCCCTACACCTGGACCAACTTCGCTTCGGCGGCGATCTTCGGCCTGGCCGCGATCACCGACTGGCTCGATGGCTGGATCGCACGCCGTTACCAGCTGGAATCGGCCTTCGGCGCCTTCCTCGACCCGGTCGCGGACAAGCTGATGGTGGCGGTGGCGCTGTTCCTGATCGTGCAGGGTCACCCGACGCCGTGGATGGCGTTCTGGGCGGCAGTCATCGTCGGCCGTGAGATCGCGGTATCGGCGCTGCGCGAATGGATGGCCGAGCTGGGCCAGCGCGCCAAGGTGCGCGTGGCGATGATCGGCAAGGTCAAGACCACGGCGCAGATGGTCGCGCTGCTCTGCCTGCTGTATTCGGTGGCACCGAACGTGCCGGTGGAAGACATCTGGATGGGCTGGCCGGTGTTCCACATCGGCGACTGGACGCTGGCGATCGCCGCGGTGCTGACCCTGTGGTCGGGCCTGCAGTACCTGCACGCCGCCTGGCCGAGCCTGCGCGATGACGAGCGCGCTGCGCGCGAGCGTGCACGGCAGAAGAAGCTGGGCAACTGAGCCCCGGGGTCGGATCCCTTTCCGCAGGAAAGGGCTCTGACCCCATCGATGCGCCTATCCACGCATGGCGTGGATCTACTGGGGTATGCCGTCTTCGACATGTACATGCTCCATTGATGCACATGTGAACCCTCCGATGAAGAGGGCTTCGCGTTGCTCTGGGCGCTTGGGCGTGAAGGTGCCCAAACGCAGTGCTTGGTCGTACGCGCCTTCATTCAATGGATAGCGGGTGAGTACGCCTGTCAGGGAGTGCTTGGCCGCCCAAGTCAGTCCCGACTCCCGGCTGACGAAGACACCTCCGGCGAAGCGCGCGCCTGCGCCGTGGAAGACCCAGATGCCAGGGATTTCGGTGTTGATGTTCATCTCCTTGGTAGATCCACGCCATGCGTGGAATCAACATTTCGGTGACTTCGTGAGGTCCCGGAAAAAGCACTTGACGCCATTTCCAGAACAGGTAGAATTTCGCCTCCCAAGCGGGAATAGCTCAGTTGGTAGAGCGCAACCTTGCCAAGGTTGAGGTCGCGAGTTCGAGTCTCGTTTCCCGCTCCAGATTCAAGAGAAACGCTCCCGCAAGGGGGCGTTTTTCGTTATGGGCCATCAAAGTGCCCTGAGGTGATTTCGACCTGGGTCTGAGAGTTGCTCGATGTGGTGGGCCCCAACATCCGGCCTGTCAGGCCGGTCGATCATCATCGCGCACCAGACTTGGCCCTTGGTTCGCGAGGCTTGGTGTCCTCCAGAAAAATTTTCATCCATGCATCCATGACTCTGAAGACGTCGATGTCGAATTCTGGAGTTGCAGGATTCTCGTGCCACCAGATCAGGCCATCTGAATCGCCATGGCTGTCGGCGTTCACTGCGACATAGTCTCCGCCACCATTCGAAAGTACGGTGATCCAACTTGCCGCAAAAGAGTCGTCTGCCTCATCGATCAGTTCGGAGACCCGTGACTGGTCACCAAGGCGTTGCGGGCCCATGGAGCGCGCAGGAAAGAAGGTATATCCGTCGTGCACTTCGCGATAGAAGTCCTGCAGTCTTCTGGGCAGATGCTTGAACTCGAAGGTCTCTTTGGCTTCACCTTCGACGGGCTTTCCCCCTACGTAGTAGTAGAGACCATCTCCGTCGTGAAAGATGTACGCCAATTCAACTTCACCACCTAGTAGCAGTGCTGTGCCCAGCAGGCAGTCGTTGAACAGTGCAATTGTCGATGGGAATTCATTGGAGAATGAGCTCCAGCCAGCAGGAAAGACCGGGGCGACGTCGGGCCTGAGTCCGAAGTTCTCCCAGCTTCTGGGCAATGCGACATCTTGAGGTACATCATCGAGTGAAAGACATACCTTGTGATGGGGGAATGTATTGCCAAGGTCCTTGGCAATGTCATCAAGCGTAGTCATGTCATTCTTCCTGCAGCGACCCGAAATAATTTCCTGTAAACCAATCGTCCTGCTGATCGATAAATCCGTCTGTCTCGAAGTTTTGAATAAGCATCTGCTCGGCCTCTTGGCAGTGCGCTCATTCCGAATGGCTTGTCGTACGTTGCTATGCTGGGCGGAAAGGGGCCATACAAATAGTCCGAAAAGACGCAGCAAATGCCCATGTTCGAATCTAATGTGACCAGGACATTTCCGGGCGACGAGGAGGGGCCTGCCAGCCTTTGGAACAGTGCCAGTCCTCCGACGCAGATCGGTCGATGCCGGAGGGAATAGACCAGTTGGTAGAGCGCAACCTTGCCAAGGTTGAGGTCGCGAGTTCGAGTCTCGTTTCCCGCTCCAGATTCAAGAAAAACGCTCCCGAAAGGGGGCGTTTTTCGTTTGCGTCCAACGCGCTTCATTGCCACTTCACCGTCGCCCCATCGCCCCACCACATGAAGGTTGGATGCTGCATCCTTCGTTCCAAGGGTGACGCCGCGATGCCTCATCAATCCTCCGCCTACGACCACGACGTGGTCATCGTCGGCGCCAGTTTCGCTGGTGCCGCCTGCGCATTGGCTGCTGTCCAATATGGACTGCGCGTCTGCGTGCTTGAACGCAAGGCAGATCCCGGCGAGCGCCTGCACACCACCGGTATCGTGGTGAAGGAAGCGATGGAGCAGACCTGGCTGGGGCGCATGCCCGAATACCTGGTGCAACGCGTTGCCAATGTGCGGCTGTATGCGCCGAATCTGCGCAGCGTGTTGTTGGCTGCGCCGGGCTATTACTTCCTCACCACCGATACGCCGAACCTGATGCGCTGGCTGGCCAGCGAGCTGCGCGCGAACGGTGTCGACCTTCGCCTGCAGCAGTCCTTCACCGACGCCCATCGCAGTGGTGACGGCTGGCAGGTGGAAGGGGCAGGGCGCTGCGCCTACCTGGTCGGTGCCGATGGTGCACGTTCGCGCGTGGCCCGGCGCACTGGCCTTGGCCAGGTGCGCGACAACCTCTACGGCGTCGAACGTGAGTTCGCCGGCCTGCAATTGCCGCAGGGTGACGCACTCCATTGCTTCGTCAGCAAGCGCTTTGCACCGGGCTACATCGGCTGGGTCGCGCAGAATCCAACCGGCCTGCAGGTGGGATTGGCGCTGCGCCATGACCCCAATCAGGTACGCCCGCCTGATATTGATGGCTTCCTTGAGCACGTGCGCGATGTGGTCGGCATTCCGCTTTCGGCGCGCCCCTCGGCTACCCGTGCCGGCCTGGTGCCTTGCGGCCGGCCGGATGGGCCGATCACTGGCCAACGGCTGATCCTGACCGGCGACGCGGCGGGCATCGTCTCGCCATTGTCCGCCGGGGGCATCCACTCCTCGTGGCGGCACGGCTGGGCGGTCGGCGAGGCGATTGCCCGCCATCTGCGTGGGCAAGGGCCGGAAGCGGAACGGGTGGCGCGGCAGGTGGCGCCGGCATTCCATGGCAAGCGCCTGCTGCGCTGGGCGATGGATCATCTGCAGGCCGACTGGCCGCTTAACGCACTGCTGCACACGGCGACCACGCGGCGCATCGCCGAGCAGGTCTACTTCCATCGCCGTGGCCTGCGAACCTGAGGTATCGGTCCTGGGGGCCTGAACGCCGCCCCACAATGCACGCGAAAATTCCTGTTGACGCCGTGCAGCAATATCGACACAATAGCGCTCCTTCGACGCAGGTCGAACGGAATCTGCGGGAATAGCTCAGTTGGTAGAGCGCAACCTTGCCAAGGTTGAGGTCGCGAGTTCGAGTCTCGTTTCCCGCTCCAGATTCAAGAAGAACGCTCCCGCAAGGGGGCGTTTTTCGTTTGTCACACCGGTTGCACCACCGCCGCGCTAGCGTGCCTTGCCGGACAGGGCGCTGCACCAGGTCCGGGCATCCTGCCGGTGGAAACCGGGGCAGCGGTTGTCCTGCGGGATGTAGACGTAGGGAGCGTCATCTTCGTAGGTGAAGTGGTAGTAGTAGGTCCGGTCCTTCCCGTACAACCAGTAGTTCGACGAGCCCTGGTTGATGGCATACGGCTCGAACGTGAAGATCGAGGATTCGGCGGGAATGAAGTTGCTGCGCTCCATCAGTAGCAGCGTGGCGTTCGAGACCAGTGGGGTGGTCAGGACGAGCACGATCACACCGACAGTCGCTGTCGTGATCGAGCCAATCAGCAGCCAGCGGCGGGGGCGTTTCACGGTCGGGCAGCATCGAAGCAAGACAATGCCGCAATGTGCAATACGCTGTGAAAGTCGTCCAGTGTTCCGTGCCGGGAACGCATTGAAAGCGTAGTGAAAGACTGGGTCGGCGTTGCCTGAACCGCACGCGTGCTGTGACCTTTTTCGGACGATTTCTCCATGTTCGCTCCACAATCGCACGGTAGCCTTCATGCTCCTTCTACACGTTGGCGGGCTGGTGGTCAGGCGTATCACTTCAGTGGCAGTGCCCAAGGCCGGGCACGGACTCTCCCTGCATGCAGTGCTGCGCCCTGGTGCGTTGTTGGCAAGCCTGGCCCTGGCCGGTTGCATGTCGGTGCCTGTTCCGGACCTGCCTGACCGCACGCCCAGCACCTGGACCCAGGTGCCGCAGGGCCAGGGCGTGGCAGTGGATGCCAGACAGTGGTGGAAAGTGCTGTCCGACCCGGCACTGGATGGCCTGGTCGACCAGGCCATCGCCGGCAACCTGGACCTGCAGCAGGCTACGCTGCGCCTGCAGGCCGTTCGGATCGTCGCAGGCACTTCCGACTCGCGTTTCCTGCCGGAAATCTCGGCCAGCGCCAAGCAGGTGCAGGACGCCGCCGCCGTCGATACCTACTTCCATGCCGGCATCGAAGCGATCTGGGACTTGGGCCTGTTCGGCGCCGCCGAGAGCGCGCAGTTGAGCGCGCAGGCTTCGGCCGGCAATGCCGAGGCGCTGCGCAATGCCGCGCAGGTGGCGGTGATTGCCGACGTGGTGCGCAGCTATCTGGACCTGACCGTTGCACAGGCCCAGCAGGACCTGCTGGCCCGCCAGCAATCGGTGGATGACCGCAGCGAGCACCTGGCCCTGGTCCGCCAGCGCCTGCGCCTGGATGAGCCCGGCGAACTTGATCGCCTGCGTGTACGCCAGGCCGCCACCCACGCCGCCATCGCACAAGCCCGGGAAAACGCCGACAACGCCGCCCGTGCGCTGGCATTGTTGCTGGGCCGTGATGGCCCGGATCCGGCTTGGCGCGCCTATCGCTCGCCGCCGAAGCTGGGCACGTTCTCCCTGCAGCAGGTACCGGCCGATCTGCTGCGCCACCGCCCGCAGATTCTGCTGGCCGAATCTGAAGTGATGCAGGCCGCGGCCAGCAAGGGCTCCGCACGCGCTGCGATGTATCCGCGGGTCAGCCTCGGTGGCTCCATCCTGTACGCGTACAACCTCACCCAGAACGCCCGCTCCAACTCCGACTCCAGTCCCTCGATCGGCCCGTACATCGATATCCCCCTGTGGGATTGGGGCCAGCGTCGTGCACGCTTCAATGCCGATGAAAAGCAGTTGGATGCCGCGTTGCTCGGTTATCGCAAAGCGGTACTGGAAGGCGTGAGCGAAGTGGAGGGCGCGCTGGGCAGCCTGGCGCGCCAGGACAGCAGCATCCAGTCGCTGCGTGCGGCCAATGATGCCGCCGGCCAGCAGGTCAAGCGCCAGGCACGGCAGGTGCAGCTGGGCCTGTCCAGCGAGTTCGATGGACTGGATACGCAGCGTGCCGCGCTCGCCTCGCAGGCTGATCTGATCGGTGCGCAGGGCGCACGCGTGCTCGCTTTTGCTTCGCTGTACCGCGCCCTCGGTGGCGCACCGCTGCCGGTCGAAGCCGAGGACGCGTCGCAATGATTGCGCTGGCCCGAAAGACCCTGGCCTATGAGTGGCGCCGGTTCCTGCCGGTAGTGCTGGCGATGTGTTTCGCTGGCGTGCTGCTGATCGTGCAGGCGGCGCTGGTGCTGGGCATCTTCGGTACCGCCGCGATCTACGTGAAGGCATCGTCGGCCGATATCTGGGCCGGTTTCCCCGGCACCCAGAGCGTGAACTACGGCCATGCAATCGGCGCGGATGTGGAAAGCCACCTGCGCATGGATCCGGATGTCACCCGCGTCGAACCCTACGAGTGGGTCGATGGCGAATGGCGCTCCAGCGCGCAGGGTACCGGTAACGTGTCTGTGTATCTGTCCGGCATCTCCACCCAAGGCGACGCGATGATGTTCGCGCGCATCCTGCCCGCCGACCTGCGCGCGCAGCTGCGCGAACCCGGTGCGGTGATCGTGGATAGCGCCGATCTGGATACGCTGGGCGTGGACCTGCAGAACAACCGTGCGTGGATCAATGGCAAGGCGGTGCGCGTGGTCGCGGCACAACCGGGCCTGCGTGGCCTCGGTGGCGTCAACGTGCTGGCCTCGCTGGATACCGCGCGCGCCATCGCCGGTACCGACCCACATGAGGGCAGCACCTATTTCGTGGCAGGTCTGCGCTCGCCGGACCTGGCAAACGACGTGCGTGACCGCCTGGCCACGTCGATGGGGCAGGCCACGCCGGTCGAGTTCTGGACGGCACCGGAGTTCGCCAGCCGCTCGCAGCAATACTGGCTGTTCGATACCGGTGCCGGCATCGCAGTGTTGTTCATGGCCGTCATCGTCTGCTTTGTCGGCGCGGTGATCACCAACCAGTCGTTTGCTTCGGTGGTGGCCGGTTCGGTGCGCGAGTACGCCACGCTCAATGCACTCGGTGCCGGGCGCTATGCGCTGGCGCGGGTGGTGTTCGAGCAGGCACTGTTGATCGGCGGCGTGGGCATGTTGCTGGCGGCGGCGTTCAGTACCGTCGTGCTGTTGATCGCACAGACCCAGCGCGTGCCGGTGCAGCTGACACCGATGGTGATCATCGGTTGCGTGGCGCTGGTCGCGGTGATGGCCATGCTGTCGAGCATCATGGCGGTACGCAGTGTCGTCCGCTCCGATCCATCGTTGCTGCTGCGTTGAGGACCGGCCGATGACTTCCGAACGCGCCGTCGCCCCGACCCTGCAGGCCGACGCACTGGAAAAGGGTTTCATGTCCGGCGACGTGCAGGTGCCGGTGCTGCGTGGCCTGTCACTGGACATCTATCCCGGTGAACTGACCCTGGTATCGGGCCCATCCGGTTGCGGCAAGAGCACGCTGCTGTCGTTGCTGTCTGGGTTGTCTGCGCCCGATGGCGGCCGCGTGCACGCGCTCGGGCAGGATGTGGGCCACATGACGCGCAGCGAAGTGGAGCGCTTCCGCCTGCACCATGTCGGCTTCGTGTTCCAAGGCTTCAATCTGTTCCCCGCACTGACCGCACTGGAACAGGTGCAGCTGCCGCTGGGCTATCGCGGCATGAGCAATCGCGAAAGCGAACCGCTGGCCCGCAAGGCATTGGACGAGGTGGGCCTCAGCCACCGCAGCCACATGCGACCGGCGCAGCTGTCCGGTGGTGAGAAGCAGCGCGTGGCCGTTGCGCGCGCCTTCGCCAAGTCGCCGACGCTGATCTTCGCCGACGAACCCACCAGCGCGCTGGACGCCGAGAACGGCCAGCGCGTGATCGACATCCTGCATCGCTACGCACGTGCGCATGGCGCCACCGTGCTGTGCGTGAGCCACGATCCACGCCTGATCCGGCATGCGGATCGGGTGATCGCCATGGAAGACGGCATGGTCCGTGATGACCGCCGCCAGAACGAAACTGTAGAGTCCGCCCCATGACCAAGACGTTGCACCTGCTTCCCTTCAGCCTGGTACTGTCCGCGGCGCTGCTGCTCGGCGCCTGTTCCAAGGACGCGCCTGCCCAAGCACCTGCAGGTAAAGCCGGCACTGCCACCGCCGGCAAGGTCGCGGTGGCGCGCGGCATCATCGACGTCGAGGGTGGCCTGATCGCGCTGGCGCCGCCGGTGGATGGTTCGATCACCGCCGCGCCGGTGAAGGAGGGTGCCACGGTGAAGAAGGGACAGTTGCTGCTGTCGCTGGATGGCGCCCTGCTGCAGCAGGAAGTGGCGATGGCCACCGCCGATCTGGCCCTGGCCAACGACCGCCTGAAGGGCAGCCAGGCGCAGTTGCGCGAACTGGAGCGCAACGCCACCCGTCTGTCCACCGGCGCCAGCGAAGGCGTGTCGTCCAACCAGCAGGCCGATGCGGCCAAGCAGCAGCTGGCAGGTGTGCGCGCCGATGTCGATGTGGCCGGTGCGCAGGTCGACATGGCCCAGCACAAGCTGGAACACGCCAGACTGAAACTGCAGCAGATGTCGCTGAGCGCGCCGGAAGCCGGCACCGTGGTCGGCCAGATGCCGGGCCTCGGTGCATTCGTGCAGGGTGGCAAGCCGGCGATCTCGCTGCTGCCGGCACGCCCGCTGCAGGTGCGTGCAGAACTGAGCGCCGCCTATGCCGATGCCGTGCAGGTGGGCATGAAGGCCACCGTCGTGCCGGACAGCGATGGCGCCGAAAACACCGGCACGCTGCCACCCGCGCGCGTGGTGCGCATCAGTCCGGTGTTCGCGCAGGCGCGCCTGCCTGAAGACGCCGGGCGTGGCGTGGCCAAGGTGGTGGAGTGCGTGCTGGAGTTCGACGGCGCGGCCAAGGCGCGGTTCGGCCAGCATGTGCGGGTGGAGTTCCGGAAGTAGGGCGTGGGCCTCAGTTCCCGAGCCAACGTCGCAGGCGAGGCCAGAGTGAGGCCGGCACAACCACGAGCAGTGCCAGCAGCAGGATGGCGCTCATGCCGAGCAGCCAGTTCGAGTGGACGTCGCGCACGGGGGATTGATGCATGGCAGCCAAGCCCCATAGGACGTTCCACCCCAGCCATGGAATGAGGCTGATCAGGATCCGCAGCCACAGGCGGCGGAACCGCCATGGCTGCACAGCCAGGCCCAGCGCTGTCATTTCCACGAGGACGATCAGCGCGAACGTGATCACCGAGCCGATGGGATAGGGCAGTGTCCCGGACTCGGTGTGACGCAGTTGCCAGTAGTCTGGCTTGAAGCCGGCATGGATGAGCGCGGCAACCAGCAGTAGCCAGATGAGTGATGCCAGCAGCCAGAAGGAAGGGGGAGCACGGAATGCGATGGGCAGGGGCACGATGCAGGCGTTCGTCGCTGGCGGATCCTCAACTTCCTGCATCGGCCTGCCGCAATCCATGCAAGAGATCCGAAAATGAAGCGGTGAAGCCCTCGGATCCAGCGCCTTAAGGAACCGCAGTCGGGGTCTTCTTCCTGCCGGAAATGCGTCCCAGGACGCTGACCAGCGACACCACGCACAGCGCCAGCAGCAGTCCCACGTCCAGCAGCAGCAACCACAGCAGGTGCATGCCGTGCACCGGTGGCTGATGCATGGCCGACAGCATCCACGGTACCGACCACGCCAGCAGCAGAACGAAGGCAATCAACAGGCGCAGCCACAGTCGCTTCAGTTTCCATGGCCGCACGATCAAGGCGGCCACGACCAGTTCTACCGTGCCCAGCAACGCGAACACGATGACAGTGCTGGTCGGGTAGGGCAGTTCGGCGCCTTCCAGGCGGTGCAGCAACCAGTAGTCCGGGGTGAAGCCGGCATTGACCAGTGCGGCGATCAGCGCCAGCCAGGTCAGCGCGACCAGCAACCAGAACAGGCGGATGTAACGTCTAGGCATCGGCGGTGTCCATGGTAGCGGGCAGGCGGCTGCGTGATGCATAGCACACCGATGTGGCGATCGCGGCCAGCGCCAGCAGGCCAGGCCCGACAGTGAAGTACAGCAGGCGCAGCGGGTGGTTGTGCATCAGCGTCCAGGTCGCGAACGTCAGCGGAACCGCCAGCACCAACAGCTTGGCGAACAGCGGCCGCAGCACCGCAATCAGTGGCTGGGCGCCGAGGAACATATGGAACAGATGGAACTGGGCGATGCCAAGGCCGATGTCGCGATGCGAGGTGAAGCCGAAACTGTCGCGATACCAGTTCATTCCCAGCGGAATCAGTGCCCAGTACAGCAGCGCTACTACCAGATGCAGAAGCAGGGCGATCAACAGGGGCTTGCCGCGAAGGAACATGGGCGCACGGGGCTGGGCGGGGCAGCGTACCCCAGTGCGGACGCCCATGACCGCATCGTGTGAAGACTGTTGACGGCGTGAAGGAATTTGGACACAATAGCGCTCCTTCGACGCAGGTCGAACGGAATCTGCGGGAATAGCTCAGTTGGTAGAGCGCAACCTTGCCAAGGTTGAGGTCGCGAGTTCGAGTCTCGTTTCCCGCTCCAGATTCTACAGGGCCCCGGTAGGGGCCTTGTTTTTCTCCCGCCATGGCAAGGCGGGGCACGTTGGGCCACAGGGCTTTACGCGCAGTCAGAAAAGTGAAATCGCTGGTGTGTGTTCCGGATTTCCGGTACCATGGCGGCTTACGCGGGAATAGCTCAGTTGGTAGAGCGCAACCTTGCCAAGGTTGAGGTCGCGAGTTCGAGTCTCGTTTCCCGCTCCATGTTCCGACAGGCCCCATCATGGGGTTTTGTCTTGTCAGGGCTCCGTTCCTGGCGCGCAGTACGTTGGCCTCATGGCAGAGTGGCTATGCACCGGATTGCAAATCCGTTTACAGCGGTTCGATTCCGCTTGAGGCCTCCAATTGAAAAGCCCTGACTCCGGTCAGGGCTTTTTTGTTTGTCTGGATGCCAGCTAACCTGCGTCCGGATCGATACTCGCTACAGCCTGGCCAGCGCCTGCACCGTGGCCTGGGTCAGTGGCTGGGGCAGCGCATCCAGCGCGAACCAGCCCAGCCCTGTCTGCACACCCGGCTCCTGGATGGAGGCCTCGGCACCGGCAGGTGCCCGAGCCTCGAAGATCGGCGCGACCCAGTGCTGCGCAAGCGCCGGCTCGAAATGATCGGCCACGCACAGCAGGCGCAGCAGCGTCACTTCCAACGCCGTCTCCTCGCGAGTTTCGCGGACCACGGCAGCCTCCACCGTTTCCATCCAGTCGACTTTGCCGCCGGGCAGGCCCCAGTGCCCGCGCTCCGGATCGCGTCCGCGCTGGATCAGCAGGATGCGGCCGTCGGCATCACGGACGACGGCGCCGCATCCAACGCGGGGAATCTGAAGTTCAGTCATGGCGGAGAGTGAAGAAGGAGCTGTCTTCATTCTTGCATGCACGCCGTATCAGGCGAACCCGCGCTAGGCTGGGCACCTGTGCATCAGCAACCTCACAGGTGTGTCGCATGCTTCTCCGGCAACTCGGCGCTGACGACGCCGATACTCTCTGGCAAGCACGGTTGCAGGCCCTTCGCGAGTCGCCTGCGGCGTTCCTGTCCACGCTGGCCGAGGCGCAGAATGACTCGGCGGACGTGATGCGCGCCCAGCTTGGCGATCCCGGCACGCGCTACTTCGGCACGTTCGTTGACGGCATGCTGGTAGGTTTCCTGCGTTACGTACGCCCGGTGCGGATGGCGCGACGGCATACGGCGGAAGTGCACAGTGTCCATGTGGGTGCTGGCCATCGAGGCCAGGGTGTCGCCCGTCAGCTTCTTCTTGCCGCGTTCGCGGCTGCGCGCGCGGAAGGCATCGAATCGCTCACTCTCACGGTGCTGGCGGACAACGCCGCCGCGCGCGCGCTGTATGAATCGCTGGGTTTCACCGAATCCGGCGTCGAGCCGCGCGCGGTGAAGCGCGACGGCCGCTATGTGGACATGGTGTCGTACTGGATTTCAGTGACCAGCCACCCACCATCGCCGGCACCTTGAATCACCCGCTCTACGCCGGATCGTGGACCGGCGTCTGCGCGCGGAAGTTGCGCCCGACTGGTTCACCCACGCTCAGGTAGTGGCGGAACAGATAGATCAACGGTTTCCAGTGGGCGACATCGATGTGCTGGGTGCCAGCCACGGTGATCGCTTCGTGCGCATGCACGCAACGGATCCGTCCTTCGACGATCACGAAGCCCTGACCGTCATCCTCGCCGGGCGGGTGCATCGCCATCACGCTGACTTCCACCTGCAGCGGGCACTCGGCAATCGCCTCTGGTGCGACGTGCGTCGAGGCGACCGCACTGAAGCCCCCGAGCGCGAACTTGTCGCGGACGTGCACGTAGCCCATCGCCTGTTTGGCAGTGGGCACCGGATCGCAGCCTGTCGCGCGCGCGATGGCCTCGACCTGTGCGGCCTGCGCGGAGGATGGGAAGTTCAGTACGCACTCGTTGCGCAGCTGCAGGTTGCGATAGCCCTGACCCTGCACGCCGAGGCCCAGCACCACCCGGTTGCCCAGGGCCCAGAACGAAGACAACGGACTGATGTTGCTGCTGCCGTCGTCGTTCAGCGTGGTCATCAGCAGCACAGGCGTGCCCGGGTACAGGACCGAAGGGGTGATGCGGCGGCGGGGAATCGGAGCGGTTTTCACGGCAGGCCTTGCACTATCGGGGTGGCCACTGTGCCGTGGCAGCGGGTGCCGACGCTTCGGCCTGCATCGAACTGTCGGCCTGCAACGGCGTGCCACAATGCGGGCATGGTCCACACCTCCGGTTCCCTTGTCAGCGTCGGTGCCCTGGTTGGCGACCAGGCGCGCGCATCCATGCTGCTGCAGTTGATGGATGGGCGTGCGTATACCGCGACGGAGCTGGCACGCGTGGCTGGGGTAACACCGCAGACGGCGAGCACGCATCTGCGCAGGCTGGTCGAGGGCGACCTGCTGGTCGCTGTCGCGCAGGGGCGCCATCGCTATCACCGGCTGGCCTCGCACGAAGTCGCCGACATGCTGGAGGGCATCCTGCGCGTTGCGGACCGCACGCCGTCCTGCACCGCTGAGGCATCACGCAGCATGCCGGCGTTGCGCCAGGCGCGTTCCTGCTACCGGCATCTGGCCGGTGTGCATGCGGTGGCGATTACCGACCGCTTGTTGCAGGCAGGGCACCTGGTCCCGCACCAGGCGCATTGGCAGGTGAGTGTGGAGGGCGCAGCGTTCCTGCAGGAGCTCGGCCAGCCGCTGGCTGAGCTGCTGCGGCTTCCCGTGACGGTCAAGCCTGCGCGCTACTGCCGAGGATGCCTGGACTGCACCGAGCGGCGCCCGCATCTGGCCGGGCTGGTCGGCGAGGCGATGCTGGACAGCTTCGTGAAGAACGATTGGCTTCGGCGGGTTGAGGGTCGACGCGAACTGCGCCTGACGCAGCCGGGGCGCGAAGCGCTGTGGACGCGGTTCGGCCTGGCGACATAAGGGCCCCTCCAGTCTCATTCGCCCACGACATGGCAAGGCGCTATGGTCGAGTTCCAAGTCTTAGGGAGCTGCAATGGCGAGCAAGGACATGAACGATCGCGGCACGCTGGCGGTATGCCGGCAATGAGCAAATCTTCTGTGGAAGTACGTTGGCTGACGTTCCGCCTGATGAACGGCCAGTCGATCGGACCGGATCGGCTGAAGGATGGATGGGTGATTGCTTCGGAGACCCGCCACTGTGGCGTGCGGCGTGAAGCCATCGAAGGCGCGGGCGTGGTCTACGCGCTGTATGCACCGGCCAACCTCGCCTCACCGCGGCGCGCGGAGATGCGCATGCGCGAATTCCTGATGAGCTCCGGCTACACCTTCACCATGGGTACGCTGGGCGGCTGACGCCGCCCTTTGGGGTCACGGGCGTACGGTCAGTGCCTGGCCGAGCATGCCGATCGGACCGCGCGCATCGTGCAGCACGGTGCTGGTCAAGCCGAGACCCTGGTGGCCAAACGACACCGACGTGTCGAAGCCCAGCCACTCGCCTTCGGGCATGCCGAACAGGTGCGCGGTCAGATCGAGGTTGGGGAAGGCGACCTCCTTCGGATCGGCGCGCACGGCCATGCCATTGGACAGATCGAACAGGGTGGCGGCACGGGCCAGCGGACTGACCGGCTCGCCGTCCAGCAGCGCGTGCTTCGCGCGCGCCCAGTAGGTGGCACGGCCGGGCCCCTGATCATGTCGGCGGATCTCCACGCTCTTGATGAAACCGCCTGGCCAGACCGTACCTGGGTCCCACACGGGCATTGATTCCGGCGGAGCAATGCCGGTGATCGGCGTGCCGGCGATGGCCTGCGTATCGTTCGGGCGCATCAGCCATGCACGCACGCGCAGCGCCGGGCGATCGTCATGGCGCAGCGTGGCTTCGACCAGTTCGATGGTGCGACCACCGCGCAGCACCTGTACGTCGGCCTCCATCGCTTCGATCGGAATGGTGCCGAGGATGTCGTAGGACAGGCGCGCGATCAGAAAACCGTGCCCACGCGCTGCGGCGTCGCGTTCCAGGTGGTGCGCCAGCAGCCCGATCGCAGGTGCGATGTGTTGTTCGCGGATGTTCCAGGCGCCGCCCGTGTGTTCGGTCGGCAGGTAGCGGGTGTCGCTCAGTCGTTCGAAGAAGGCCATCGTATGCGTTGTGTCAGCAGGGAGGGGCGGCGGCAGATGCTGCGCGGGTTCCTGCATCGTAAGCGTTTGGCAGCGTGGCCGGCTGAGCCGGCTCCCGCAGGAGCCGGCCGGATGCCGGTCAGGAGGACTGGCAATCCATTTCGCGGCACATCTTGTACTGGGCCAGGCATTCTGCGGGTGTCTTGGCCAGTGGACCTGAAGTTGCGCGCAGACAATATTCGTACTGCTGGCTGCAGAATTCACAGGGGCCTGCGGCGAAGGCCAGCCCGGTCACGGCCATGCCAAGGAACATCACGGTCTTCAAGGTCGTCTTGATCATCACGTCAGTCCTTTGTGTGCTCGTCAATGGGCCCGGCCACCATAGCAGTCCTTATGGCGCGCCCCTGATGCGCTGCGACACGTTGAGCTCAACGCTGGATTGCCTTCAAGGCATCGACAACCTGTGCTTCAGAGAAGCCACAATGCCCTTCGCCCACCGGCGGCAGCACGCGCGGCAATGGTCGCGCGCCGGCCTGTGCGGCCATCTGCGGATACACCGCCTGCATGTGCGGCACGATGGTGGGATCGTTGTTGTTGAACTGGACCACCAGCGGTCGCTTCAACGCGCCGCTAAGTGCCAGCTTCGCGCGGACATCGGCCTGTGCCGCAGGCACGGGAGCGATGCGCTGCACGCCGGCATTGAACGCGGCGTCGTCACCGAATCCGCTGTACACCACACCAAGGTTGCCGGCCGGCATGCCGCCGCTGCGCGTGGCCAGTTCATGCAGGACCAGCGTGTGCAGGCTGATTGTCCCGGCCAGTGCATCCGGAGCGACCTGCAGTCGCTTGGCGAGCACGTCGCCATGCTGGGGATTCCGTTGCAGCGCGTCGGCGATGCCCTGATAGAGCACTCCCTGCGGCAGCACGGCCGCTTCATGCGAAGCCAGTCCGGTGGCCGGCAGGCCTGCAGCGTTGGGGAAGAAGTAATCGAAGGCGACCAGCGTGGTCAGCAGATCTGCGGCGATCTGTTCGCCACTGAGATTGGCACCGCACAGCGAGACGCCACCCGTGTAGTGCTGCGGGTAGCGCTCGAGGCTGGCGAGTGCCACCGCGCCGCCCATCGAGAATCCGAGCAGCCAGGTGTGGCGCACGCGCTTGAGTTCGCCCAGCGCGTGCTGGCGCAGGCGCTCCATGTCGGTGATCGCATCGGCCACTGCCCAGCCCTGGCTGGCGTAGGCACTCTGCGCGACGGCGTAGCCTGCGGACAGCAGCGTTGCGGTGCTGTCATTGGCGGTCATCGGCGTAGTGCGTGGCACGCCCACCGGCTCGTAGCCGTGCGCCAGCATCACCAGGTCGCCGTTCCAGTCAGCCGGCACGTCCAGCCGCCAGGGGGCGCCCTGCAGCTCGCCGCTGAGCATGCGTGGTGCCGTGGGGGGCGCGGCCAGCAGCGATGCCGCAGGCAGCAGAAGGCCGAGGGCGAGGGCGCATCGAAGCAAGGGTCGCATCGTGGTCATTCCATGCGGGAATGGCGCCGAGCATAGATCCCCGCAAAACCTTGCGCGCGCTGCACTGCCGCAGGGGATTGCCCGCCGGCCAGGCTGCGCTCTACGCTGGTGGCATGGTCCTGCACAGCACCGCGTCGATTATCCGCATTCCCCACGGGAAGGCGGGATAGCGCGCGGTCGCCACGGCCATGCAGCCCGCCCGGGAAGGCGGGTTGCATGCGGCGCTCTCCCGGGTACTGGAATCCATCGAGGAGAACGCAGATGCATCATCTTTCATCGACCGACAATGCGCCGACCCTGCACCTGGTGTGCGGCAAGATCGGTGCCGGCAAATCCACCCTGTCGCAGCAGCTGGCGGCGCAGCCACGTCACGTGCTGATCAGCGAGGACGCCTGGCTGGCCGCGCTGTATCCCGACCAGATCCATTCCGTTGCCGATTACCTGCAGCGCGCGGCCGCGCTGCGCGGAGCGCTGATGCAGCATGTATGCGCAATCCTGCAGGTCGGCGTTTCGGTCGTGCTCGACGTTCCGTTCAACACGCCGGCCGCCCGTGCATGGGGCCGCGAACTGTTCGAGTCGGCCGGTGTTGCCCACCAGCTGCATTTTCTCGATGTTGCCGACGCCATCTGCAAGGCGCGGCTGCATGCCCGCAACGCGCGCGGGGAGCACCCGTTCCAGGCCAGCGACGAAGCCTTCGAGCAGATCACCCGTCACTTCGTGGCACCTGCGCAGGAAGAGGGCTTCGTGGTGATCCGTCATTCACAGGAGGCTTGAGGGCGCAGAGAGGGCGGCGTTCAGTCGACCATCTCGGTGGCGATTCCGATACGATCTGTCGCATTGAGCTCGCCTCGCTTGACCCGGAGTCCCGTCATGGTCGACCGTCTCGCCATACTGCTTGAACGTTTTGCGGTGACCGCCTCGGTGTTCCATGCCGGTGCGCTGTGCGGCATCAACACGCTGGAGGGCGAAGACGAGGCGGGTCAGCTGCACCTGGTGCGGCGCGGGCCGGTGCAGGTCAGCCACGGGCAGCAGACCGTGCAGGTCGAAGTGCCGAGCCTGCTGCTGTATCCGCGGCCGATGCCGCATCGCTTCAGCACCGACCCGCAGCAGGGCGCCGACATGGCCTGCGCCAACCTGCATTTCGAGGGCGGCCGGCTCAATCCGATCAGCGCCGCGCTGCCTGATTTCATCTGCCTGCCGCTGGCCGATCTGTATGGCGGCAACGCGGCGCTGGAACTGCTGTTCGAAGAAGCGTTCGAGCAGCGTTGCGGGCGGGCGGCGATGGTCAACCGGCTGTTCGAGGTGGTGATGATCCAGGTGCTGCGTCAGCTGATGGAAGGCGGCGAGATGCGTGGCGGCCTGTTCGCCGGGCTGGGTCATCCGCGGCTGCGGTTGGCGCTGGTGGCGATGCATGAAGCGCCGGCGCAGGCGTGGACGCTGGAGGACCTGGCCGAAGTGGCCGGCATGTCACGCAGCGTGTTCGCCGCCAGCTTCCGCGAGGCGATGGGCACCACGCCGGGCCAGTACCTGCAGGGCTGGCGGGTGGGGTTGGCGCAGCAGGCACTGCGCCAGGGGCGGCCGCTGAAGCGGATTGCCGATGATGTGGGCTATGGCAGCGAAGCGGCGCTGTCGCGCGCGTTCAAGGCGCACACCGGGCAGTCGCCGCGGGAATGGCGGGGACAGGCCCGTGCCAGTGCGGCCTGAGCGTCAGCCGAGCACCAGCCGGGCCAGCTTCATCCCACCGAACAGGCCGGCCAGGCCCAGTGCCACCGAGCCGCCGGCATACAGTGCCGCCAGCCCATGCTGGCCACGCTGCAGCAGCAGGCCGATCTCCAGCGCATAGGTGGAAAACGTGGTGTAGCCGCCGAGGATGCCGGTGGCCAGCAGCAGGCGCAGCTGCGGCGAGGCGCCATTGCGCATCGCGAAGACCTCGACCACCACGCCCATCAGCAGGGCGCCGCTGACGTTGATCAGGAAGGTCGACCAGGGCCAGGGACTGCCGACGGCCACCCGCGCGCCGATCAGGTTGCAGGCATGGCGCAGGCAGGCACCGATGCCGCCTCCGACGAAGACCAGGAAATAATTGTTCAGTGTTTGCATGGCGTGCCTCGAATGCGGGTTCGCAGGGTCAATGGCGAACGCCGAGGGCAGGCACGACCTGCCGTCGACGAACACCGGGTTCGTCCTGGCAGGAGCCATCAGCCTTCTCAGGCGGTTATCGGGGGAGCCCCATCCCCATCGCGGTCCATGCTACCAGCGGCGGTGCATTCACGTCATCGAGGTCGTCAGCACGCGGGCGACCTTGCTGCGGCTGAAGCCATCCATCAGCAGTTCGAACGCGAGCAGATCCAACGCTGCATGGCGGCGATGGTCGATCTCCAGCCCGTTCTCGGCCACCAGGTGACTGACCAGCTCGTAGGCGTCCTGCCAGACATCCAGATGGGCCTGGCTGGGGATGTAGGCACTGCCAGGCTCACCGACGCCGAGCCCGCTGACCCCGTACAGCAGCTCGCGTGCGTCCAGCTTGGCCGCATCGGCGATGCGGAACAGCTGTTCGGCTTTCACGTGCGAGGCGCTCACGTGGTCGTTGAGCCAGTTGCTGATGGTTGCTGTCGTTGATTTGGCGGCGCGTGCCAGATCGGCCGGGCGTGGGTGCCCGGCTTTCTTCATGGCTGCCGCGAGTCGTTGGCCGAGAGTATTCATCTATGCAAGCCAGCTTAACGCGTGGATTGCGAAGAAGCCTTGTCGCAAGAATCAGTCTGGTTAACAGAAGGACCGACCGTGACCGAATTCTGGAGCAAGCGGCAGGTGCGCACCCGGCTGGGATTCCAGACCGATGCCGAACTGGCCCGCTTCTTTGGCATCAGCCGTTCCGCAGTGTCGCAATGGCCGAAGGATTTCCCGATTCCGGCCCTGCGGCAGTACATCCTGCATCAGCGCTATCCGAACCTGTTCCCCACGACAGAAGCGTCGGCGGGCGAATCCATCTGACTTGCGCCGCCTTTTGTCGCATTTAGCACGCTAAGCGCAATTTGCTAAGTATGCTTAGCGAAATAGGCAAGATCGATCGATCTGAGGGTCACAATCGGCGCCATCTACTGGAGTCATCGGTCCATGGTTCCCGCGGCCTGTCGGCTTCACCCCATCCGGGGGCCCCGGGGTCCCGTATGTAGTTTCGTGAACGATTAATAATTTCAATCGCTAAAGTCGCCGCATGTAATTGACCTGTCGTGAAATCTATGACTAATTGGAGTCAACCAAGCGTGAAGCCTGGGAGTCTTTCAGTAGCACGCAAGTGAGTCGGTAGACCGTCAACAATGCAGAACAAGTCCAACGGAGGTCGTATGGAATACGGCATGCATGGCTTGGCTGAACGGGTACGCCGCGAACTGGAAGCCAGTTACCACAAACACGGATGCGGTCCGGCGTTCTGGGATACCTACCAGCAGGTGCTGGACCGTCTGGTCCCGCAGGGGACCGAGCGTACCGAAGTCACCAACGAAATGGCGCTGATCATCGAACAGCTGGGCATCGTCCGGCGTGCGCAGCTTGTGCCGCCGCACGCCAGCGGGTCGCGTTGATTCAGAGCAGGCGCCAGGCGCCGCAGGCAAGCAGCGCCAGCAACAAGGACAGCAGCGCCAACGTCCGGGGTCGCCACAGGCGCTTCGGTTGTCCGGCCATTGCCTGCGGACTGCAGTAGCGCACCAGCGCCGGACCGAAACCGGCCCGGTGCTGCTGTTGTGCGCAGGCCTCCAGGCAGGCACCGCAGGCCAGGCAATCGGCTTGCGGTCCCTGTCGGATGTCCAGTTGCATCGGGCAGGCAATGACGCAGGCCGCGCAATCGGTGCAATCACCCAGACGGTCGGCGCTGAAGGTCGGCATCGGTCCAGCCAGCAGCGGATGCGCGGCGCGGAATACGTAGTCCTGCGCAGTGGTCGGGTCGAGCAGGCCGCGGCCACGGCCCAGCACCCCGCCGAGCCCGGATGGACGTGGCCCGCGCGGCTCACCGCGACGGGCGTCGTACAGCATGCGCGGCGTATGCGGATCGGTCAGCAGTGGTTGCATGCGTGCGAACGGGCACAGCGAACGGCAGACCTGCTCGCGCAGGAAACCGGCGTTTCCCCAGGTGGCAGCGGCATAGAACAGTACCCAGAACGTTTCCCAGCCGCTCCAGCCAGCGTTTGGCGCGGCGGCCAGCAAGCCGGTGATCGGGCTGAACAGGCCGACGAAGGTAATGCCGGTCCACACTGACAGCAGTCCCCAGGCAAGCTGAGTGACCGGGCGTACAGCAGGTGCCGGCAGCATGCGGGCCGCGCTGCGGGCGATCCAGTCGAAGGCGCGCCGCCACAGCGTCTGCGGGCAGGCATGGCCGCACCAGATGCGTCCGGCGAGGTGGGTAAGCAGCGCCAGGCCGACGGCCAGTACCGCCAGCAGGCCGATCAGTACGCCGACGTCGCCGGGCCACAGGGTCCAGCCGAACAGGTCGAATCGCCGCGCGTTGATGTCCAGCAGCAGCGCCTGGCGGCCCTCCCAGCGCAGCCACGGCAGTGCGTAGAACAGCGCCAGCAGGGCGGCGCTGAGCGTGCCGCGCCAGTGCCAGGGACGGGGAGTCCGGGTACATGACGTGCTCATCCCAGCGGCAGCTCGTCGTCGTCATCGCTCGGCATGGGCCGCTGCAGGTACCAGGTGACCGCGCTGGACAGTGCCGTCACCGACCAGAACATGAAGAATCCCGCCGTGTAGCCCAGTTCGCGGCTGATTGCGGTGCCCGGGAAACTGATGGCCTGCAGGCGCAATGGATCGACGAAGGCGAAGAACACCACGCTGGCCACGCCGGCGGCGATGAAGCTGGGCCAGAGGATGGCGCCCCACTGCTGGATCAGCCGCTGGCGGCGGTTGGGAGAAGGTCTGTTCATGCTGTCCCGGATCGAAAAGTGGGCGGCGCGTATACTTCGCCAGGGTCGGCGCCGCATCCGCAGGGCATGCTTCCTGCAAGCGTGCCAGCCTAGGCGCAGCGGACTGCGCCGACATTGATCTGGATCAACGGTGGTGATGGCCGGGTGCGGCACACTGCCGGCACGCTTTGGGTACCCCGATGAACGCAACACCGCCGCCTGTCCTCCCCGTCGCCTCGCCCGAGTTGTGCACCGAGCAGGAAGTGACCCGCCTGGTTCACGACTTCTATGCCCGCGTGCGCGAGGAAGAGCGGCTGGGGCCGGTGTTCGGCGCGCACGTCCACGATTGGCCCGAGCACCTGGCGCAGCTGGTCGACTTCTGGTCGGCGATGCTGCGCGGCACCCGCCGGTTCAAGGGCTCGCCGATGTCCAAGCACATGGCCATCGAGCTGGACAAGGACCTGTTCGACCGCTGGCTGGTGCTGTTCCGGATCACCACCGCCGAATGCAACAACCCGCCGATGCAGGAGCTGGCCAACGACGTGGCCGCGCGCATCGGTGACACCTTCTGGAAGCGCTACCAGATGCTGCGCTGGCCGCAGGTCGGCCTGCCGGTGCTGGGGATCCCCGGCAAGGATTGATCTGGGTCAAGGCGGCGCGGGCCGCCCGGCGCGATGCTGGCGGCATGGACACGTTCTCTCCCGCCGCCGGTGGCCTGGCCTGGACCTTCGACCCCGATCTTCTGCGCCGGCACGACCGGCCGGGCCCTCGCTACACCTCGTACCCGACCGCGCCGCATTTCCATGATGGCTTCGACGCGCCGGCGCTGCGCCAGGCGATCGCCGACAGCAACCAGCTGGCCCGCGCGCTGTCGTTGTACGTGCATGTGCCGTTCTGTTCCAGCCCCTGCTTCTACTGCGGCTGCAACCGGGTGATCACCCGTGATCGCGGTCGTGGCCACAGCTACGTCTCACGCGTGCTGGCCGAGGCCGACCTGCTGGCGCCGCAGTTCGATGACGGCCGTGAAGTGATCCAGCTGCACCTGGGCGGTGGTACGCCGAACTTCCTCGATGCCGAAGCGATGACCACGCTGGTGGAAGGATTGCGCCGGCGCTTCGATTTCAGTGATTCGCCGCAGCGCGATTTCTCGATCGAACTCGATCCGCGCTTCATCGACACCCGCGACGTCGCCATGCTGGCGCGGCTGGGCTTCAACCGGGCCAGCCTGGGCGTGCAGGATTTCGATCCGCAGGTGCAGGAATCGATCAACCGCGTGCAGGGCGTGCAGCAGACGCTGGACATCCTGCGCGCCTGCCGCGACAGCGGCATGCGTTCGGTCAACGTCGATCTGATCTATGGGTTGCCGGGACAGAGCCTGGAAGGCTTCGGTCGCACCCTCGAGCTGGTGCTGGCGCTGCGCCCGGACCGTCTGGCGGTCTACGGCTACGCGCATCTGCCGCATCTGTTCCGCGCGCAGAAGCAGATCGACGAAAGCCGCTTGCCGTCACCGGAAGACAAGCTGGCGCTGCTGGGCCTGGCGGTGGAGAAGCTCTCCGCGGCGGGCTACCAGTACATCGGCATGGATCACTTTGCGTTGCCGGAAGAGGATCTGTCGCGCGCACAACGCGCCGGCCAGCTGCATCGCAACTTCATGGGCTATACCACCCACGCCGATACCGATCTGCTCGGCCTGGGTGTGAGTGCGATCAGCCACATCGGTGCCACCTACAGCCAGAATCCGCGCGACCTGCCGTCGTGGGAGGACGCGGTGGACCAGGGCCAGCTGCCGGTCTGGCGCGGCGTGGCGTTGAGTGCCGACGACCAGTTGCGCGCGGAACTGATCCAGCAGCTGATGTGCCAGGGCGAGGTGGATGGCGTGCTGCTGGGGCAGCGTCACGGCGTGGATTTCGAGCAGTACTTCGCCGAGGACCTGCGTTCGGTACAGCGGCTGCAGGAAGACGGCCTGGCCGAATACCGCGATGGCGTGGTGCGTGCCAGTGAACCCGGGCGACCGCTGCTGCGGTTGCTTGCGATGTGCTTTGACCCGTATCTGCGTGCCGCGCACGAGCAACCACGTTATTCGCGGGCGATCTGAAAGCGGGATGTGCTGCGTGCGTGTGGTGCCCGGAGCCGGAATCGAACCGGCATGGGGTTGCCCCCGGCGGATTTTAAGTCCGATGCGTCTACCAGTTTCGCCATCCGGGCCTGCAG
Organism: Stenotrophomonas sp. SMYL20; assembly: GCF_036320045.1. Taxonomy (NCBI): domain Bacteria; kingdom Pseudomonadati; phylum Pseudomonadota; class Gammaproteobacteria; order Lysobacterales; family Lysobacteraceae; genus Stenotrophomonas; species Stenotrophomonas sp. SMYL20. The sequence goes on along the minus strand of NZ_JAWIRT010000013.1, from coordinate 30,263 downwards.
CGCGGCGCCGATTGTAGCCCACCTGCGGTTCCGCAACCGGATTGCATCATGGCCGCGGCGTGCTTAACTGTCGATCGCATTCATGTCATAGTCCCTGCCATCGTTCCCAGGGGGGAGCCACCTGATGTCGCTGCACGCGATTGCCTATGCCAGTGAGGCCCGCGCCGATCTGCAGACAACCGATCTTGACCGCCTGCTGGCCGACGCCACGGCATTCAATCGTGTAGCCGGTGTCACCGGTGTGCTGATGTTCGACGGAGCGCGCTTCCTGCAGTATCTCGAGGGCCCGGAGGACGGCATCGATTCGGTGTTCCAGCGCATCCTCAATGCGCGCAGCCACGGGCAGCTGAAAGTGTTGTGCCGTGCCCCCGTGGTGCAGCGCGCATTTCCGCGCTGGTCGATGGGCACGCGGCGGATCGAACCGGAGCTGCTGGCACAGATCGTCGACGCCGCGTGGCCCGGCTTCCGGCTTGGCAGCGGTGGATTCGAGCGCCTGCTGCAGGCCTGGACCGGCGCCGACGGCGAACTGGAACCGGCCGCGGTGGCGTTGGGGTCCTGAGCCCGCCTTGGCGGCAGGGCGCCGGGGCCGGTAGGCTGTAGCCTTTCTGGCGCAGGTTTTCCGGAGTGGTGCAGCAGATGAGTGTGTTGGCCGAGGCCATGGCAGCGTATGTGCGATCGCATCCGTTGCGCGGGATGTGCCGATGAGTGCGCCGGTAGCGGCGGCCAGCGCACCCCTGTTTGCGGTGATCGGCCTGGGCTACGTCGGCCTGCCGTTGGCGGTGGCGTTTGGCCGGCAGTGGCCGACGTTGGGTTTCGATATCGATGCCGGTCGCATCGCCGAGCTGCGCAACGGCCAGGACCACACGCTGGAAATGGAATCCGACGAGCTGGCCAGTGCGCAGCTGCTGCAGTACGGCAACGATCCGGCACTGCTCGATGCCTGCAACGTCTACATCGTCACCGTGCCGACCCCGATCGATGCTTACGAGCAGCCCGACCTGGAGCCCCTGCGTTCGGCGACACGGCTGATTGCCAGTCATCTTCGCGCCGGCGACCTGGTGATCTACGAGTCCACGGTCTACCCCGGTACCACCGAGGAAGTGTGCGTGCCGCTGCTGGAGCAGGGTTCGGGCCTGCGCTTCAACGAAGACTTCTATTGCGGCTACAGCCCGGAACGGGTCAGCCCCGGCGACCGCCAGCGGCGCCTGGCCGACATCCGCAAGATCACTTCCGGCTCGACAGCGGAAGTCGCTGCGGTGATTGATGGTCTGTACCAGCGCATCATCGCCGCCGGTACCTTCCCGGCACCGTCGATGCGGGTGGCCGAAGCGGCCAAGGTGGTCGAGAACATCCAGCGCGACGTCAACATTGCGCTGGTCAACGAGCTGGCCCTGATCTTCGACAGGCTGGGCATCGATACCCAGGACGTACTGGACGCCGCCGGCAGCAAGTGGAACTTCCTGCCGTTCCGGCCGGGGCTGGTCGGCGGCCACTGCATCGGCGTGGACCCGTACTATCTGCTGCACAAGTCCGAGAGCGTGGGCTATCACCCGGACCTGATCCACACCGCACGACAGGTCAACAACCGCGTCGGCGAGCACGTGGCGGCGCGGGTGCTGGCGATGCTGGCCGAGCGTGGCCGTGCGCCGGCGGACGCACGCATCCTGGTACTGGGCGTGACCTTCAAGGAGGATTGCCCGGACCTGCGCAACAGCCGCGCGCTGGAGCTGGCGCAACGCCTGCGCGATGCCGGTGCGCAGGTGGAGGTCAGCGACCCCTGGGTCGGCCCGGCGGCGCTGACCGGCGAGGGCCTGGATTGGCTGGCCGATCCCGGGGCGGGGTGTTATGACGCGGTGGTGCTGGCGGTGGCCCACGCCCGTTTCAAGGCGATGGATGAATCCGCAATCCGGGGCCTGCTGGCGCCGGGAGGCCTGGTCTACGACGTGAAATCGGCCTGGCCGCGCAACGTGGTTGACGATCGCTTGTAAGCCTTGGCAGCGGGCGGCGCGGTAGACTCGGGGGCAGTTGCAACCGAGGAAAGCCATGCACCGGTATATCGTCTACCTGCTCGCCATCCTGATGTTCCCGATATGCCTGTGGCTGGCCACGATCTGGCCGGCCTGGTACTGGGGCGTCGGCCTGACTGCCGCGATGGTGGCGCTGGGGACCTGGGACCTGCTGCAGAAACGCAGCACGCTGCGCCGCAACTATCCGGTGATGGCGCACTTCCGCTACGGGCTGGAATCGATCGGCCCGGAGATCCGCCAGTACTTCGTGCAGAGCGACCTGGAAGACGTGCCGTTCTCGCGCCAGCAGCGTGCACTGATCTACCAGCGCGCCAAGAACGAGATGGACACGGTGCCGTTCGGCACCCTGCGCAGCACCTATGCGGTGGATTACGAGTGGATCAACCATTCGCTGGCACCGACTGCCATCGCCAAGCATGACTTCCGTGTGTTGATCGGCCCGAACTGTGCCAAGCCTTATTCGGCCAGCGTGTTCAACATCTCGGCGATGAGCTTCGGTTCGCTGTCGGCCAATGCCATCCGCGCGCTGAACGAAGGCGCACGCCGCGGTGGCTTCTATCACGACACCGGCGAAGGTTCGATCTCGCCCTACCACCGCGAGATGGGCGGCGACCTGGTGTGGGAGATCGGCTCGGGCTACTTCGGTTGCCGTGACGAGAAGGGCGGTTTCAGCGAGGAACGCTTCGTTGCCAATGCCACCCATGATCAGGTCAAGATGATCGAGATCAAGCTGTCGCAGGGCGCCAAGCCCGGCCACGGTGGCGTGCTGCCGGCGCCGAAGGTGACCGCCGAGATCTCGGTGACGCGTGGCGTGCCGATGGGTGTGGACTGCGTGTCGCCGTCGCGCCACTCAGCGTTCTCGACGCCGGTCGAGCTGCTGCAGTTCGTTGCACGCCTGCGCGAGCTGTCCGGTGGCAAGCCGGTCGGTTTCAAGCTGGCCATCGGCCACCCGTGGGAGTGGTTCGGCATTGCCAAGGCGATGCAGGAAACCGGGCTGCTACCGGACTTCATCGTGGTCGACGGCGCCGAGGGTGGCACGGGTGCGGCACCGGCGGAGTTCGTCGACCATGTCGGCGTGCCGATGCACGAAGCGCTGCTGTTGGTGCACAACACCCTGGTCGGCCTGGATCTGCGCGATCGCATCCGCATCGGTGCGGCCGGCAAGATCACCAGCGCGTTCGACATCGCGCGGACCATCGCGCTGGGGGCTGACTGGTGCAATGCCGGCCGAGGCTTCATGTTCGCGCTGGGCTGCATCCAATCACTGAGCTGCCATACCGACAAGTGCCCGACCGGCATCGCGACCCAGGACCCTGCACGCTGGAAGCATCTGGATGCACCGGACAAGGCCACCCGTGTGTACAGTTACCACGAGCACACGCTGCACGCCCTGAAGGAGCTGCTGTGTGCGGCGGGCCTGAACGATCCTGCCGAGCTGGGGCCGGAGCACATCCTGCGCCGCGTCTCACCGGTGGAAATCCGTTCGCTGGCCTCGCTGTACCGCTACCTGGAACCAGGCGAACTGCTGCACAAGGTGCCCGACCATGCGGTGTTCCATGCGTTCTGGGCCGATGCACGCAGCGACTCGTTCCAGCCGCCGCCGAAGATCCAGGCGCTGCGCGCCAGCAAGTCGCGGTAACCGTTGCTGTAGCGTCGAGCCCTGCTCGACTGCCTTTCGATCAGGCGTCGAGATTAACGATTCTGTAGAGTCGAGTCTTGCTCGACTGCCTTTCAATCAGGCATCGCGCTGTTGGAACGAAGAACAGCCGAGCATGGGCTCGGCTCTACAAGGAGGCGTCATGCAGTTCAGGACCGGCACCATGGATGATGTGGCCAGGCTGTGGGCCCTGCGCACGCGCTGTGTGCGCGAGACCTGCAGCAGCCATTACCCTCCCGAGGTCATCGCGCCCTGGTCTGCCTCGCCGCCACCGTCGCAGTACGCGCGGCTGTTGTCGCAGGGGGGCTGCGTGGTGGCCGAGGACGGGCAGGGTGTCCTGCTCGGGTTCGGCGTGTTTGATACCGATGCCAACGAGGTTGATGCGTTGTTCGTCGATCCGGATCACGGCGGCAAGGGCATCGGCCAGGCGCTGATGCGGCGCCTGCTGGCGATGGCCGATCGTGATCGTGAGGTAGTGCTGTCGGCCTCGCTCAACGCCGTGCCGTTCTATCAACGGCAGGGCTTTGTCAGCGTGCGCGAAGAGACCTATCCGCATCCCAGCGGCGTGGCGCTGTCCTCGGTGAGCATGCGCCGGCCGTGGTGATGTAGCGTCGAGTTTGCTCGATGGTTTTTGTAGAGTCGGGGGGGGGGGGGGGGGGGGGTGGGGGGGGGGGGGGGCGCGGGGGGGGGGGGGGGGGGGGGGGGGGGCCGGCCCTGCCGGC
>NZ_JAWIRT010000013.1:22477-25847 GCF_036320045.1 Stenotrophomonas sp. SMYL20 | reverse complement strand
TTGACTCCCCCCCCCCCACCGCGCCTCCCCCCCCCCCCCCCCACCCCGCCCCCCCCCCCCCCCCGACTCTACAACGCAGGTGTCACCGCGCTGCCAGCCACCCGATCACGCCTTCCGCAGCACGCAGGCCACTGGCGTAGCACGCGGTCAGCAGGTAGCCACCTGTCGGCGCCTCCCAGTCCAGCATCTCGCCGGCACAGAACACGCCGGGCACTGCCCGCAGCATCAGGCCATCATCCAGCGCATCCAGGCGCACGCCACCGGCGGTGCTGATCACCTCGGCCATCGGCCGGGGGCGCAGCAGGCGCAGGGGCAGGCGCTTGAGCGTAGCTGCCACGGCAGGCAGATCGTTGCCCGCTTCCTTGCCTAGCATCTCGAACACCAGCGCGGCCTTCACTGCATCCAGGCCGACCTGGCGGCGCAGGTGCTCGCCGAAGCTGCGACCCTTGCGCGGGCGTGACAGGTCGGCCAGCAGGCGTGCTTCATCGCGGCCCGGCACCAGGTCCAGCCACAGCATCGCGTGGCCATCGCGGTTGATGGTCTCGCGCAGGTCTGCGGCCAATGCGTAGATCAGGCTGCCTTCGATGCCGTACTCGCTGGCCACGCATTCGCCCTGCAGCGACTGCGGCTGTCCGGCCAGGTCGACCCAGTGCGCGATCACCGGCTTCAACGGTGCGCCGGCATTGCGCTGGGCGAAGAACGGCGTCCAGTCCACGTCGAAACCGCAGTTGGCTGACTGCAGCGGTGCGATGTCCACGCCACGTGCCTGCAGTGGCGAGACCCAGGCGCCGTCGCTGCCCAGCTGCGGCCAGCTGCCGCCGCCCATGGCCAGCACGGTAGCATCGGCATGCACTTCAACGGCGCCGTCTTCGGTTTCAAATCGCAGGGCGCCGTCGTCGCTCCATCCGATCCAGCGGTGGTTGGCGTGCAGGCGCACACCCTGTTCTTTCAGGCGGCGCACCCAGCCGCGCAGCAGTGGGGCTGCCTTGCGGTCGACCGGGAACACGCGGCCGGAGCTGCCCACATAGGTCTCCACGCCAAAGCCGGCAGCCCAGTCGCGTAGCGCCTGCGCGTCGAAGCCGTCCAGCCAGCGTCCCACGGTAGAGGCCTGCTCGCGGTAGCGGCTGTCGAACAGCGGCCGCGGATCGGAATGGGTGAGGTTGAGCCCGCCCTTGCCGGCGATCAGGAACTTGCGGCCGGGCGAACCCTTGGCCTCGTACAGGTCCACCTGCAGCCCGGCCGCGCGCAGGCGCTCGGCGGCGAACAGGCCGGCCGGGCCGCCGCCGATGACGGCGACCCGTGGAGGCGTTGCGGTATTACGGTTTGACATCGAGCAGCTCGACATCGAACACCAGCGACGAGCCGGCCGGGATCGGGCCAACCCGGCGGTCGCCGTAGCCGTAGTCCGGCGGGATCATCAGGGTGCGCTTGCCGCCGACCTTCATGCCGGCCACGCCCTCATCCCAGCCGCGGATGACCTGGCCGGCGCCGAGCGCAAAGGTGAACGGTTCGCCACGGCTGACCGAGCTGTCGAAGGTCTTGCCGTGCTTGGTTTCGGTGCGGTTGTCGTAGATCCAGCCGGTGTAGTGCACGGTGACCTTGTTGCCGGCAACGGCTTCGGCGCCGGTACCCGGGACGGTATCGATGCGCTCGAAGGTGGTCAGGGTGCCACCCGGCGGCGGGCCGGACGGTTCGGTCGAGCAGCCAACGGCGGCGAGGGACAGCAGCAGGGGAAGCAGCAGGCGGCGCATCGGGCGACTCCGGAAGGGCGCAGGGCGAGGGCGGCAAGGGTAGCGCATCGGCGCCGGGTATCATGGGGGCATGGCAAAACTCCTGCTCAATCTGCGCAATGTCGGCGACGACGAATACGCCGATGTCTGCACGCTGCTCGACCAGCACGGCATCGCCTGGTATCGCACCGAACCCAGCCCCTGGGGCATTTCCAACGGCGGCCTGTGGCTGCGCGAGGACGCCGATCATCCGCGTGCAAAGGCGCTGATGGCCGAGTACCAGGCCGAACGCGGGCCGCGCATCCGTGCCGAGCGCGAGCAGGCGTTGCGCGAGGGGACGGCGGAGACCTTCGGCAGCCTGTTCCGGCGCCGGCCGGCATATGTGGTGCTGGTGCTGCTGGCGATGGCCGGTGCGGCGGCGCTGGTGCTGCTGCCGTTCGTGCTGTTGCGGGGGTAAGGGGGGCTTCTGGCCGGGTTGCACCCGGCACCCGCTAGTGCCGGCCGCTGGCCGGCAACAGCAAAAGCAACAGCAACAGCAGGCAATCCGTGGTGGGCAGGGCGGTGTGGGCAAGCGGGACACGCCGTAAACCCGTCCATGGGGGCTCGATGGCGCCATCCATGGCGCCAACGGTCCGGGGCCCCCCCGCCCCCGCCGGCCCACACCGCCCTGCCTCTGCCCGGTTCCGGGTGCCTGCCGGGGTCGGATCCCTCTGCCGTGCAGAGGGATCCGACCCCTGAATCTGTCCGTGCGGGCGGGAGGCGCTAAAATGGCGGGATGATCGCCAATACCGCTGCCTACCATTTCGCCGTCATCGACGCCCCCCAGGCCCTGTGCGACCAGTTGCTGGCGCGTGCCGAGGCGGCGCAGCTGCGCGGTACGATCCTGGTGGCGGGCGAGGGGCTGAACCTGTTCCTGGCGGGTGGGCCGGAGGCGGTCGAAAGTTTCTATGCGGCGCTGCATGCCGATGCGCGCTTTGCCGATATGCGGGTCAAGACCAGCCTGAGCGAGCATCAGCCGTTCGCGCGGCTGAAGGCCAAGGTGAAGGACGAGATCATCAGCTTCCGCCGTGATGACGGCCAGCCGCTGGAGTATCCGCGTGCACCGGCGGTCGATCCGGCTACCGTGCAGCGCTGGTTGCGGCAGGGGCATGATGACGCCGGCAAGCCGGTGGTCATGCTCGATACGCGCAATCTGCAGGAAGTGGAGTACGGCACCTTCAAGGATGCGCTGGTGCTGCCCATCCACAAGTTCACCGACCTGCCCGAGGCGCTGGCGCCGCACCGCGAGGCGCTGAAGGACAGCACCGTGGTCAGTTTCTGCACCGGCGGCATCCGCTGCGAGAAGGCCGCGCTGTGGATGGTCAACGACGGCATGGACAATGTGCTGCAGCTCGACGGCGGCATCCTCGGCTACTTCGAGGAGGTGGGCGGCGAAGGTTACGAAGGCCGCTGCTTCGTGTTCGACGAGCGCGTGGCGCTGGATGCCGAACTGAAGCCAATGGTCGACCAGCCGCTGCCGGAGCCGCGCCCCAGCGCGTTCTAAGCCGGGACGTCAATTCCCCCGGTAGAGCCGGGCGCGGGGCGGCGGCGGCCCGCTGCACCGGCCGGCCGGGCCGCGCGCCGGCCCACCCCAAGCCCGG
>NZ_JAWIRT010000013.1:0-22467 GCF_036320045.1 Stenotrophomonas sp. SMYL20 | reverse complement strand
CCGCCGGGACGTACAGTCCCCCGGTCCCGCCGGCCGCTGGCCGGCTGCGAAGCGATCTACCTGCATGCCGGCCAGCGGCCGGCACTACCAATCGCGCTTGGCGCGGATCAGGGCACCCCGGATCGGTCCGGCGGGCCCTGAACCCGTCCCACGGGAATCAGCATCCCGCCACCGTCACTGGCCGCCGCGCCCGGCCGACCCCATGCATGGGGGATCCTGTGACGGAAAACCGCTGATGATCCCGTTGTCGATCCTTGACCTGGCCCCGGTCTGCGAGGGCAGTGACACCACCGCTGCCTTCGCCAACATGCTGGAACTGGCCCAGCACGCCGATGCGCTGGGCTACCGCCGCTACTGGCTGGCCGAACACCACAACATGCCTGGCATCGCCAGCGCGGCCACCGCCGTGCTGATCGGTCACGTGGCGGGTGGCACAAAGCGCATCCGCGTCGGTGCCGGCGGCATCATGCTGCCCAACCATGCGCCGCTGCAGGTGGCCGAGCAGTTCGGCACGCTCGCCTCGCTGTATCCGGACCGCATCGACCTCGGCCTGGGCCGTGCACCGGGCACCGATCAGCCGACCGCGCGTGCACTGCGCCGTTATTTCGACAGCGCCGACCAGTTCCCGCAGGACGTGCGCGAGCTGCTGCATTACTTCGAACCGGTACAGCCCGGGCAGGCGGTGCAGGCGGTTCCGGGTGGTGGCCTGCGGGTGCCGACCTGGATCCTCGGTTCCAGCCTGTTCGGTGCGCGCATGGCCGCGTCGATGGGCCTGCCATACGCGTTCGCCTCGCACTTCGCACCGGACGTGATGGACGAAGCGCTGGCGGTATACCGACGCGAGTTCCGCCCCTCGGCCACGCTGAAGCAGCCGCACGCGATGCTGGCCCTGAACGTCGTTGCCAGCGACAGCGAAGCTGAATCGCGGCGCCTGTTCACCAGCCAGCAGCAGAGTTTCGTGAACCTGCGTCGTGGCCGACCGGGCAAGATTCCGGCACCCATCGACGACATCGAGTCCTTCTGGGAGCCGCACGAAAAAGTGGGCGTGGAGCGCGCACTGGCCTGCACCGTGCTGGGAGATCCGCAGCAGGTGGCGGAAGGCATCGCCGCGTTTGTCGAGCGCCACAAGCCGGACGAGCTGATGCTCACCGCCAACCTGTATGACCACCGTGCGCGCCTGCGCTCGTTCGAACTGGCGATGCAGGCCTGGCACGCCCGCCACGCGGGCTGAACAATTGCGTCACGGCCCATTGCGGCCGAACCGCGTCTGATGGGGGCTCATATCGAAGGAGCCCCCACATGGCCGACACCCGCGCCGAACACATTGCCCAGCTGGCAGAACTGATCAAGGACGTGGAGGTGGCGATGTTCACCACCACCGGCGTCGACGGCCGCCTCTACAGCCGGCCGCTGGCCACCCAGCAGGTCACCTTCGACGGTGATCTGTGGTTCGTCATCACTGCCGACAGCCCGAAGGTGGCCGAGATTGCGCTCGACCCGCGCGTCAACGTGGCCTATGCCTCGCCATCGAAGAACACCTATGTGTCGGTGGCCGGGCGCGCGCGCGTGGTTGATGATCGCGCGAAGATCGAGGAACTGTGGTCGCCAGCGATGAAGCTGTTCTTCCCGGGCGGCAAGGACGACCCGAACCTGCGCCTGATCCAGGTGCGCGCCGACTCGGCCGAGTACTGGGATGGACCGGGCACGCTGCTGGGCACAGCGCTGAGTTTCGTGTTGTCGGCCGTGCAGGACGAACCGGCGGCGTTGGCCGACAACGGATTCATCGACCTTCGGTGATGGCCGATGTCCAGTATTGGTAGTGCCGGCCGCTGGCCGGCAAACCTGGAAACGTGGCAGCCGGCCAGCGGCCGGCTCTACCGGATTCCGGCTCAGAACCAGCGCTGGAACAGCTCCACCGTATAGCCCACCAGCTGCCCCGAACTGAAACCGAAGAAGGCGATCGCCGCCAGCGCCGCGATCCAGTTGAACAGCATCAGTGCGCCATCGCGTTCCAGCAGCGCCAGCGAGAACAGCAGCAGCTGGAAGCCGAACAGGAAGTTGGTGAACGGAATCGGCAACGACAGCAGCAGGCCCAGCAACACCAGCAGCAGGCCGCTCAAGGCATGCGCCGGCAGTGGTGTCAGCAGCTGCGGCAGGCGCGGTTTCAGCATCTTGTCCAATCGCCGCAGCGGGCGGTCGATGCGGTCCAGGAAACGGTGCATGGTGCCGCGCTTGGGCCCGCGGCGGGCGATGAAGCGGGGCAGCCACGGCCGGCGCAGGCAGAACAGCATCTGCAGGCCGATCAGGATCACCAGCGGGCCGCTGACCGCGCCGCCCATGCCCGGGATCGGGATGAACGACGGCAGGATCGCCACAAACAGGAACACGCCGAACGCGCTCTGCTGCAGGTTGCACAGGATCTGGCCGAGCGGCATGTGCTCGGCCGGGTCGCCGGAGGCGAACATCTCCAGCAGGGTGCGGATGCCCTCGTTACGGTAGGCCGGGCGCTCAACGCCCGGACCCTGGCCGGCCTCAGGCGGTGAGCTCATCGGCCTGCTCGTCGGACAGCGTGCGCAGCAGCAGCTTGTCCACCCGCGCCCCATCCAGGTCGACCACCTCGAAGCGCCAGCCGGCCCAGTCGAAGTACTCGCCCGCGTGCGGGATGCGGCCGAAGTAGTGGATGCACATGCCGGCCAGCGTGTAGTAATCGCCATCCTCGGCATCGGGCAGATCGTTGCTGCCGATCAGCTCGCGCAGGTCCTCGATCGGCAGCGAGCCGTCCACCAGCAGTGAACCGTCCTCGCGGGTCACCACCAGCGCATCTTCGTCGGCGTTCTCCACCGCCTGCAGGCGGCCGACCACGGCGCCCATCAGGTCGCTGATGGTCACCAGGCCCTGGATCTCGCCGTACTCGTCCACCACCAGCGCCATCGACTGCTGTTCCTCGCGGAAGATCTCCAGCAGCTTCATCGCGTGGGTCGATTCGGAGACGTACAGCGGTTCGCGCAGGGTCTGGAACAGCGCGTTGTCGCCGCGCGCCATGCGTGTGGCCAGCGATTTCAGTTCAAGCACGCCGACCACGTCCATGTCGTTGTCGCGCAGCACCGGGTAGCGCGAGAACTCGTGCTCGGCCATGATTTCCAGGTTGCGCTCCAGCCCAGCCTGGGTATCCAGCCAGGCGATGCGGTTGCGCGGGGTCATCAGGCTGTCGGCGGTGCGGTCGCCCAGGCGCATGACGCGGTTCATCATGTCGCGCTCGTGGGCGTCGATCACACCGGCCTCGTGGCTCTCGGCCACCAGCATGCGGATCTCTTCTTCGGTCACCGAGGCAACTTCGTCCTTGCCTAGCCCCATCAGGCGCAGGACCAAGCGGGTCGAATGGGACAGCAGCCACACGGCCGGGAATGCAATTCGGGCCAGCCAGCCCATCGGCAGGGCTACCATGCCAGCGATGTCTTCCGAACGGGTGATGGCCAGGCGCTTGGGCACCAGCTCACCGAAAATCAGCGTCAGGAAGGTGATCAGCGCCACGGCCAGCGTCTTGCCGATCAGGTTCGACAGCGGCTGCGGATTGCCGAACAGGGTGATGGTGTCGGCCAGCGACGGGAACAACACCTGAAGGTGGTGGGCGATGCTGTTACCGATGGCCTCACCGCCGTACACGCCGGTCAGGATGCCGCCCAGGGTGATGCCGATCTGGACGGTGGACAGGAAGTTCTCCGGCTTCTCGGACAGCTCAAGCGCCTTGGCGGCGCGCTTGGAAGTGCTGGCCATCTGCTTCAGGCGGCTCTTGCGCGAGGTCATGACCGACATTTCGGACATGGCGAAGAAGCCGTTGAACACGATCAGGGCCAAAACTATCAGGATCTCAAACACGGGCGTCGTCCCCGGTTGGTGGCAGGGAGGGCGGGTGCTTGCGATGGCGGCTGGCGCTCAGGAACAGGGTCCGGCGCGGCGCAGGGGGGTAAGGGTCGTCGTCCATAAGGTGCGCCCGAAGGCGCGCTGGCATCTTAGCAAAGGGGCGTGGCAGGGTGGCAACCGCCTGTTCAGGTTGGGGCTTCCAGAGCCCCGGAAGGGGGCAGGGATACCCGTGATGGTCATCTAGCCGTCATAATTCCGTCTGGTGCCGTCCTTCCCGCGACGGCTGACAGGTTTCTCAATGTTCTCTCTGCAGACCATTTTCGGTTCCGGCAAACAGTTCTACACCCTGCTCGATGAGGCTGCCGTCGCGGCTTCCGACGCCGCCAAGGCGCTGCATTCCATGCTGCGCGAGGCCGACCGCCAGCCCGCGCTGGACGCCTTCAAGCTGGCCCGCCTGCGCGAACGCGCGGCCTCGGACAAGATCAGCCAGGCGCTGGTGGACAGCTTCATGACCCCGATCGAGCGCGAAGACATCGAAGCGCTGGGCTCGGCGCTGTACAAGATTCCCAAGCAGATCGAAAAGTTCGCCGATCGCTATTCGCTGGCCACGACCCACCTGGAGCACATCGACTTCGCGCCGCGCGCGGCGATGCTGGAACAGGCTGCCGGCGTGGTGGTGGAGATGGTGGCCGACCTGCGCCACATGAACCTGGACCGGATGACCGCGCTCAACGAGAAGCTGCGTTCGCTGGAGAACGAGGCCGACCGCCTGATGCTCGAGCTGTACCGCGACATCTACTCGGGCCGCCTGGACAACCTGCAGATGTTCCTGCTGAAGGAATTCTTCGAGATCCTGGAAAAGGCCATCGACCGCTGCCGCGAGGCCGGCGTGGTGGCGTACCAGATCGTGTTGAAGAACAGCTGACGGACGCCGCCGCATGTTGACCCTTGTCCTGGTGGTGATCCTCGCCGCGCTCGTCTTCGAGTTCATCAACGGCTTCCACGACACCGCCAACTCCATTGCCACCGTGGTGGCGACCAAGGTGCTCTCGCCCGGCTGGGCGGTGATGCTGGCCGCCTTCATGAACCTCATCGGTGCACTGACCGGTACCGCGGTGGCGCTGACCATCGCTTCGGGCCTGCTCAACACCAACGTGGTCGACGTCACCCCGCAGGTGATCCTGTGCGCCCTGCTGGGCGGCATCATCTGGAACCTGATCACCTGGTGGAAGGGCCTGCCGTCCTCGTCCTCGCACGCCCTGATCGGTGGCCTCTGCGGCGCCGGCCTGGCCGCTGCCCACAACAACTGGGACGCGCTGATCTGGTCCGAGCGCCTGGGCAGCTGGGCGCAGAACAAGGGCCTGCTGTGGAAGGTGTTCGTGCCGATGATCACCTCGCCGATCGCCGGCTTCCTGCTCGGCATCGTGGTGATGGTGCTGCTGTGGGGCCTGATTGCCGGGCTGGCCAAGATCGGTGGTGCCATCGGTCGTCTGGCCCGCCCGCGCATCGTCAACGCCTTCTTCGGCAAGGCGCAGATCGCCTCGGCGGCCTACATGGGCTTCGCCCACGGCCACAACGACGCGCAGAAGACCATGGGCATCATCGCCATGACACTGATCGGTGCCGAGGCCACCGGTGCGCTGGATGACCTGCCGTCGTGGCTGGCCTTCATGCACCCGGACGCCAGCGCCGGTGACGGCATCGCGATGTGGATCGTGCTGACCTGTGCGGTGGTGATGGCGGCCGGTACTGCCTCGGGCGGCTGGAAGATCATCAAGACCCTGGGTCACAAGATGGTCAAGCTGCACCCGATCCACGGCTTCGCCGCGGAGACCAGCTCGGCCACCATTCTGACCCTGGCCGCCCACTTCGGCATGCCGGTCTCGACCACGCACAGCATCTCCACCGCGATCATGGGCGTCGGCTTCGCCAAGAACCCGCGCTCGCTGAAGTTCGGCGTCATCGAACGCATCGTCTGGGCCTGGATCCTGACCATCCCGGCCGCAGGTGGTTGTGCGTACCTGATCCTGAAGCTGTTCGAACTGTTCGGCTGGACCTGATCGCCGCGCCAAGGTGCACACGAAAAAGCCCGCCGGATACCGGCGGGCTTTTTTCATGGGCAGAGAATTCTTCCGGACACATCGTGTCGACCAAGGTCGACACCTACCAGAGCAGAAACAGGGATCCGCCCCCGTGCCGACCAACGGTCGGCACCCACCAACAGCGCACGGAAACTGTCGAAGGCGGGGTGGGATGGGCAGGCGGGGGCGCAGAGCGCCATGGATGGCGCTCTACGAGGCACGCAGGAGCAGTTTTTGCCCTCCCCCGCCTGCCCATCCCACCCCGCCAACCCACGGAATGCCAGCTCTTGCTGTTGCAGTGGCAGTTGATCCCCAGCGGGTGCCGGGCCGCAGGCCCGGCCACCACCACCACCCTCAGTTACGCTGGAACAACGCCTGCACATCCCTGCGGAACGCCGCCTGGCTGTCCGCCCGGCTGTAGAACATGTGCCCGCCCGGATAACTGCGCACCTGCACCCGGTCCGGATTGCTGCCCATCGCCGGCATCTGGTCCACCGTCAGGATCGACCCCATGAACGGGCACGACAGGTCGTTCCAGCCATGCACGATCAAGACTTGAAGGTGCGGATCGATCGCCACCGCCTGGCGCAGCTGGGTCACCGCGCCCTGGCGCAGATCACCGTTGCGGTCCCACAACCGGTTCACCTCGTAGTTCAGCGCCTGGTAGCGGGAATCCACCTTCCAGCCGACCACGCGCGTGACGAAGTCGACCATCGCCGTGGTGGTCGGCGCGATGATGCTGTCCAGCAGCGGATCGTTGGCGCGCTGTTCCGGATCATTCGGGAACGGATCGAACGCGGTCACGTTGGAGTCGTAGCGGCTGCCCAGCGTGCCCTTGTCGCGGAACACCTCACGCAGATAGGCCTGCGTCTCCAGTCGGCCACCGGCGCGGCGCACGAACTGCGGGTCCAGCCCGGTCAGCTCGGTCACCCGGCGCAGCATCGCCTCGGTCGCCTGCGGATCGCTGCGGCCCTTCATCAGCGCAGTCGCGTAGTCGCCACGTGTGTATTCCACCACGTCGCGCATCGCCGCATCGGTCAGTTTGCCCTGGCGCTCCAGGTGCGCTGCAGCGATCGACGGCAGCGTCTGCATCCACGCCATCGGTGAGACATCGGCGTTGTCTTCCAGGGTCGGGCTCAGGTAGGGCGACACCAGCACCAGGCCGTTCATCGCCACGCCCAGGCGGGTCTGCAGGAAGTGGGTGATGCGCGGGCCGCGGTAGCCGCCGTAGCTCTCGCCGGTCAGGTACTTGCGTGCACCCATGCGCTGGTTGCGCAGCAGCCAGTCGTAGATCGAGCGCGACAGGTATTCGATGTCGGCGCTGGGGTTGTACAGCTGCTTCTTCGCCTCGTCATCGCCGATGCGCGCACGGCTGAAGCCAGTGCCGACCGGGTCGATGAACACCAGGTCGGTGAAGTCCAGCCAGGTGCCGGGGTTGTCGTGCAGGGTGGCCGGCGCCGATGCGCTGTCACCCTCCGAACCAAAGGTGACCACCTTGGGCCCGATCGCGCCCATGTTGAGATAGACCGACGATGCACCCGGGCCGCCGTTGAGCGCGAAGGTCACCGGCCGGTCCTTGCCCGGCATCGTATAGGCGGTGAACACCACATCGGCGATCACCTTACCCTTGGCATCGCGCACCGGCAGGGTGCCGACGGTGGCGGTGTAGTCCAGGGTGCGGCCGGCCAGGCGCATGCTCTGGCGGGCCGACGCATCGGCGGGCAGCGCAGGCGCTTCGGTCTTGTCGTCTTTCGGGTCGGGCGTGGCCTCGGCGTCAGGCGCGGCCAGCACGCTGGCAGGGGCGATGAGCAGGCCGACGCAGAGCGCGGCAGTATGCAGCAGGGACTTCATGGCACCGGATTGGCAGCGGAAGGGGGTTCCGATGCTAGGCCGGTGGCGGGCAGGCCGTATGTGTCCAAAGGCATGGCCGCGCGTCGAGGCCGCCAGTGGCCAGATTGGGTCAAGCGGGCAGGGTGGTGCGCAGTTCGTCGTCGGCCAGCAGGCCGTATACCGCCGAATCGGACAGTTCGCCCTGGATGCGCCAGCGCTGCCGCAGCACGCCCTCCAGGTGGAAGCCCAGCCGTTCAAGCACGTGTGCCGAGGGCCGGTTGCGCGGGTCGACTTCGGCTTCCACGCGATGCAGGCGCAGGGTCTGGAACAGGTAGTCCAGCAGGTGCTGCAGCGCTTCGTGCATGTAGCCCTGGCCTTGCCTGTCGGGGGCCAGCAGGTAGCCGATCTCGGCACGAGCGGCATCGCGATCCAGGGCGAACACCACGCAGATGCCTAGCAACGGGCCATCCAGTGTTTCGCGCACGGCCAGCTTGAGCTGGGTGCCGGTGGCCTGTGCCGCCAGGTCATCGTCGATCTGCGCGCGCGCTTCGGCCGGTCGTGTCCACGCCGGGTGGTTCCAGAACCGCATCACGTCCGGATCGGACTGGATCGCGAACAGGGCGGCCGCATCGTCGCGGCGGATCGGGCTCAGGACCAGGCGCGCGCTGTGCAGCGGCAGGCCCGGGAACAGCAGCGAGTGGCTGGCCAATACGATGGTCCACACAGATGGACGCGCATTATGGCGCCGCCGGGTTTGCCGATGGGGGCGTAATGCCAAGGGCACATGAACCGGCATTACCGGGCGATGGGGCCAGAGCCGTTTCCCTGCAGGAAACGGATCCGGCCCCGCGTCGGGTCAGACTTCCAGCGAAGCCAGGTCGCCCTTGCTCTCCAGCCAGCCCTTGCGGTCGGAGGCGCGCTTCTTGGCCAGCAGCATGTCCATCAGCGAACGGGTCTGCTCGCCGTCGTCCACGGTCAGCTGCACCAGGCGACGGGTGTCGGGGTGGATGGTGGATTCACGCAGCTGTGGCGGATTCATCTCGCCCAGGCCCTTGAAGCGGGTGACGTTGATCGCGCCCTTGATCTTCTCGCGTTCGATCTTGTCCAGCATCGAGCGCTTCTCTTCTTCGTCCAGGGCATAGAACACCTGCTTGCCCACATCGATGCGGAACAGCGGTGGCATCGCCACGAACACGTGGCCGGCATCGACCAGCGCCGGGAAGTGCTTGAGGAACAGCGCGGTGAGCAGGGTGGCGATGTGCAGGCCGTCCGAGTCCGCGTCGGCCAGGATGATGACCTTGCCGTAGCGCAGGCCAGCAATGTCGTCCTTGCCGGGGTCGCAGCCGATGGCCACGGCCAGGTTGTGCACTTCTTCCGACGCCAGCACGCTGTTGGAGGACACTTCCCAGGTGTTGAGGATCTTGCCGCGCAGCGGCAGGATCGCCTGGAAGTCCTTGTCACGCGCCTGCTTGGCACTGCCGCCTGCCGAGTCACCCTCCACCAGGAACAGCTCGGTGCGCGACAGGTCCTGGCTGATGCAGTCGGCCAGCTTGCCGGGCAGGGCCGGGCCCTGGGTGACTTTCTTGCGGACGACCAGCTTTTCGGTCTTCAGGCGCGCGCTGGCGCGCTCGATGGCGATCTGCGCGATCTTCTCGCCCAGCTCCACGTTCTGGTTCAGCAGCAGGCTGAACGCATCGTGGGCGGCGCCTTCGATGAAGCCGGCGGCCTGGCGCGAGGACAGGCGTTCCTTGGTCTGGCCGCTGAACTGCGGGTCGGTCATCTTCAGCGACAGCACGAACGACACGCGGTCCCACACGTCTTCCGGGGCCAGCTTGACGCCACGCGGCAGCAGGTTGCGGAAGTCGCAGAACTCGCGCAGCGCCTCGGTCAGGCCGGTGCGCAGGCCGTTGACGTGGGTGCCGTGCTGGGCAGTGGGGATCAGGTTGACGTAGCTTTCCTGCACCAGCTCGCCTTCCGGCAGCCAGGCCACGGCCCAGTCCACGATCTCGGTGTCTTTCTTCAGGTTGCCGACGAACAGCTCGGCCGGCAGCATCTCGCGATCGCCCAGCTCCAGCTTCAGGTAATCGCGCAGGCCGTCTTCGTAGTACCAGGTATCAACTTCGCCGGTGGCTTCGTCGGTCAGCTTCACGGTCAGGCCGGGGCACAGCACGGCCTTGGCGCGCAACAGGTGCTTGAGCGCGCGCACCGCGAACTTGGGCGTGTCGAAGTACTTCGGGTCCGGCCAGAAGCGCACGCGGGTACCGGTGTTCTTCTTGCCGACGCTGCCGACCACTTCCAGCGGGGTGGCGCGGTCGCCGTTGCGGAAGGTGATGCGGTGCTCGGCACCTTCGCGCTTGATGTGCACCTCGACCAGGGTCGACAGCGCATTGACCACGCTGACACCGACGCCGTGCAGGCCGCCGGAGAAGGTGTAGTTGTTGTTGCTGAACTTGCCGCCCGCATGCAGGCGGGTGAGGATCAGCTCGACACCCGGGATCTTCTCTTCCGGGTGGATGTCCACCGGCATGCCGCGGCCGTCATCGCTGACCTCCACGCTGCCGTCCTTGTACAGGGTGATCTCGATCGAGCGCGCATGGCCGGCGAGGGCCTCGTCCACCGAGTTGTCGATCACTTCCTGCGCCAGGTGGTTCGGGCGCGCGGTGTCGGTATACATGCCGGGACGGCGCTTGACCGGGTCAAGGCCGGACAGGACTTCAATATCGGCGGCGTTATAACGGGCGTTCATCTGTCTTCGAAAGCTTGGAGCGACGGGCAAGTGTGGGGTCTGGCACGGGATTTTGCACGCCTGCGGTTCAGTCTCGGCGACGCAGAGGGGGTAAAATGGCAGTCGCTGGAATCTGAACGCCGGCGACCCCCGTTGGGTCGAAACGTCCAAGCCATACCGCGAGGAGGACCTCATGAAGAAGTTGCTGACCATTGCGATCCTGGCCGCTGCCGCCGTTGCAGTGCCGCTGGTGGTGGCGCAGAACGCCGGCCAGCCGGCCCCGCAGCAGGGTGACCAGGCCGACAAGGCGCAGGCCGAAGCCGATGCCAAGGCCAAGCGTCGGGCCCAGGCCAATGCCGAAATGAAGGCGCAGGGCCAGCCGGCCCCGCAGCAGGAAGAGGAAGAGGAAGCGCGCAAGAAGCGCTGATCCCGCCCCCTGCCAGGCGCCCTTGCGACAAGGGTTGCGCTCCGGAACGCCCCGCTTTGCGGGGCGTT
The DNA here is from genome assembly GCF_036320045.1 of Stenotrophomonas sp. SMYL20. Lineage (NCBI taxonomy): Bacteria > Pseudomonadati > Pseudomonadota > Gammaproteobacteria > Lysobacterales > Lysobacteraceae > Stenotrophomonas > Stenotrophomonas sp. SMYL20. The sequence goes on along the minus strand of NZ_JAWIRT010000013.1, from coordinate 11,475 downwards.
TCTTTTTAGTGGCGTGCCATCTGCCTCTTGGGTTGGCGGCCATCAATCTGTAAACTATGGCTTTCCGGGAGTAAGTGCGTGTCCACCATTTGCGAATGGGCTGGAGCGGCCAAGCGTGGCTTCCAGCATGGCGGGTCGCAGGTGACGGTCGATTTGACCGGCACGGTCGCCCCGACCTCGCACGGTGGTCCCCGTCCGGCGCCTGCCGTCGCACGGATCCGCACCTCCCTCGCTGCCACAGCGAACCGGAAAACCCCCTCTGAGCACCATGCCTGCCCTCCGGGCGCGCGTGGTGCTGCCGTTTTCCATTTCCAGACAGGATGCTTGCAGCCATGACTCCCTTGATTTTCGTAACCGGCGGCGTGGTGTCCTCGCTCGGCAAAGGCATTGCCGCCGCGTCGCTGGCCGCCATTCTCGAAGCCCGTGGCCTGAAGGTCACGATGATGAAGCTCGACCCGTACATCAACGTCGACCCGGGCACCATGAGCCCGTTCCAGCACGGTGAGGTCTACGTCACCGACGACGGCGCCGAGACCGACCTCGACCTGGGCCACTACGAGCGCTTCGTGCGCACTCGCCTGAGCCGCAAGAACTCGGTCACCACCGGTCGTATCTACGAGAACGTGATCCGCAAGGAACGCCGCGGCGATTACCTGGGCGCGACCGTGCAGGTCATTCCGCACATCACCGATGAAATCCGTCGCTGCATCGACGAGGCCACCGAAGGCTACGACGTGGCGCTGGTGGAGATCGGCGGTACTGTCGGCGACATCGAGTCGCTGCCGTTCCTGGAGGCGATCCGCCAGGTGCGCACTGAGCGTGGCCCGGAGAAGGCACTGTTCATGCACCTCACCCTGGTGCCGTACATCGGCGCCGCCGGTGAGCTGAAGACCAAGCCGACCCAGCACTCGGTGAAGGAACTGCGCTCGATCGGCATCCAGCCGGACGTGCTGCTGTGCCGTTCGGAACAGGCCGTGCCGGATTCGGAGCGCCGCAAGATCGCCCAGTTCACCAACGTTTCCGAGCGCGCGGTGATCAGCGTGCCGGACGTGGACGTCCTGTACCGCATTCCGTCAGGCCTGCATGCGCAGGGCCTGGACGAGATTGTGGTCAACCAGCTGAGGCTGGCCGACAAGGTCGGTCCGGTCGATCTGTCGATGTGGGAAGACGCGGTCGATGCGACCCTGCATCCGCTGGACGAAGTGACCATCGCCGTGGTCGGCAAGTACGTCGATCACCAGGATGCCTACAAGTCGGTCGGCGAAGCGCTCAAGCACGGCGGCCTGCGCCAGCGCACCAAGGTCAACCTGAAGTGGCTGGAAGCACAGGACCTGGAAGGCACCGACATGGCTGCACTGGCCGATGTCGACGGCATCCTGGTGCCGGGCGGCTTCGGTGACCGTGGTTTCGAAGGCAAGGTGCTGACCTCGAAGTTCGCCCGCGAGCAGCACGTGCCGTACTTCGGCATCTGCTACGGCATGCAGGCGGCCGTCGTCGATTACGCCCGCAACGTGGTCGGCCTGGAAGGTGCCAACAGCACTGAGAACGACCGCCAGTCGCCGAACCCGGTGATCGGCCTGATCACCGAATGGCGTACGGCAACCGGCGACGTCGAAAAGCGTGATGACAAGAGCGACCTCGGTGGCACCATGCGCCTGGGCCTGCAGGAACAGCGCCTGAAGCCGGGCACGCTGGCCCGTGAGCTGTACGGCAAGGACGTGGTTGCCGAGCGCCACCGCCACCGCTACGAGTTCAACAACCGCTACCGCACCCAGCTGGAGGATGCGGGCCTGGTGATCGCCGGCAAGTCGATGGATGACACCCTGGTGGAAGTGGTGGAGCTGCCGCGCGATGCGCACCCGTGGTTCCTGGCCTGCCAGGCGCACCCGGAATTCCTGTCTACGCCGCGTGACGGCCACCCGCTGTTCATCGGTTTCATCCGTGCCGCACGTGAACGCAAGGCCGGCGGCAAGCTGCTGCAGGAAGCCCGCGCCTGACTTGTGATGGGGGCCGCCGGCCCCCATCTTGCACGCTTCAACCCCCAGCGCACCGGCCCGGCCGGTGCCGCGGACAACAAGGAAACGCCATGAAACTGTGTGGATTCGAGGTCGGGCTGGACCAGCCCCTGTTCCTGATCGCCGGCCCCTGCGTGATCGAGTCGATGCAGCTGCAGCTCGATACCGCCGGCAAGTTGAAGGAAGTCACCGACAAGCTCGGCGTCAACTTCATCTTCAAGTCCAGCTTCGACAAGGCCAACCGCACTTCGGGCACCGCATTCCGCGGCCCGGGCATGGAAGAGGGCCTGAAGGTCCTGGCCGAGGTCAAGAAGCAGATCGGCGTGCCGGTGCTGACCGACGTCCACGAATACACCCCGATGGACGAAGTGGCCTCGGTGGTGGACGTGCTGCAGACCCCGGCGTTCCTGGTCCGCCAGACCGACTTCATCCGCAAGGTGTGCTCGGCCGGCAAGCCGGTCAACATCAAGAAGGGCCAGTTCCTGGCGCCGTGGGACATGAAGCCGGTCGTGGAGAAGGCCAAGGCCACCGGCAACGAGCAGATCATGGTCTGCGAACGCGGTGCCAGCTTCGGCTACAACAACCTGGTCAGTGACATGCGTTCGCTGGCGGTGATGCGCGATACCGGTTGCCCGGTGGTGTTCGACGCCACCCATTCGGTGCAGCTGCCGGGTGGGCAGGGCACCAGTTCCGGTGGCCAGCGTGAGCACGTGCCGGTGCTGGCCCGCGCCGCCGTGGCGGTGGGCATCTCCGGCCTGTTCGCCGAAACCCATCCGGACCCGTCCAAGGCGCTGTCCGATGGCCCCAATGCATGGCCGCTGGACCAGATGGAAGCGCTGCTCGAGACCCTGATGGAACTCGATGCGGTGACCAAGAAGCACGGCTTTTCGCGCTTCGCGTGAGTCGTGACCCGTGGCTGGCGCTGGAAACCCAGCGTCACCGCCGGCACTGGAAACGGTGGCCCTGGGGCCTGATCGCACTGGGTCTGGCCGTGCTGTTCACCGTGGGCATGTTCGGGCTGGTACTGATCGGCGCTGCGTCGGTGCGGCCCCCCGGTGATGGCAGCAGTGCGCTCGATCTGCGGGCGTACTTCATTGCGCTGCTGGTGGCGGAGCTGCTCGGTGCCGTGGGCTGCGTCGCTGCCGCTGTGCTGGCCTGGCGGCTGAATCGCGGCAAGGTCACGGCTGGCCTGGCGATCATCCTGCTCTCGCTGTGGCTGGGCGCCCTGTTCTACGGATTGCTCTGATGAATACGACCACATCGGCGCGTGGCTGGCCCTGGGGCCTGATCGCCCTGGGGCTGTCCGTGTTGACCTGGATCGCCCTGGTGGTGGGCGTGCTGGCCTTCACGTCCGGTTTCCGGCCGCCGGGGGATGGAAACAACGGCGTGCAGGCCACGCAGTGGTGGCTGCTGGGCGCGCTGGTCACGATGGTGCTGTCCTTCCTGGGCAGCCCGGTGGCGATGGTGCTGGCCTGGCGACGGCGGCGTGGCCCCATCCTGGCAGCGATTGCCGGTGCATTGCTGGTGATGCTGGTGTCGATGATCCTGATCGTGATCGGGTCCAGTTGGGGCTGAAGCCGCCCACGCCATTTGGCAAGTGGCGGGCAGCCGGGGATAATCACGCGGCATTCGTTTTGTCGCCCCCTCTCCATACAGGTAACCGGCCCGACCATGAGTACGATCCGCAGCATCCACGCCCGTGAAATCCTCGACAGCCGTGGCAACCCCACGCTGGAAGCCGAAGTCATCCTGGAGGACGGTTCGTTCGGTCGTGCCGCGGTTCCCTCCGGCGCCTCGACCGGCACCAAGGAAGCGGTCGAGCTGCGTGACGGCGACAAGACCCGTTACCTGGGCAAGGGCGTGCGCAAGGCTGTCGACAACGTCAACACCACCATCGCCAATGCGCTGAAGGGCTTCGAAGCCACCGACCAGGCTGGCCTCGACCGTCGCCTGATCGACCTTGACGGCACCGAGAACAAGGGCCGCCTGGGCGCCAACGCGCTGCTGGGTGTTTCGATGGCCGCCGCGCACGCCGCCGCTGCATCGAACAAGCAGGCGCTGTGGCAGTACCTGGCTGCCAAGACCGGCGTGACCCCGTCGCTGCCGGTGCCGATGATGAACATCATCAACGGCGGCGCGCACGCCGACAACAACGTCGACTTCCAGGAGTTCATGGTGCTGCCGGTCGGCTTCACCTCGTTCTCCGAAGCGCTGCGCGCGGGCACCGAAATCTTCCATTCGCTGAAGTCGGTGCTGAAGGGCCACGGCCTGAGCACGGCGGTCGGCGACGAAGGCGGCTTCGCACCGGACTTCCGCAGCAACGTCGAGGCGCTCGACACCATCCTCGAAGCGATCGGCAAGGCTGGCTATACCGCCGGTGAAGACGTGCTGCTGGGCCTGGACGTCGCCTCCAGCGAATTCTTCGAAAACGGCAAGTACAACCTGGTCGGCGAGAACAAGCGCCTGACCTCCGAGCAGTTCGTCGACTTCCTCGCCGACTGGGCCGCGCAGTACCCGATCATCACGATTGAAGATGGCCTGGCCGAGAACGACTGGGCCGGCTGGAAGCTGCTGACCGACCGCATCGGCAAGAAGGTGCAGCTGGTTGGCGACGACCTGTTCGTGACCAACCCGAAGATCTTCCAGGAAGGCATCGACTCGGGCACCGCCAACGCGATCCTGATCAAGGTCAACCAGATCGGCACGCTCAGCGAAACCCTGGAAGCGATCGCGATGGCCGACCGCGCCGGCTATGCCGCCGTCGTCTCGCACCGTTCGGGCGAAACCGAAGACACCACCATTGCCGATATCTCGGTGGCCACCACCGCCACCCAGATCAAGACCGGCTCGCTGTGCCGCAGCGATCGCGTGGCCAAGTACAACCAGCTGCTGCGCATCGAGGAAGCCCTCGGCGCCGGCGCGCGTTACGCCGGTCGTGACGCGTTCGTTTCGCTGAAGCGCTGAGCCGATGCGCGACTGGCGCTGGATGCTGCTGGTGCTGGCCCTGCTGCTGGGCTGGCTGCAGTACCGCTTCTGGTTCGGTCCGGGCAACTCGGGTGAAGTGATGATGCTCGAAGCCCAGGTCGCCAACCAGGAGCGGGACAATGAGGGTCTGCAGCAGCGCAACGACGCGCTCGCTGCCGAAGTGAAGGACCTCAAGGAAGGCCAGTCCGCCATCGAGGAACGCGCGCGCAGCGAGCTGGGCATGATCAAGCCTGGCGAGAAGTTCTACCGTGTGGTCGAGGATGCGCCGGTCCACCCGGCGCAGCCTGCTGCCGGCGTCACTGCCCAGGCGGGCGAACACCCGGCAGACGTGCCATGAGCGCGGCGATCTGGGTCGTTGTTCCTGCGGCCGGCCGTGGCACCCGCTTCGGTGCACCGCTGCCCAAGCAGTACCTGCAGGCGGGCGGGCAGATCCTGCTCGCCCACACGCTGGACGCGCTGCTGGCGCACCCCGCCGTGGCCGGAGCGATGGTGGTGATCGGCCAGGACGATGCCGACTGGCCGGGCTGGAATGAGTGGTCGGGCAAGCCGGTGCTGACCTGCATCGGCGGCGCGACCCGTGCCGCCTCGGTGCTGGCCGGGTTGCAGGCGCTGCCGGACACCGTGCGTGCCGATGAATTCGTGCTGGTTCACGATGCTGCACGGCCGAACCTGTCGCTGGCCGATCTCGGTCGTCTGCTTGAAGTCGGTCGTGCCGACCCGGTCGGGGCGATCCTGGCTGCGCCGGTGCGCGACACCCTCAAGCGCGCTGGCGACGACGGCGGCATCGATGGCACCGAGCCACGCGAGCGCCTGTGGCGCGCACTGACGCCGCAGCTGTTCCGCCGCCACCAGCTCAGCCGCGCGCTGTCCGACGCAGCGGCCGCCGGTGTTGACGTCACCGACGAGGCCATGGCCATGGAACGCCAGGGTCAGCGCCCGCTGCTGGTGGAAGGCAGCGAGGACAACTTCAAGGTCACCACCCCGGCCGATCTGGACCGGTTCGAATTCGTACTTTCCCGCCGCGCCGGCTGACCGTCCGCGCGGCCCTGTTGCAAGGGTTGCATCCATGAGCACCGCACCGTTCCCGCCCGTCCGCATCGGCCAGGGCTACGACGTCCATGCCTTCGGTGAAGGCGATCACATCATGCTCGGCGGCGTGAACGTGCCGCACAGCTGCGGCGTGCTCGCGCACAGCGATGGCGACGTGATCCTGCACGCCCTGTGCGATGCGATGCTCGGCGCGCTGGCGCTGGGCGATATCGGCCAGCATTTTCCGCCGAGCGACGACCGCTGGAAGGGCGCCGACAGCAGTGATTTCGTTCGCCATTGCGACAGCCTGCTGCGCGAGCGTGGCTGGCGCGTCGGCAACACCGACATCACCGTGATCTGCGAGCGTCCGAAGGTCGGCCCGCATGCGCTGGCGATGCGTGAGCGCATCGGTGGGTTGCTGCAGTTGCCGCTGGATGCAGTCAGCGTCAAGGCCACCACGTCTGAGAAGCTGGGCTTCACTGGTCGTGGCGAAGGCATCGCCGCACAGGCGGTGGTACTGCTGGTGGCGGCATGATCCCGCTGCCGTTGGCGTTTGGTGCGCCGTTGCTGACGGCGCGCATCCGCACCACGCCGGACGATTTCCAGGTTGACGAACTGCCGGCCTTCGAGGCGACCGGTGAAGGCGAGCACCTGCTGCTGCATATCCGCAAGCGTGGAGCCAACACCGTGCATGTGGCCAAGCTGCTGGCCAAGTGGGCGGGCCTGCCGGAAATGGCGGTGAGCTATGCCGGGATGAAAGACCGCCACGCGGTCACCACCCAGCGTTTCAGCGTGCACCTGCCCAAGCGCGTCGCGCCGGACCTGGCCGAGCTGGCCAGCGACGAGATCGAAGTGCTCGAAGCCACCTGGCACAACCGCAAGCTGCAGCGTGGCGCACTGGCCGGCAACCGCTTCAAGCTGGTGCTGCGCGAGGTGCAGGGTGATGCCACGGCGATCAGCGAGCGCCTGCAGCAGATTGCCGAGCGCGGCCTGCCGAACTGGTTCGGCGAACAGCGCTTTGGCCGCGACGGTGGCAACGTACCGGCCGCACTGGCGATGTTCGGTGGCCGCCGCATGCGCAAGGACCAGCGTTCGCTGCTGCTCTCTGCAGCCCGTTCGGCGCTGTTCAACCGCGTGCTGGCCGCGCGCGTGGAGCAGGGCAACTGGGATCAGCCGCTCGATGGCGAAGTGTGGATGCTCGATGGCAGCCGCAGCGTGTTCGGACCCGAGCCGTACACCGACGTGCTGGCCGAGCGACTGGCGCGTTTCGACATCCATCCCAGCGCACCGCTGTGGGGCGAAGGCGAGCTGCGCAGCGCCGACGCGGCACGTGAGCTGGAGCTGGCCGCGCTGGACGACGAGGAGTCAAAGGCACTGCGGGCCGGCCTGGAAGACGCACGGCTGAAGCAGGAGCGCCGCGCATTGCGCCTGCGCCCGGCGCTGCTGCAGCACCAGTGGCTGGCCGACGACGTGCTGGAGCTGTCATTCGCGCTGCCGCCAGGCTGCTACGCCACCGCCGTACTGCACGAACTCGGCCCCGTCGAAGACGCCTCGCAGGCCTGACAGAAAAAGGGGACGGAGGGAATTAAGTCGTTTGTGGCACAAACGACTTAATTCCCTCCGTCCCCTTTTTCATCTACGGGCCAGCAGCACCAGCACCGCGCCGGTGCCGCCTTGTCCGGTCGGCGCCGAATGGAACGCCAGTACGTCGTTGCGCAGCCGCAGCAGGCGATCGACCAGATTCTTCAGCACCGGTGCACCGCCATCGGACTGCAGGCCCTTGCCGTGGATGATGCGCACGCAGCCATAGTCGTGTGCATGCGCCTCCAGCAGGAACTGGCGCAGCAGCGCCTCCGCCTGCGACGCAGTGGCGCCGTGCAGGTCCAGCTCGTCCTGCACCGAGTACTGGCCACGCTTGAGGCGCTGGAACAAGCGTGGTGGCAGGTTGTCGCGGCGATAGCTGGCCACGTCGCCGGCTTCCAGCGGCGTGCTGTCGCGCAGCAGCCGGGCGAATTCGCCGGCGGCTTCGGCCTCGTCACGTTCGGCCATGCGCGCGCGCGGCTTCGGCCGCGGCGCGGCAGGCGCCGGCTCGGCATCCTTGCGCAGCGGCGTCACTTCGCCGATGGCCGCACGGAACAATGCGGCCGGATCTTCGTCTTCAGGGTGCGACATGCGCACAGGGTAAACCGCCGGCGCAGCTCTGCCTATGACGGTTCGATGTCGGTCATGACCGCCGACAGGGTAGGACCGGCGGCTCGCATGCGGCACAATAGACGATGCCCTTGCAGGGTCGACGGCTTCCGCAGGGGAGTACGGCGGTCCCGCCCACACTGCACGGTGACGGAATCGAATTCTTGGAAAATCAAGCGGTTAAATCGAAGATGCGAATCCTGGTCAGTAACGACGATGGCGTCGACGCCGCAGGCATCCGGATGCTTGCTTCGGTGCTGCGCGAGGCCGGACACGAAGTCACGGTGGTCGCGCCCGACCGTGATCGCTCCGGCGCCAGCAATTCGCTGACCCTGGACCTGCCGATCCGCCTCAAGCGCATCGACCATTACACCGTCTCGGTGGCCGGCACTCCGACCGACTGCGTGCACCTGGCGCTGACCGGGCTGCTCGAGTTCGAACCGGACATTGTCGTGTCCGGCATCAACAATGCCGCCAACCTCGGCGATGACGTGATCTACTCCGGCACCGTCTCGGCGGCGATGGAAGGTCGCTTCCTCGGGCTGCCGGCGGTGGCGGTCTCGCTGGTTACCCGCAACCACGATCCGAAACACTTCGAGACCGCCGCGCGCGCTGCGGTGGAGATCGTTGCCCGGCTCAAGGCCGATCCGTTGCCGGCTGACACCATCCTCAACGTCAACGTGCCGGACCTGCCGTGGGGCGAGGTCAAGGGCTTCGAGGTCACCCGCCTCGGCAACCGCCACCGCGCCGAAGGCTGCATCGCGCAGAAAGACCCGCGCGGCAACGAGGTGTACTGGATCGGCCCGGCCGGCCGTGAGCAGGACTCCGGCCCCGGTACCGACTTCCATGCGGTGCGCACCGGGCATATCTCGATCACCCCGATCCAGGTGGACCTGACCCGCTACCAGGCACTGGAGAAAGTGGCCAGCTGGGTCGGCGGCCTCAGTGCCGCGCTGGACCAGCCGGCATGAGTCCACGCCTGCGCCTGCAACCGGAAGCCGTCGGTATCGGCATGACCTCGCAGCGTGTGCGTGACCGCCTGGTCGACCGCCTGCGCGAAGCCGGCATCGTTGACGAGCCGACCTTGAATGCGATCCGGGTGGTGCCGCGCCATCTGTTCATCGACGAGGCACTGGCCTCGCGCGCGTATGAAGACACTGCGCTGCCGATCGGCCACGGCCAGACCATCTCGCAGCCCTGGGTGGTCGCGCGGATGACCGAGGCGGTGCTCCAGGTCGCGCCGAAGCGGGTGCTGGAAGTCGGCACCGGTTCCGGTTACCAGGCCGCCATCCTCGGTGCGCTGGGCCTGGAGGTCTACACCGTGGAGCGCATCGGCGATCTGCTGCGACAGGCCCGCAAGCGCTTCCGTGCGCTGGGAATGAACATCCGCACCAAGCATGACGACGGTCGCGTCGGCTGGGCCGAGCACGGTCCGTTCGATGCCATCGTGGTTACTGCGGCGGCGCCGGCACTGGTCGACGCCCTGATCGAGCAACTGGCCGAGGGCGGCCGCCTGGTGGCGCCGGTCGGTGGCCCCGGGGCGCAGTCGCTGGTACAGCTGGACCGCAAGGCCGACGGCAGCATCGAACAACACGTGCTGGCGCCGGTCACGTTCGTGCCGCTGCTGTCTGGCATGCTCGACTAATCCACGGAGCAGGGTTGCATGAAGATTTTCGGGCCGCTGTACGAGCGGGCGATGAAGTGGGCGGCGCACGAACGCGCGCCGACCTACCTGACGGTGTTGAGCTTCTTCGAGGCGATCATCTTCCCGGTGATGCCGGAGGTGATGCTGGCGCCGATGTGCGTGGCCCAGCCCAAGCGCGGTTGGTGGTTCGCCACCCTGAGCCTGGCCGGCTCGATGGTCGGTGCACTGGTTGGCTACGCGCTGGGTCATTACGCCTTCGAGGCGATCAAGCCGTTGTTCGAAGCGCTGGGCATGCTGCCGGCCATCGAGCAGGGCATCACCACCGTGCAGGCGAAGATGGCCGAGTCGCCGTGGGCAGTGTTCACCTTCCTGGTGCTGGGCGGATTCATGCCCATCCCGATGAAGGTCTTCACGTGGGCATCGGGTATCGTCGGTGTACCGATGCCGCAGTACCTGTTGAGCATGCTGATCGGTCGTGGCAAGCGCGTGTTCGTGCTGGCTGCGGTCATCCGTATCGGTGGTGCGCGTGCTGAAGCGGCACTGCGTCGCTGGATTGAACCGCTGGGCTGGATCGCCACCGCGCTGGTGGTGGTGCTGATCGCCTGGCTTGTATGGAGGTCGAAGTTCGCATGAGTCCTGATCGTCTGAGCAAGGGAGTGCGCATCGGCGCGCTGGCGTTGCTGGTTTCCACCCTGGCCGCCTGCGGCACCGCCACCGTGGTTCGTCCTGGTGGTGGCAGCACCGGTGGCGGTGTGACCACGCCGAAGACCTCGGTACCCAAGCCGGGGCAGACCGTGGTGGTGCGCAAGGGCGACACCATCTATGCGCTGGCCCGCATCCATGACATCACCCCGGCCGACCTGATTGCCTGGAACAGCCTGGACAACCCCTCGACGATCTACCCGGGGCAGGTGATCCGGCTGTATCCGGCCGGTGCCAGCGGCGGCCGCGCGCCCACCACGGTGGTCACCCCGCCGCGTTCCGGTGGCAGCAGTGGCGGCAGCACCACGCCGGCCCCGGCGCCGGTCGGTCCGGTGAAGAGCAACATCGCCTGGCGCTGGCCGGCTGATGGCGCCATCGTTGGCCGCTACGTGGCTGGTGATGCGACCAAGCAGGGCGTCGACATCGCCGGCACCAGCGGCCAGGCGGTCAAGGCCACCGCCAATGGCGTGGTGGTGTATTCCGGCGCCGGCCTGGTCGGCTACGGCGAGCTGATCATCATCAAGCACAGCGACCAGTGGCTGTCGGCCTATGGCCACAACCGCAAGCGCCTGGTGAATGAAGGGCAGAGCGTGAAGGCCGGTGAGCAGATCGCCGAAATGGGCCGTACCGGTGCGAACCGCGACATGGTCCACTTCGAGATTCGCTACAACGGCAAGCCGGTCGACCCGCAGCAGTACCTGCCGGCACGCTGATCGTCAGATGCGATAGCGCCGGGCCATGCCCGGCGTTCCTGGCCTGTAGAGTCGAGATCCTATGTTCGCGGTCAAGCCTGCTGGAAGCAGGCTTGACCCACCTTCAGCATGGCCGGATCGAAGTCCCGGCCGCTCTTGAACACGCCCCAGGCGATCTTGGCTAGTTTCCTTGCCAGAATGTTGAAGACGGCGGTGC
>NZ_JAWIRT010000012.1:148287-151037 GCF_036320045.1 Stenotrophomonas sp. SMYL20 | reverse complement strand
CCCGGCCCGCCCGGGGGCGGCCCGGCTCCTCCGGTAGTGCCGGCCGCGGGCCGGCAACCTTGCCGTGGTAGTGCCGGCCGCTGGCCGGCAACTCCGTGACCCGAAGGCGGGGTCAGGCTCCCCTGCGGGGGATCTGGCCCCACCCACCCACCGGCTACCCCCGATTCAGGCTGTTCAGGCAGAATCCCCCCATACCCTTCCAGGATCTGCCCATGCGCGTTCTGCTGCTTTCCTCCCTGCTGCTCACCGTCACCGCCTGTACCTGGGTGCCGATCGAACCGGCCGGCAAGGCGACCCGCGTGCTGCCGGCAGGCCCGGTTCCCGCTGGCTGCATCGCCAAGGGCGAGGTGGTGGTGACCGTGAAGAGCAAGGTCGGCTTCTACAACCGCAACCCGCTGCGTGTGCAGGAAGAGCTGGAAACCCTGGCCCGCAACGAGGCGCCGAGCGCCGGTGCCAATGCCGTGCAGGCCGCCGCGGCTCCGGCCGATGGCAGTCAGCGCTTCGCCGCTTTCCAGTGCCCGCCGCGCTGAACGCTTCACCATACGGCCAAGCCTGAATTCGTAAAGATGCGGTGAAGGCCCCGGGGGTTATAGAATAGCGCCCCCTTTTGCCTGAGCCTTGGCGCTAACCTCGATGCTCTTCAAGAATGTCTCGATCGCCGGCCTGGCACACGTTGATGCGCCGCATACGCTGACGACCAAGGAAATCAACGAGCGGCTGCAGCCGACGTTGGATCGCCTCGGTATCCGCACCGACGTGCTCGGCGATATCGCCGGCATCCATGCCCGCCGCCTGTGGGACAACGGCGTGCTTGCGTCCGATGCCGCCACCATGGCCGGCCGCAAGGCGCTGGAAGACGCGGGCATCGATGCAACGCAGGTTGGCCTGCTGGTCAACACCTCGGTCAGCCGCGACTACCTGGAGCCGTCCACGGCCTCCATCGTGTCGGGCAACCTCGGTGTCAGCGACGAGTGCATGACCTTCGACGTCGCCAATGCCTGCCTGGCCTTCATCAACGGCATGGATATCGCGGCGCGCATGATCGAGCGCGGCGACATCGACTACGCGCTGGTGGTGGATGGCGAGACCGCCAACCTGGTGTACGAGAAGACCCTGGAGCGCATGACCGCCCCGGACGTCACCGCCGACGATTTCCGCAACGAGCTGGCCGCCCTGACCACGGGTTCGGGCGCCGCCGCGATGGTGATGGCGCGCTCGGAACTGGTGCCGGATGCGCCGCGCTACAAGGGTGGCGTGACCCGCTCGGCCACCGAGTGGAACCAGCTGTGCCTGGGCAACCTGGACCGCATGGTCACCGACACCCGCCTGCTGCTGATCGAAGGCATCAAGCTGGCGCAGAAGACCTTCAGCGCCGCCAAGATCGCACTCGGCTGGGCTGTGGAAGAACTGGACCAGTTCGTGATCCACCAGGTCAGCCAGCCGCACACCGCCGCGTTCATCAAGAACTTCGGCATCGACCCGAAGAAGGTCATGACCATCTTCGGCGAGCACGGCAACATCGGCCCGGCCTCGGTGCCGATCGTGCTGAGCAAGCTCAAGCAGCTGGGCAAGCTGAAGAAGGGCGATCGCATCGCGCTTCTGGGCATTGGCTCGGGCCTGAACTGCTCGATGGCTGAAGTGGTCTGGTAAGCAGCCCGCTGCCCGACCTCCTGTAGAGCCGAGCCATGCTCGGCTCACGCGCGCAGCGCGGCTCTTCCGCAGCGGACCGGAGAGCAGCCGAGCATCGGCTCGGCTCTACATTGCGCCGCGACTCTCCTTAGGTGCTCCGCATGCGCGATCTTCCCGGTTACCCCGCCCACCCGCAGCGCTTCGAGCTCCGCCCCGGCCTGTCGATGAACTATCTCGACGAAGGCCCGCGCGATGGCGAAGTGGTGGTGATGGTGCATGGCAACCCTTCGTGGAGCTATTACTGGCGCACGCTGGTGGCCGGCCTGTCGGACACGTACCGCTGCATCGTGCCGGATCACATCGGCATGGGCCTGTCGGACAAGCCCGATGACAGCCGCTACGAGTACACGCTGCAGTCGCGCGTGGACGACCTTGATGCGCTGCTGAAGCACCTGGGCATCACCGGTCCGGTGACCCTGGCCGTGCACGACTGGGGCGGCATGATCGGCTTCGGCTGGGCGCTGTCGCACCACGACCAGGTGAGGCGCCTGGTGGTGCTCAACACCGCCGCGTTCCCGATGCCGGCAGCGAAGAAGATGCCGTGGCAGATCGCGCTGGGCCGGCACTGGAAGATCGGCGAGTGGATCATCCGCACCTTCAACGCGTTCTCGTCCGGTGCCTCGTGGCTGGGTGTGGAGCGGAAGATGCCGGCCGATGTGCGCCGCGCCTACGTGTCGCCGTACAACAACTACGCCAACCGCATCAGCACCATCCGTTTCATGCAGGACATCCCGCTGTCGCCGGCCGACAAGGCCTGGTCGCTGCTGGAGCGTGCCGGCAAAGCGCTGCCGTCGTTCGCGGACCGCCCGGCCTTCCTCGGCTGGGGCCTGCGCGACTTCGTGTTCGACCACCACTTCCTGAAGGGCTTCCAGGCGGCGCTACCGCAGGCCCAGGTGCATGCCTTCGAGGATGCCGGGCATTACGTGCTGGAAGACAAGCACGAAGTGCTGGTGCCGGAAATCCGCGCGTTCCTGGACAAGAACCCGATCTGAGGTGTGGCGCCCCACCGGCGGCACCCCCCCGCACGGGCCCAGGGGTGGGGGCGACCGGGGGGGGGGGAC
>NZ_JAWIRT010000012.1:105218-148277 GCF_036320045.1 Stenotrophomonas sp. SMYL20 | reverse complement strand
GTGCCGACCAACGGTCGGCACCCACCGGAAGAGGACATGGGTAGGTGCCGACCGTTGGTCGGCACACCCGAAGGGTTCATGAGGTTGCCGGCCAGCGGCCGGCACTACCACTACGCCGCGATCGGCGCCTGCGGTGACGGGCTGTTGCCGTTGTCGTCCGGGTGGTCGTCGTCGTTGCCCGCTTCGTCGCGCCAGCGCCAGTCGGCCAGGGTCAACGGATCCAGGCCATAGGCAATGCGCGCCTTGTCGCACTGCGGGCTGGCCTTGCCGTACTCCCACGATGCATCCACCTCACGGCACACGCTGGGCCGGTTGGGGTGGATGGTGCAGCGTGAATACACGCCGATCTGCGCATCCAGCGCCACGCAGCGCACCGGCTTGGAGTGGGTGCCGCGCATGCACAGGCGATGCGGGTCCAGCACCTCGGTCAGCTGGTGCGGTACGCCGCCGGGGGTGACCTCGTCTGATTCCATCCAGTGGAAGGCCACGCGGTATTGGGTGCAGCAGGCGCCGCAGGTCATGCAGGGATGTTGCATGGGCAAGCCGCCTCGGGCGGCAGTCGGAATCAGGAACGAGGGTGCGGATTTTCCACGAAGTTGGCCGCCGCGCAAGAAATTCCGTAAGCGGCGACAATGAACGGATGAACCGACCCTGCAATATTGCCGCCCGTTTGCCTGAACTGGCGCGTGAACGGCCCGACCAGATCGCCATCCGCTGCCCGGGCCGCCGTGGCGCCGGCAACGGCATGGCCGCCTACGACGTGACCCTGGATTACCGCCAGCTGGACGCCCGCAGCGACGCCATGGCGACTGGCCTGGCCGGCTACGGGATCGGCCGCGGGGTGCGCACGGTGGTGATGGTGCGGCCGTCGCCGGAGTTCTTCCTGTTGATGTTTGCCCTGTTCAAACTGGGTGCGGTGCCGGTGCTGGTCGACCCGGGCATCGACAAACGCGCACTGAAGCAGTGCCTGGATGAGGCGCAGCCGGAGGCCTTCATCGGCATTCCGCTGGCACACGTGGCGCGGTTGGTGCTGCGTTGGGCGCCCTCGGCGACCCGCCTGGTCACCGTCGGCCGCCGCCTCGGCTGGGGCGGGACCACGCTGGCCGCGCTGGAGCGCGCCGGTGCCAACGGGGGGGCGATGCTGGCCGCCACCGATGGCGAGGACATGGCCGCGATCCTGTTCACCAGCGGCTCCACCGGCGTGCCCAAGGGCGTGGTCTACCGCCACCGTCATTTCGTCGGCCAGATCCAGCTGCTGGGCAGTGCCTTTGGCATGGAAGCGGGCGGGGTGGACCTGCCGACCTTCCCGCCGTTTGCCTTGTTCGACCCGGCGCTGGGCCTGACCTCGGTGATCCCGGACATGGACCCGACCCGGCCGGCACAGGCCGACCCGGCACGCCTGCACGATGCCATCCAGCGTTTCGGCGTGACCCAACTGTTTGGCTCGCCTGCGCTGATGCGGGTGCTGGCCCGTCACGGCCGGCCGTTGCCGACGGTGACCCGGGTGACCTCGGCCGGCGCCCCGGTGCCGCCGGATGTGGTCGCCACCATCCGCAGCCTGTTGCCGGCCGATGCGCAGTTCTGGACCCCGTACGGCGCCACCGAGTGCCTGCCGGTGGCGGTGGTGGAAGGCCGCGAGCTGGAGCGTACCCGCGCGGCCACCGAGGCCGGTGCCGGTACCTGCGTGGGCAGCGTGGTTGAACCGAATGAGGTGCGCATCATCGGCATCGATGACGCACCGTTGGCCGACTGGTCGCAGGCGCGCGTGCTGGCCACCGGCGAGGTGGGCGAGATTACCGTGGCCGGACCGACCGCTACCGACAGTTACTTCAACCGCCCGCAGGCCACCGCGGCGGCGAAGATCCGCGAGACGCTGGCCGATGGCAGCACGCGCGTGGTGCATCGCATGGGTGACGTGGGCTACTTCGATGCGCAGGGCCGCCTGTGGTTCTGCGGCCGCAAGACCCATCGCGTGGAAACCGCACAGGGGCCGCTGTACACCGAACAGGTGGAGCCGGTGTTCAACACCGTGCCGGGCGTGGCGCGCACGGCACTGGTTGGCGTTGGCCCGGCGGGTGCGCAGGTGCCGGTGCTGTGCGTGGAACTGCAGCGTGGCCAGAGCGACAGCCCGGCATTGCGCGAGGCGCTGCGCGCCCAGGCCACCCTGCGATTGCCCGAGGCGAACCTGCAGCACGTACTGATGCACCCCGCGTTCCCCGTCGATATCCGTCACAACGCCAAGATCGGCCGCGAGAAGCTCGCCGTCTGGGCCAGCGCCGAACTGGAGAAGCGCGCATGAAGATCCTGGTCACCGGTGGTGGTGGTTTCCTTGGCCAGGCGCTGTGCCGTGGGCTGGTCGAACGTGGCCACCAGGTGCTGGCGTTCAACCGCAGCCACTACCCGGAACTGCAGGCCATGGGCGTGGGCCAGATCCGTGGCGATCTGGCCGATGCGCAGGCGGTGCTGCATGCAGTGGCCGGCGTCGATGCGGTGTTCCATAACGGCGCCAAGGCCGGCGCCTGGGGCAGCTATGACAGCTACCACCAGGCCAACGTGGTCGGCACCGACAACGTGATCGCCGCCTGCCGCGCGCACGGCATCAGCCGGCTGGTCTACACCTCCACGCCCAGCGTGACCCACCGCGCGACCCACCCGGTGGAAGGCCTGGGGGCTGATGAGGTGCCGTACGGCGAGGACTTCCAGGCACCGTATGCGGCGACCAAGGCGATCGCCGAACAGCGCGTGCTGGCCGCCAACGATGCCTCGCTGGCGACGGTGGCACTGCGCCCGCGCCTGATCTGGGGCCCGGGCGACCAACAGCTGGTGCCGAGGCTGGCCGAGCGTGCGCGGCAGGGCCGCCTGCGTCTGGTCGGCGATGGCAACAACAAGGTGGATACCACTTACATCGACAATGCCGCGCTCGCGCACTTCCTCGCTTTCGAAGCATTGGCACCGGGCGCGGCTTGTGCGGGCAAGGCCTACTTCATTTCCAACGGCGAACCGCTGCCCATGCGCGAGCTGGTCAACAAGCTGTTGTCCGCGGTGGGTGCACCAACGGTGGACAAGGCGATCAGCTTCAAGACCGCTTATCGCATCGGTGCGGTCTGCGAGCGGCTGTGGCCGCTGCTGCGCCTGCGTGGCGAGCCGCCGCTGACCCGCTTCCTGGCCGAGCAGCTGTGCACGCCGCACTGGTACAGCATGGAGCCGGCGCGCCGTGACTTCGGCTACGTGCCGCAGGTCAGCATTGAAGAAGGGCTGCGCAGGCTGAAGGCTTCATCTGCCGCATAGGTCGCCATCACTGGTTGCACACCGCCAGATCGGGAGGATGGACCCACGCCATCCAACGGCCCGGACATCTGCGAGGAGCACCATGCTGCATTACGCCGTTATTTTCTTCGTCATCGCCATCATCGCTGCCGTGCTCGGCTTCTCCGGCATCGCCGGTGCCGCCAGCAACATCGCCTGGATCCTGTTCGTTGTGTTCCTGGTACTGGCAGTGATTTCGATGTTCCGCAAGCGCGGCTAGAAGACCGCTGGGTAGTGCCGGCCGCTGGCCGGCACTGTTCTTTCCGGTGGGTGCCGACCGTCGGTCGGCACGCCATCGTCTGGTAGGTGCCCACCTTGGTCGGCGCGCCATCGTCTGGTAGGTGCCAACCTTGGTTGGCACGCCTTTTGTAGAGTCGAACATGGCTCGACTCTACAAAGACACAGAGCGCCTCTACACGGCGCTGTGCAATCCGCGATCGGCTTCATGGCGCTCCAGCGCCAGTTCGATCAGGCGCGTGATCAGCGTGGTGTAGTCCACACCGCTGGCGCCCCACAGCTTCGGGTACATGCTGATGCGGGTGAAGCCCGGCAGCGTGTTGACCTCGTTGATGACGATCTCGCCGTCTGCGGTGAGGAACACATCCACGCGCGCCATGCCCGCACACTCCAGCGCCTGGTAGGCCCGCAGCGCGATCTGCTGGATACGCGCCTGGGTTGCAGCATCGATATCCGCGGGTACCACCACCTCGGCGCCATCCTCGTTGATGTACTTGGTGTCGTAGGCGTAGAACTCGTCGTGTACCACCACCTCGCCGCACAGGCTGGCCTGCGGATGTTCGTTGCCCAGCACCGCGCACTCGATCTCGCGGCCGACCACCGCCGATTCCACCAGCACCTTGTGGTCATAGCGCAGCGCCAGTTCGAGTGCCTCGGTGAAAGCCGCCGCATCCTTGACCTTGCTCACACCCACCGACGAACCCTGGTTGGCCGGCTTCACGAACAGCGGCAGGCCGAGCTGCGCGATCACCGCCTCGACATCGACCGCCGCCGCCTGATGGCGACGGATGCACAGCCACGGTGCAACCTTCAGTCCGGCGTCGCGCAGCAGGCGCTTGGTCACGTCCTTGTCCATCGCCACCGCCGAACCCAGCACCGGCGAACCGACGAAGGGCAGGTTGGCCATGCGCAGCAGGCCCTGCAGCGCACCGTCCTCGCCCAGCGGCCCATGCACGATGGGCAGCACGACGTCGATCTGGCCCAGCGCGCTGGCCGGATCGGAGGGTTGCAGCTGCGCCTGCTCGGCACCCGGGCGCACCGCCAGCGACGTGCCGGACCGATGCAGCGCGATGCGCGACGGATCATCGGCATTGATCAGGAAGGTGTCCGGCTGGCTCAGATGCCACTGGCCCTGCTTGTCGATACCGACCAGCACCGGCTCGAAGCGCTCGCGATCAAGCGCATCGAGGATGTTCTTCGCCGACTGCAGCGAAACTTCGTGCTCGGAGGACTTGCCCCCGAAGATGATGCCGACCCGGGTCCGTGCCATGGTGTTGCGATGTCCTGTGCGTTGCGTGGCCTCATAGCATGAACCTTCATCGGCCCTCCGCGTGAGGCACAGATGAACCAGAAATCCATCCACGCATGGCGTGGATCTAGCGTCCTCCATGGCCCATCAATAGGGGGTCAGAGCCCGTTGCGCAGCAACGGGATCCGACCCCGGATAGCCTGACAGATCGCAGGAACCTGTCGAAGGCGGGGTGGGGCCGGTTGCGGGGGCGTGAGCCGCATGGGCCCGAGGCATGCCTCGGGCGGGTTGGGCAGGACGCCCAACCCCGGTCTTGCCGTGTGCGCAGGACAGCGCACACGAGCATGCGGCGACCGAGCTTACAGGGACGTACTTGCAGCGGCCCCCGCAACCGGCCCCATCCCGCCTACCCACGGAATGCCCGCTGTTGCTTCGGCTGTTGCCGTTGCCGTTGCCGTTGCTGTTGCATCTGCGGGTGCCGGGCGGCAGCCCGGCCCAAGCCCCCCACCCACGCAGGTAGAATGCGCACATGGCTCTCTCCCTGCTCAAGTCCCTCAAGCCGGTCGCTGGCCGCGCCCTGCAGATCGCCCTGAACCGCGCGCTGGCGCTGGATCCGGATACCCGCCATGCACTGGCCAGCCTCGACGGCCGGCACATCGACCTGACCCTGGAAGCGCCGTCGCTGGCCATGCGCATCAGCGTCGACGGTGATGCACTGCGGGTCGGCCCGGTGGACGCGCAGGAAGCCGACCTGGCCGTGCGCAGCAGCCTGGCCGGCGTGCTGGCGCAGCTGCCGCTGCTGGCCAACGCACGGCGCGGCGACAACAACGGCAAGGGTCGCGTGCGCGTGGCCGGTGATGCCGAACTGGCGCGTCGCCTGCAGCAGCTGGCCAAGGGCTTCGACCCTGACTGGCAGCAACCGTTCGTCAGCGTGTTCGGCGACGTGCTGGGCGTGCAGGTGGCCAACACCCTGCGCAGCGCCCTGCAGCATGCGCGCCAGGGCGCGATCGACCTGGCCCACAGCGCCGCCGAGTTCATCACCGAGGAATCGCGCGACGTGGTGCCGCGTGCCGAGCTGGATGCCTTCCACGACGATGTGGACGTGCTGCGCGACGACGTCGAACGCCTCGGTGCACGCGTGCAGCGTCTGCGGGGTGCCGCATGAAGGCCGTGCTGCGTGCCAGCCGCATCGGCCGGGTGATCCTGCGTTACCGCCTCGACGACCTGTTGCAGGGCACTCCCGCCGAGCGCTGGCTGCGCCTGGCCAAGCCGTTCGTGCCGCGCGCCTCGGCCGACATCGCCGCTCAGTCGCGCGGTGCACGCCTGCGTCTGGCGCTGCAGGATCTGGGCCCGATCTTCGTCAAGTTCGGCCAGATCCTGTCCACCCGCCGCGACCTGGTGCCGCCGGATGTGGCCAATGAACTGACCCTGCTGCAGGACCGGGTCAAGCCGTTCGATGGTGAGACCGCGCGTCGCATCGTCGAGGAAGCGCTGGGCCTGCCGGTCAGCGAGGCCTTCGCCAGCTTCGATACCGAACCGCTGGCCTCGGCCTCGATCGCGCAGGTGCACGCAGCCACGCTGGCCGATGGCCGCCAGGTGGTGGTCAAGGTGCTGCGCCCGGGCATCGAGAAGCAGATCGACGCCGATATCGCGTTGCTCAATTCGCTGGCTGCCCTGGTCGAGCGCACCCACCCGCGCGCCGACAAGATCCGCCCGCGCGAAGTGGTGGCCGAAGTCGAGAACACCCTGGCTGCCGAGCTGGACCTGCAGCGCGAAGGCGCCAATGCCAGCGTGCTGCGCCGCTTCTGGGAAAACAGCGACGATCTGTACGTGCCGGAAGTGATCTGGAGCCACACCGCCGAGCGGGCACTGACCCTGGAACGCGTGTGGGGCATCCCGTCCGATGACATCGCCGCACTGGACAAGGCCGGCATCGACCGCAAGGCGCTGGCCGCCAAGGGCGTGCGGGTGTTCTACACCCAGGTGTTCCGCGACAACTTCTTCCACGCCGATGCGCACGCCGGCAACATCTGGGTCGACACCGATCCGGTGCGCCGCGCCAACCCGCGTTTCATCGCGCTGGACTTCGGCATCATGGGCCAGCTCTCGCAGGAAGATCAGTACTACCTGGCCGAGAACTTCATGGCCATCTTCAACCGCGATTACCGCCGCATCGCCGAACTGCACGTGCAGGCGCGCTGGATGCCGGACAACGTGCGCATCGATGACCTCGAGGCCGCCGTGCGTTCGGTGTGCGAGCCGTACTTCACCCGGCCGCTGTCGCAGATCTCGCTGGCCGAAGTGCTGATGAAGCTGTTCCGCGTGGCCCAGCGTTACCAGCTGACCCTGCAGCCGCAGCTGATCCTGCTGCAGAAGACCCTGCTGAACATCGAAGGCGTCGGCCGCCAGCTCGACCCGCAGATCGACATCTGGGCGGTGGCCAAGCCGGTGCTGGCGAAGATCCTGCGCGAGCGTTACAGCCCGCGCCGGGTGGTACGCGAGATCGGCAAGCGCCTACCGGAAATCATGACCCATGCGCCGGACATGCCGCGCCTGGTGCACGCCTGGCTGACCCAGCAGGTGGAAGGCCGCCACGAACTGTCGATGCGTTCGCGCGACCTGGCCGCACTGGATGCCAGCGTGCAGCGCCTGCAGAAGCATGCGGTCGGCGCGATCACCGGTGTCGGCCTGCTGGCCATCGCTGCACTGATGTATGTGCTGCAGCCGCCGGGCTGGTACTGGGGCGACGTGCCGGCGTGGAGCTGGCTGTCCGGTGCGCTCGGCGCAGTGGCGCTGCTGCGCGCGTGGTGGAAGTAGGCCCCATGCTGCAGGCACTCAAGGACGAACTGATCCGCTTCGGCGCCGACAACGACGCACGCGAAAGCGAGCGCGGCCGACGCATGCTCAACATCACGCCCGACACCGGTGAATTCCTGTCGGTGCTGGTGCGCTTCGGCAACGCTCGCCGGGTGCTGGAAATCGGTACTTCCAACGGCTATTCCACGCTGTGGCTGGCCGAGGCAGCCACAGCCATCGACGGCCACGTGACCACGCTGGAGTACGCCGACGACAAGGTGGCGATGGCGCGAGCCACGTTTGCACGGAGTGGCCTGGGTGATCGCATCAGCCTGGTCCATGGCGATGCCGGGCTCTGGCTGGCGCAGGCCGCCGATGCCTGCATCGACCTGCTGTTCCTCGATTCGGACCGCGGGCAGTACGCCGGCTGGTGGCCGCAGCTGCGCCGCGTGCTGCGTCCCGGTGGCCTGCTGGTGGTGGACAACGCCACTTCGCATGCAGGACAGATGGAGCCGCTGCGTGCGCTGCTGGACGCTGATCCGGACTTCAGCACCAGCCTGGTGCCGGTGGGCAATGGCGAGCTGCTGGCCGTGCGCAGCGCCTGACCGCTCTACAGGTAGGTGCCAACCTTGGTTGGCACGCGGTTGCCGGCCGCTGGTCGGCAACCGCAGCCATCCGACTGCCCGGAGACAGCCGGCCAGCGGCCGGCTCTACCCCATTCAGTGCCCAGCCCCGATAATCCTGCCGTGAGCACCGAACCCGATACCCTCGCCGCGGTCGAGACCGACACCGCGCCCCTGCAGCTGCTGCACCTGGATGAGCGCCTGGCCGTGGTCAACAAGCCTGCCGGGCTGATGGTCCACGACAGCAAGCTGGCCCGTGGCGAAGACGACTTCCTGGCCGACCGCCTGCGCGAGCAGCTGGGCCGCCCGATCTTCCTCGTGCATCGCCTGGACCGGGCCACCAGTGGCTGCCTGCTGCTGGCCTTCGACCGCGATACCGCCAGTGCGCTGGGCAAGGCCCTGATGGGCGGCGAAGTGCTGAAGGACTACCTGACGGTCTGCCGGGGCTGGCCGGCCGAGCTCACCTGGCAGGTCGATCATGATCTGGACGGCGGCCCGGGCAAGCCGGTGAAAAAGCCGGCGATCACCGACTTCCAGCGCCTGGCCACCGGCGAGCTGTCGGTGCCGGTCGGTGAATTCACCAGCTCGCGCTACGCACTGCTGCGCTGCCAGCCGCAGACCGGACGCTTCCGGCAGATCCGCCGGCACCTCAAGCACCTCTCGCATCACATGATCGGCGACACCAGCCACGGCGATGGCCGCCACAACCGCATCTTCCGCATGCAGGGCGTGCACCGCATGCTGCTGCACGCCGAGCGCCTGCGCTTCCCGCATCCGGACGGTGGCACGGTGGACGTGCGTGCGCCGTTGGACGGCGGGTTCCAGAAGGCGCTGGACCTGTTCGGCTGGCAGGTGGATACCGATTGACGGTAGTGCCGGCCGCTGGCCGGCATCTGCGCGATTCCAGATGTAATGGGGAGCCGGCCAGCGGCCGGCACTACCTCATTTCTTTTCCGGCTCGTTGACGATCGCTTCCAGATCCTTCTGCAGGTCCGCGAACAGCGGCTGCATGCGCGCCTGGATTGCCACCATCACGTTCTGCATCAGCGCCGGGGTCTTGTCCAGCAGGCTCTGGCCGGCCGCGCTCTCGTAGAACTCGGCCATCGCCAGCACGTCTTCCTTGCTGAAGGTCTTTTTGTACAGGTCCACGTACATCGGCCGCAGCTGCTGCCAGGACAGGGCCTGGCGCAGGGTCTGGCTGGTCCGTGCCTGGATCCGCTTCAGCTGTTCCTGCTGCTGGGTATTGAGCTGGCGCTGTGCGGCTACCTGCTGGAACTGCTGCTGCTGCATCGCCTCGATCTGCGGCAGCATGGTGTCGATCATGCTCTGCGCACGTGACGCCGACAGCAGGCGGTTGATGTCGCCATCGGTCGGCGGCGCGGCCAGGGCCGGAACGCTCGCCACGGCCAGCGCCAGCAGCAGGGCGGCGCGGCGCAGCAGGGACGGCAGGGCGGGTGCGGTGCGGGTCATGCGGGCTTCCTGCAGTACATGGGACGGCCAGCATACCCGCAGCCAAGGCGAAGGCGGCGTGTTCGGTACCTGATCGGCGGCATACGGGGCGCGATGCCGCACTCCGGCACGTGGCTGCCGCTACAATGCGCGGATGGGCAGTGGACCGGTCACCATCAGCGCGCAGCTTGAAATCCCCGACGGCGAGATCGTCGAGCGGTTCGTGCGTGCCAGTGGCGCCGGTGGCCAGAACGTCAATAAAGTCTCCACCGCGGTGGAACTACGTTTCGATGTGGCCAACTCGCCCTCGTTGCCCGAACCGTTGCGCGCGCGCCTGCTGGCGCGGCGTGACCGGCGCATGACCGGCGAAGGCGTGCTGGTCATCGACGCGCAACGTTTCCGGACCCAGGATCGCAATCGCGAGGATGCGCGCGATCGGCTGGCGGCCTTCATCCAGGCCGGGCTGAGCGTGCCCAAGCCGCGCAAGGCCACCAAGCCGACCCTCGGGTCGAAACTGCGTCGTCTGGACGCCAAACGCGGGCGCGCGCAGATCAAGCGCGGGCGCTCATCACGTGACTGGGAGTGATTGCTTGAACAACCCGACTTCGTTGCTGCCGGCCGTGCCGCCGCAGATGCCGCAGGTCAAACCCAACGCCTTCCTGCGCTGGCTGGCGCGCTGCACCCTGCGCATGGGCGGCTGGAAGGTGACCGGTACCCTGCCTGACATCCCCAGGCTGGTCTTCATCATCGCCCCGCATTCGTCCAACTGGGATGGCCTGTGGGGCATGGCCGCGAAGATCGCGCTGGGCATGAAGGTGAAGGTGCTGGGCAAGGCCTCGCTGTTCTGGTGGCCGCTCGGCCCGCTGCTGCACAAGCTGGGTGTGATCCCGCTGGACCGCAGCTCGCCGCAGGGCACCGTCGGCCAGGCCGTGGACCTGCTGCGCAACAACGAGAAGATGTGGTTCGCCATCACGCCCGAGGGCACCCGCAAGGCCGTGAAGGACTGGAAGGCCGGCTTCCTGAAGATCGCGCGGATGGCCGACGTGCCGATCCTGGCCGCGTATTTCCACTACCCGGAGAAGACCATCGGCATCGGCCCGCTGTTCACGCCGACCGGCGATGACGCCGCCGACATGGCCGCCATCCGCGAGTTCTACCGGCCCTGGATCGGCAAGACCCGCGGTACGGTCTGAGCCGGCCGCAGGCCGCCGCATAGACGCCACGTCCGGCACATGCCGGGCGAGCGCGACAGGAGTAGGGTGGAGGGCTGGTATCCCGTACCGTCTGCCCAAGGAGTGTTTTACATGTCGCGTACCGTAGTCCTGGCCGCCGCCATCAGCCTGGCGCTGGCGGCCTGTTCCGGCAAGGAGTCCACCCCCGTGTCCGATGCCCAGAAAGCCCCGGCCCAGCAGCCGGCCGAAGCCTCCACCAATCCGCTGCTGAGCGCCAGCACGCTGCCGTTCCAGGCGCCGCAGTTCGACAAGATCAAGGACAGCGACTACCTGCCGGCCTTCGAAGAAGGCATGCGCCAGCACCTGGCCGACGTGCGCAAGATCGCTGACAGCAGCGAGCCGGCCACTTTCGACAACACCATCGTGGCGATGGAGCGCAGCGGCGAGACGCTGAATCGCGTGTCGCGCATCTTCTTCGGCCTGGTCCAGGCCGATACCAACGATGCGCGCCAGAAGATCCAGGAAGAAGTGGCGCCGAAGCTCGCCGCGCACCAGGACGAGATCAACCTCGATCCGAAGCTGTTCGCGCGCGTGAAGTCGCTGTACGACCAGCGTGACACGCTGGAGCTGGACCCGGTGCAGAAGCGCCTGGTCGAGCACTACTACGACGGTCTGGTGCGCGCCGGTGCGCAGCTGTCCGACGCCGACAAGGCCACCCTGCGCAAGCTCAACGTGGAAGAGACCACCCTTTCCACCCAGTTCCACACCCGCCTGGTGGCGGCCACCGCCGCTGCGGCCGTTGTCGTCGACGACAAGGCCAAGCTGGCCGGCCTGGACGAGAATGCGATCAACAATGCCGCCAATGCAGCCAAGGATCGCAAGCTGGATGGCAAATTCCTGCTGCCGCTGCAGAACACCACCCAGCAGCCGGTGCTCGGCTCGCTGAGCGACCGCGACCAGCGTGCCGCCGTGCTGAAGGCCTCGGAAACCCGCGCCGAGCGTGGCGATGCCAACGACACCCGGCAGACCGTGCAGCGCCTGGCCCAGCTGCGTGCGCAGAAGGCCAAGCTGCTCGGCTTTGACACCTTCGCCGACTACCAGCTGGGCGACCAGATGGCCAAGACCCCGGCCGCCGCGCTCAAGCTGCTGACCGACACCGTGCCGGCCGCCACCGCCAAGGCGCGCGCCGAGGCCGGCGAGATCCAGAAGGTGATCGACGCGCAGAAGGGTGGTTTCCAGGTCGCTGCCTCGGACTGGGACTTCTACGCCGAGCAGGTGCGCAAGGCCAAGTACGATCTGGACGAGTCGCAGATCAAGCCGTACTTCGAACTGGACAACGTGCTGCAGAACGGCGTCTTCTACGCCGCCACCCAGCTGTACGGCATCACCTTCAAGCCGCGTACCGACATTCCGACCTACAACCCGGACATGAAGGTGTATGAAGTGTTCGACAAGGACGGCACCTCGCTGGCCCTGTTCTACACCGACTACTTCAAGCGTGACAGCAAGTCCGGCGGTGCCTGGATGGACGTGTTCGTCGAGCAGGACGGCCTGACCGGTGCCAAGCCGGTGGTCTACAACGTCTGCAACTTCACCAAGCCGGCCGCCGGCCAGCCTGCGCTGATCAGCTTCGACGACGTCACCACCATGTTCCATGAGTTCGGCCATGCGCTGCACGGCATGTTCTCGAACGTGAAGTACCCGTCGATCGCGGGCACCGCCACCTCGCGCGACTTCGTCGAGTTCCCGTCGCAGTTCAACGAGCACTGGGCACTGGATCCGAAGGTGTTCGCCAACTACGCCAAGCACTACAAGACCGGCGAGGCGATGCCGCAGGAACTGGTCGACAAGATCCTCAAGGCACGCAGCTTCAACCAGGGCTACGCGACCACCGAGTACCTGTCGGCCGCACTGCTCGACCTGGCCTGGCACACGCAGAAGGCCGATGCGCCGCTGCAGGATGTCGGCGCCTTTGAAGCCAGTGCGCTGAAGAAGTTCAAGGTCGACCTGCCGCAGGTGCCGCCGCGTTACCGCACCACCTACTTCGACCACATCTGGGGTGGTGGTTACTCGGCCGGTTACTACGCCTACTTCTGGGCCGAAGTGCTGGACCATGACGCCTACCAGTGGTTCACCGAACACGGTGGCCTGACCGCGGCCAACGGCCAGGAGTTCCGCGACAAGATCCTCTCGCGCGGCAACAGCGTGGAGCTGTCGACCCTGTACCGCGATTTCCGCGGCAAGGACCCGTCGGTGGAACCGCTGCTGAAGTTCCGCGGGCTGAAATAAGAAAGCGAAAACGGCGGGGGCAACCCCGCCGTTTTTCTTTGTGTAGCGTCGAGCTTGCTCGACGGTCTTTCCACGAAAAGCCAGTCGAGCAAGCTCGACTCTACACAAGCGGCTTACGTCCCCACGTGCACCCGGTTCGCCTGCTCGGCCAGGCCCAGGTGATCCAGCGCGATATCCAGCGCCAGCACATAACTCTGCGCGCCATACCCAGCAGCGATGCCCAGCCGCTGACCGACACCCGCCGGCAGGCACGGCTCGGCCACTGCACCGTCGTCATGCACTTCCACATAGGCGTTGTGCAGGTAGGGCAGCAGGCGCTGCAGGCGCAGGCTGTTGGCACATGCACCCGGGTCAAGCAGGGTCACCTCGCCGCGGCTGTGGTCGGCCACGCGCAGGGCGTCCAGCAGTTCCTGTTCCGAACCACAGGCACGGATCGCCACGCTGGTACCGGCGTCGATCGCGCGATGCACCAGTGACTTCAGGACCGGTGCCGGCAGCGGCATCGCGGTGCGGATCAGGGCACCGGCCGCTTCCGGGCCACGGATGATGAAGATCGACATGGCTCAGCCCTCCTGTGCCAGACGGCGGCCGACAATGGCCAGCGACAATGGATACCCGGCCTGCTGGCTGCGCTGGTCCACCACCACCGCGGCGGGGCCATGCTGCAGGCGCAGGCGTGCATCCAAGCCGGGCTCGCTGGGGGCCTGCAGCTCGATGTACTGCGCCGGCAACCGTTCCAGCGCCGCCTGCAGCGCGCCCCCCTCGGCCTGCCATTGCGCCTCGTCGGCCACGCCGACATCCAGCAGCACCCAGTCGGCCGAGCGCGCCTGCGGCTGGCACAGGCACTGGCGCACTTCAGACAGGCTGGCGCAGTCGCTGCACAGCACGCGATGGCCGGCCAGCTGCGCCGGCAGCTGCGGGCGCGGCGCCGACGAAGACGCGTGGCGGATCACCAGGAGGGTCATACAACACCTTGCGGAATGCGCCCTGTGGCGCGGTGGGCACACGATGCGCGTGCTGCCCGTAAAGGTGCGATGCCCGCTGCCGGGCCGGGGCGTAAAACCTGCGTAACCCGTGTCCGGCGCTACCGGGAACCTGCGGCGCCTGCGTGTGGTCTGATACCGCTACCAACCACCCGGAGCCTGTCATGGATGCTGTTGCCCGCCCTCCCTTTTCCGAACGCGCGCTGGCCTGGCTGAAGAAGGAAGCATTGCCGCTGCTGGTGATGCTCGGCCTGCTCGCCGCCGCCCGCGATACCCTCGCCAACCACTACGTGGTGCCCAGCGGCTCGATGCAGCCGACCCTGCAGCCCGGCGACCGGGTGGTGGTGGACATGCGCGCCTATGGCCTGCGCCTGCCGTTCACCGGCAAGGAACTGATGCCCACCGGTGTTCCGCAGCGCGGTGAAGTGGCGGTGTTCGATTCACCGGCCGACGGCACCCGCCTGATCAAGCGCGTGGCGGCGGTGGCCGGTGACCATGTGCAGATGCGCGAGGGCCATCTGAGCATCAACGGCCAGCCGCTGCAGATCGCCGACCTGCAGGACGTGGAAGCCTTCGGCGACCGCCATGCCAGCCTCGACCTGGACATGGGCGGCGGCCCGGACATCGCTGACCTGGTGGTGCCGGACGGCAAGGTGCTGGTGCTGGGTGACCACCGCGGCAACAGCTTCGACGGTCGCTTCTTCGGCTTCGTTGACGCCGACAAGCTCTACGGCCGCGCCGTGGCGGTGTACTACCGTCGTGGCGACGGTTTCGAGTGGCAGCGTCTGTAAGCTGAATTGATACTTCTTATGTATCAATCCTGACCTACCAGGTTATGGATCGACTGGATCGACGGGCCTAGTCTGAGGCCCGTTCCCTCCCACGCTTGGCCGCCCCACCGGCCCATCGATCCCATGACTGGCGAAACCGCGGCGGCCGTCGAACGCCGCCCCCCCACTGTCGATCCCATCGCCGAGACCCGCATCCAGCAGGGCACGCCAGCCTTCCGCCGCACCGCGCTGGCGCTGTTCCTGGCCGGCTTTTCCACCTTCGGCCTGCTGTACACCGTGCAGCCGCTGCTGCCGGAGTTCAGCCGTCACTTCGGCGTGTCCGCCGCCGGCAGCGCGATGTCGTTGTCGTTGACCACCGGCACGCTGGCGGTGGCGATGCTGCTGGCCGGCCTGCTCTCCGACGCGGTTGGCCGTCGCCCGATGATGATCGCCGCGCTGCTGGCCTCGGCCACGCTGTCGCTGTGCACGGCGCTGGTGGATGACTGGACCACGCTGCTGGTGCTGCGCACGCTGCTCGGCCTGGCGCTGAGCGGCGTGCCTGCGGTGGCGATGACCTACCTTGTCGAGGAAATGGACAGCCGCGCGCTGGGCCTGGCGATGGGCCTGTACATCGGCGGCAACGCCATCGGTGGCATGAGCGGGCGCCTGCTGGCCGGCATCATCGCCGACCACTGGGGCTGGCGCTGGGGCATCGGCGTCGTCTCGATCATCGCCATCGCCAGTACCGTGCTGCTGTGGCTGCAGCTGCCGCCGTCGCGCCACTTCCACCCGCGCCGCGATGGCCTGCGCCAATTGCCGTCGCGCTGGCGCACGCTGTTCGCCGACCCGGGGCTGCCGTGGCTGTTCGCTACCTCGTTCGTGCTGATGGGCGTGTTCGTCACCCTCTACAACTACCTCGGGTATCACCTGCTGGCGCCGCCGTACCACCTCAGCCAGACCGTGGTGGGGCTGATCTTCAGCGTGTACCTGGTGGGCACCTTCAGTTCGGCGTGGATGGGCCAGCAGGCGACGCGTTACGGGCGCGGGCGCATCCTGTCGATCTCGTTCGCACTGATTGGTGCCGGCATCGCGCTCTTGGCGATGCCGTGGCTGAGCACGATGGCACTCGGTATCGCGCTGGTGACGTTCGGCTTCTTCGGCGGTCACTCCGTGGCCAGCAGCTGGGTCGGCAGCCGCGCCGGCGCGATGCGCGCCGAAGCCTCGGCGCTGTACCTGTTCGCCTACTACCTGGGTTCGAGCGTGCTCGGTGGTGTGGGTGGCCTGGCCTATGCAGCGTGGGACTGGCTGGGCGTGTGCCTGTTCGCCGCCGTGCTGACCCTGATCGGCGGTGGCATCGTCTGGGCGCTGCAGCAGCGCGCCCCTCAGCCGGTGACGGCGTGAACCTGCTCTGGTAGATGCCGACCTTGGTCGGCGCCGTGGCTGTGGGCCAACCAAGGTTGGCCGCTACCGGGTGGGTTGCACCTCACCCTTCCGCGAACGCCTCACGCAACAGCCCGGCGAAGTTGCGGATAAGCGGCATCACACCCTCGCGGCGCCAGGCCAGCTGCACTTCCGAATGCGCACCGGCATCGGCCAGCGCTACGAAGCGCGCGCCTTCCACCCGGATGTGGTCGCAGGACGACGGCAGGATCGCCGCACCGAGACCGGCAGCCGCAAGACTGATCAATGTCGATGCCTCACCGGCTTCCTGCACGATGCGCGGAGTGAACCCGGCAGCCGCACACAACGCGATCATGTGGTCATGGATGCCCGCACCGGCACTGCGCCGGAACGCTACGAACGGCTCCTGCGCGAAGTCGCGCAGCGACAGCGTGCCCTGTTTCGACAGTCTGCGCAGGGCAGGGTGATCGGCATGCACGATCAACGCCAACGGATCGACGAACAGGCTGTGCGCCACCAGCTCCGGCGGCAACGCGCGCTTGCGGATGATGCCCACGTCCAGGCTGCCATCGAGCAGTGCATCGATCTGCTGCAGGGTGTTCATCTCGCTCAGCTGCAGCCGCACCTGCGGATAGCGTTGGCGGTACTGCAGGATTGAACGCGGAATCTGCGGCGACAGCGGCGTGGCGCGGGTCAATCCGATGCGCAGCTCACCCTGCTCACCGCGCTGCGCGCGCTGCACCTCGTCCACCGCCGTTTCCACCTGCTGCACGATGGCGCGTGCACGTTCCTGCAGCAGCTCACCGGCAGGCGTCAGCTGCACACGACGATGGCTGCGCACGAACAGGCGCGCACCGATCAGATCTTCCAGCTGGCGGATCTGCTGGCTGAGCGGCGGCTGCGACATACCCAGCCGCTCCGCCGCCTGTCCGAAGTGCAGCGTATCGGCAACGGCAAGGAAGTAACGCAGATGGCGGAGTTCGATGGACATGGGGCCAGTTTATTCATCGCCAGCCGGAAATGGGGTCAGAGCCCGTTGCGCAGCAACGGGATCCGACCCCGACAGATCGCGGCCAACTGTCGAAGGCGGGGTGGGTCCGGTTGCGGGGGCGTGAGCCGCATGGATGCGGCGACCGAGCTTACATGGACGTACTTGCAGCGTCCCCCGCAACCGGATCCACCCCGCCATCCCACGGAATGCCCGCTTTTGACGTTGACGTTGACGTTGACGTTGATTCGGCAGGTGCAGGGCGCAGCCCTGCCGAACAACCCTCACCGCTCGGAATGCCCGCTCTGGTCGTAGTCGCGCGGACTGAACAACTCCGGCTGGATCAGCTCCACAAACGCCCGCGCCTGCGCCGACAGCGCCTTGCCACGCCGCACGATCACCCCGTAACTGCGTTCCGGGAACCAGCGCTTCATCGACCGCGCCGCCAGCCGCTCGCGGTCGGCCTCGTTCAGGCACAGCGCCGGCACGATGGAAATACCCATGCCCATCGCCACGTACTGCTTGATCACCTCCCAGCCGCCCACCTCCAGCGCCACGGTGTAGGCGATGCGGTGGCGCTGGAAGACCTGGTCCACCAGGCGGTAGGTGATCTGCCGCTTCGGCGGCAGCACCAGCGGATAGCGCGCGATGTCGGCCAGTTCCAGCTCGCCGCCACTGGCCAGCGGATGGTCGTGCGGCGCGATCAGCACCTGCTCGAAGCGGTAGGCCGGGGCGTAGCTGAGGTCGGCCGGCACGTCTGTCATCGAACCGATCGCCAGGTCGGCGGCGTCCTCGCGCAGCAGGTCGGTGCCATCGGCGCTGATCGCGTTGTGCAGGGTCAGGCGCACGTCCGGATGATGCAGGCGGAAGCGTTCGACGATCTTCGGCAGCAGGTAGAGGATGGTCGAGCTGTTGGCGGCGATGTTCAGCTCGCCCGCGTCCAGGCCGCGCACCTTGTCGCGGAACCGCGCCTCCAGCCCGTCCAGGTTCTCCACCAGCGGCTGTGCCATTTCGTACAGCAGCTGGCCCTCGCGGCTGGGCACCAGGCGGCGCCCGCTGCGCTCGAACAACGGCACCCCCAGTTCACGCTCCAGCGCCTGCAGCTGCAGGCTGATGGCCGGCTGGCTGACGAAAAGTGCCTCAGCCGCCCGTGAGACCGAGCCCAGGCGCACGGTCTGGCAGAACGCGCGCAATGGCTTCAGCCGGTCGGATTTGTAGGAAAAACGCGGACTTGGCGGGGGGCGTGTGGTCATCGCGTCACAAGTATTAGCACAATTTATGTAGAACATTGCAAAAACTGTTTTGCCAAATACTCGGCCCCGGCGGCACCGTGGAGGCGTTCCCCCACTGCTGGAGTCGCCCCATGTCCGCCGTCGCTTCCGCTGTTCCCACCCCCGCCAGCAAGGCCACCCCCGGCATCGCCCTGGCGACCCGCGTGGCCGGCCAGGACACCCTGCTGCCGGCGCCGCTGCTGGCCCTGCTGGTGTCGCTGCACCGTGCGGTGGAACCGGGCCGGCAGGCACGGCTGCAGGCACGCCGCGAGCGCCAGGCATTCTTCGACCAGGGCGGCCTGCCGGACTTCCGCGGAGACACCACCGCGATCCGCAGCGGCGACTGGCGCGTTGCGCCGCTGCCGACCGCGCTGCAGGACCGCCGCGTCGAGATCACCGGCCCGACCGACCCGAAGATGGTCATCAATGCGCTGAACTCCGGCGCCAAGGTGTTCATGGCCGACTTCGAGGATTCGACCTCGCCGACCTGGCGCAACCTGCTGGCCGGCCAGCAGTCGCTGGCCGCCGCGGTGCGTGGCGATCTCGAATACACCGCACCCAATGGAAAGCACTACGCCCTGCGCCCCTACGACGAGCAGGCGGTGCTGATCGTGCGCCCGCGCGGCTGGCACCTGGACGAGAAGCACGTGCGCATCGATGGCCAGTTCATCGCCGGTGGCCTGTTCGACGCGGCGGTGTTCGCCTTCCACAACGCCCGCACCCTGCAGGCGAAGGACCGCGGCCCGTACTTCTACCTGCCCAAGCTGCAGAGCATGGAAGAGGCAGCGCTGTGGGAATCCGCGCTGTCGCACATCGAGGGCATGCTCGGCCTGCCGCACGGCCAGATCAAGGTGACCGTGCTGATCGAAACGCTGCCGGCGGTGTTCGAGATGGACGAGATCCTGCACGCGCTGCGTGACCGCATCGTCGGCCTGAACTGCGGGCGCTGGGACTACATCTTTTCGTACCTGAAGACCTTCCGCCGCCACGCCGACCGCGTGTTGCCCGAACGCGGCCAGGTGACCATGACCCAGCCGTTCCTGAAGGCGTATTCGGAGCTGCTGATCCAGACCTGCCACCGCCGCGGTGCGCATGCGATGGGCGGCATGGCCGCGCAGATTCCGATCAACAACGATGCCGCTGCCAACGAGCAGGCGATGGCCCGCGTGCGCGCTGACAAGCTGCGCGAGGTCACTGCCGGCCACGACGGTACCTGGGTGGCGCACCCGGCGCTGATTCCGGTGGCGATGGCGATCTTCGACGAACACATGCCCGGTGCGAACCAGCACAGCGTGCTGCGCCAGGATGTGCGCGTGGGCCGCGACGAACTGATCGCACGGCCGCCCGGCACCATCACCCGCGCCGGCTTCGAAGGCAACGTGGAAGTCTGCGTGCGCTATCTGGCGGCATGGCTGGATGGCAACGGCTGCGTGCCGATCCACCACCTGATGGAGGACGCGGCCACCGCGGAGATCAGCCGCAGCCAGCTGTGGCAGTGGCTGCATACGCCGGGCCAGCAGCTGGACGATGGCACTGCGATCGATCTGGCGTTGCTGGATTCCACCCTCTCGCAGCTGCCGGCACGGCTCGGCGATACCGCCGCGCTGCCCGGTGGCACACGCATCGGCGAGGCCATCGCCCTGCTCGGCGAACTGAGCCGCAGCGACGAACTGACCGATTTCCTGACCCTGCCGGCCTACGCGCGCATCGACTGACCGACTGCCCGCAATTCCGCCGTTTCCCTCCCCGCTGCACGCACGAACCGAACTGGAGAAAGACATGAGCAAGCTGCCCACTGCCGAACAGATCCAGCACGACTGGGATACCAACCCGCGTTGGGAAGGCATCCAGCGCAACTACAGCGCCGCCGACGTGGTGCGCCTGCGCGGCACCGTCCACATCGAGCATTCGCTGGCCCGCCTGGGCGCAGAGAAGCTGTGGGCGTCGCTGCATGAGCGCGAGTTCGTCAACGCGCTCGGTGCATTGACCGGCAACCAGGCCATGCAGCAGGTCAAGGCGGGCCTGAAGGCGATCTACCTGTCCGGTTGGCAGGTGGCGGCCGACGCCAACCTGGCTGGGCAGATGTACCCGGACCAGTCGCTGTACCCGGCCGATTCGGTGCCGGCGGTGGTCAAGCGCATCAACAACACGCTGCTGCGCGCCGACCAGCTGCATCACGCCGAAGGCAAGGACGACATCGATTTCCTGCAGCCGATCGTGGCCGATGCGGAAGCCGGTTTCGGCGGCGTGCTCAATGCGTTCGAACTGATGAAGGCGATGATCGAGGCCGGTGCCGCCGGCGTGCATTTCGAAGACCAGCTGGCCTCGGTGAAGAAGTGCGGCCACATGGGCGGCAAGGTGCTGGTGCCGACCCGCGAGGCGATCGAGAAGCTCAACGCTGCGCGGCTGGCCGCCGACGTGCTGGGCGTGCCGACCCTGCTGGTGGCACGTACCGATGCCGAAGCCGCGGATCTGCTGACCAGCGACATCGATGGCAATGACAAGCCGTTCGCCACCGGCGAGCGCACGGTGGAAGGCTTCTACAAGACCCGCAACGGCCTGAACCAGGCGATCAGCCGTGGCCTGGCCTATGCGCCCTACGCCGACCTGGTGTGGTGCGAGACCGGCAAGCCGGACCTGGAGTTCGCACGCAAGTTCGCCGAGGCGATCCATGCCAAGTTCCCGGGCAAGCTGCTGGCCTACAACTGCTCGCCCAGCTTCAACTGGAAGAAGAACCTGGACGACGCCACGATCGCCAAGTTCCAGAAGGAGCTGGGCAGCTACGGCTACAAGTTCCAGTTCATCACCCTGGCCGGCTTCCATGCGCTGAACTACGGCATGTTCAATCTGGCCCACGGCTACGCGCGCCGCCAGATGAGCGCGTTCGTCGAGTTGCAGGAAGCCGAGTTCGAGGCGGCAGAGCGCGGCTTCACCGCGGTCAAGCACCAGCGCGAGGTCGGCACCGGCTACTTCGATGCCGTGACCCAGGCGATCCAGCAGGGCCAGTCGTCGACCACTGCGCTGACCGGCTCCACCGAGGAAGAGCAGTTCCACGGCGGGCGCAGCGAACGCGCGGCGTGATGCGGTAGTGCCGGCCGCTGGCCGGCAACCACGCGATCCTTCGGGCACCACAGGGAAGCCGGCCAGCGGCCGGCGCTACCGAAGCTTCGGAATCCGATCAGGGTGGCCAGGGAAGGGCCAGACAACGCCGGCCGGTCGGGGGACCTGCCGGCGTTGTTGTATCGATGCAATCGCGTCGGAAGCAGGCAGCGTCAATCAGGCGCACCCTGCCTGCCGGCAACTTGGCCGAACCCTCGTGAAGACCGCCATCGGATTGATCCGGCAGGACTTTTGCGCGGACACCCATGACCAGAACGGCATCACGCATCTTCACATCAGGCAAGATCGCCGGGGCATTAAAAATGAGATAGGGCGCACAGTTTAAAGCGGTGCTATGCTCCGCGGCTCACCAGGGGACGCTGGCGGCAGGTGCAGGGAATGACCGGCAGGGGTGCGGCCGAGAACGTTGACGCAACGACAGGTATCGCTCAAGTGGCGATGGCCGAGGTCGTGCATGCGTTGCTTTCGGAAGCTGAGGTCGAATTGTTCGCGAAATTCGCCCGCCGATGCAAGTTCCATGCCGGACAGTGGATTTTCCAGCGCGGGCACCGCGGCGAGCGGATGTATGTGATCCTCGAGGGTCAGATCGAACTGGATTTCGGCGAAGACCTGGTGATCAAGACGTTGGGTCAGCGTGAGTTCTTCGGAGAGCTAGGCCTGTTGGTCGGTGATCACCTGCGCAGTGCCGGAGCGCGCGCGCTGTTCGATTGCGAGGTACTGGAGCTGGGCCCGACTGATTTCCAGCAACTGGTCGACATCGATCCCGGGCTGGTTTCGCACTTCCTGCGGCGCACGATCATGCGCGTGCTGACCAATGAGCAGGCCCTGATCAGCCAGTTGCGTCGACGCAACCATGATCTGGAAACCGCACTCGACAATCTTTACATCACCACCCACCAGCTGACCCATACCCGTGAGCTGGTGCGCACCGATGAGCTGACCGGTCTGCACAACCGGCGTGGATTGACGCTGTATCTGCAGGAATGCCGTGCGCAGCAGGACGACCAGCCACAGGCATTGCTGTTGATCGATTGTGACCGTTTCAAGCAGATCAACGATCGGCATGGGCACCAGGCCGGAGACCGCGTGCTGCAGAGCATGGGCAACATCCTGCGTTCGATGGCCGGGGAGCACGATCTTGCATGCCGCTTGGGCGGCGATGAGTTCTGCCTGCTGCTGCGCCGCGGTAATCATGACCTTGTGCAGCATGCGGCGGAGTTCATCCTGGCTGCCGTACACGGCCTGATCGAGCGCAATCACGCTACGCCACACGTGAGCCTGGTCAGTATCGGTGCCTGTCTGCTGCAGCCGGAGGCGGGCTGGAGCGAATGGTATGCGTGTGCCGATCGCGCGCTGTACCGCGCCAAGCGCGCGGGCGGGAACTGCCTGCGCTGGGGTCCTGATCCAGATCCCGACCACGGACAATGACCACAGGAGGTGGCAATGGACATTCCGCAGGAACCTACGCCACTGCAGAGCCCTCTGTTACGGGCGCTGCTGTTCACTGACCTGTGCGATTCGCTGCAGCTGGTCGAAAGCATCGGCGACATCGCCGCAGCCGAACTGTTCCAGCAGCACGATCGCCTGGTACTGGGGTTGCAGCAGCGCTGGAACGGGCAGTTGATTGATCGTTCCGATGGGCTGTTCATGCTGTTCGAGCGCACCATCGATGGTGTTGGATTCGCACTGGCCTACCAGAGTGCCGTGGATTCGCTCGGCCGTGAGCGCGGCATCGTACTGCGGGCGCGGGCCGGGCTGCATGTCGGCGACGTGCTGCTGTGGAACAACAGCGCCGAGGCGATGGCGCATGGCGCCAAGCCGGTGGAAGTGGAAGGTCTGGCCAAGCCGATGGCCGCTCGCCTGATGCAGCTGGCCTGGCCGGGCCAGGTGCTGCTCTCGTCCACGGCCGAGGAGATGGCGCGCCGGGCCAGCAGTGAGTTGCCTTGGGCCGCCGACGAACTGCGTTGGAAGGACCACGGGCGGTGGCGTTTCAAAGGCATCAGTGAACGCCAGGAAGTCTTCGAAGTCGGCCTGCGCGGCAGCGCGCCGCTGCGTCGGCCACGTTCCGGCGAGAAGGCATGGCGCGATCTCCCGCTGTGGCAGCGCCCCGCGGCACTGGTGACGGAAGTGGCGCTGGCGATGGCGCTGTGCGTGCTGCTGTGGACACTGCTGCGGCCAGCACCGGCCATCGCCTTCGCCGAACGCGACTGGGTGATCGTGGCGGCGGTGCACAACGCCACGGCTTATCCGCAGCTGGACAGCAGCCTGGAGCAGGCGCTGTACATCAGCCTGGGGCAGTCGCGTTTCGTCAACATCCTCAGCGAGCTGAAGGTTCGCGACACCCTGCAGCTGATGCAGCGTCCTCCGCAGGCGAGGCTGGACCGCAGGCTGGCCATCGAGGTTGCGTTGCGCGATGGGGTGCGTGCGGTACTGATCCCCAGTGTGCTGGAGCTCAACGGCAAGGTACGAGTCAGTGTGGAGGTGGTCGATCCCCGCACGGGCCAGACCGTCTACACCCGCTACGCCGATGGACGTGGGCTGGACTCGATCCTGGCCTCGACCGATCACGTGGTTGCCGCGCTGCGCACCGACCTTGGTGAAGCGCTGCGCGACGTCGGCGCTGACCAGCGACCGCTGCCTACCGTGGCCACCTCCAACCTTGATGCACTGCATGCCTATGCCAAGGGGGTTGATGCCACCGCAGCGGCACGCTATGACGATGCGCTGATGTTCTTCGAGCAAGCGACCCGGCTGGATCCTGCCTTCGCCTTCGCCTACGTCGGGCAGATGAACATCCAGCATGCCAAGGGCAACCTGGAGCAGGCCGCGGCGCTGTACCAGAAGGCAGTCAGCCAGCGCGCGCACCTGACCGCGCGCGACCAGCTGTATCTGGATGCCTGGGCAGCGGATTTCGAGGGTGCCCCGCCGGCACGCATCGCAGACAAGTGGCGGATGCTGACCGAGCTGTATCCGGATGATCCGGCCGGCTGGATGAACTACGCCAAGATCCTCTATACCCAGGGTGACTACGACGGGGCGCTGGCCGCCGCGCAGCCATTGCTTGCCCGACAGCATTCGCGCCGCGCGCTGGTGCTGGTGTTCGTTGCCCGCACGCAGATGGCCCGGGGCGAAATTGCGGCCGCCGCAGCGGCATTGCGTGGCGCTCGCCTGCACCCCGGCTGGAATGGTGATGCAATGGAGCCCCTGCTGTCCGCGTTGTCCGGTGA
Organism: Stenotrophomonas sp. SMYL20; assembly: GCF_036320045.1. Taxonomy (NCBI): domain Bacteria; kingdom Pseudomonadati; phylum Pseudomonadota; class Gammaproteobacteria; order Lysobacterales; family Lysobacteraceae; genus Stenotrophomonas; species Stenotrophomonas sp. SMYL20. The sequence goes on along the minus strand of NZ_JAWIRT010000012.1, from coordinate 123,396 downwards.
TTTCGACGTGGCCAATGCCGGTTTCGCGGCAATGGCATCACCGGGCCCGGGCGCGCGCATGCTGCGGGCAGCAGTGCTGGCGATGCAGGATCGCAGGACCGAGGCGGCCAGTGACATGCAACAGGCCGCCGCCCAGTGCACGGTGGGTACCGGACTGTGTGACATCCTGGCATTGCAGGCGCTGGCCTGGGATGAGCCGCCCGCCGGAGCACAGCAGCAGGCATACCTGCATGTTCTGGATCGCGCGCTGGCTGCGGTCGATCGCACACAACCGGCGCTGGCGCGCCGCAACGCGTTCATTGCCCTCGCCGCGGCCTACCATGCCGCGCGTGCTGGCCAGAATGCGGTGGTGATGCAGCGGCGCGGGGCGCTGCAGGCCTTGCCTGAGCGTGATGCCGACCCGCGCCTGCGTGAACTGTGGGACCTGCTGCAGGCGCGCCTCGCGCTGAACCAGGGGCAGGTAGCGCGCGCGCAGTCGCTGCTTGCCGGGCACCCCGACGCAAGTCTGTTCCAGTGGCGGGTCCTGCAGATCGACCTGGCCAACGCCAGCGGCGACTACGCTGCTGCCCTGCGCCAGGCACAATGGCTGGAGCGTCATCGAGGCCTGGCGTTTGCTGAAGATGTCGGCGACTACGCACTGCTTCCACTGAACGCGATGGATGTTCAGCGGTTGGCGTCATCCGGCACCACGGCCGTGGCAAGCAAGGCCAGGGCGCGCGTACCCTGACGCAGGCTTATTGATCCAGGCCGGGCAGGCCGTCTTCGAACAGGAACGGCACGGTGAACGCAGCGCGCACATCCAGCAACTGGCTCATGCGTGTAGCCGCACCTGCGAATTCCGCCTTGCCGCCCAGCGAGGAGAGCGGCGCGCGGCATGCACGCACGGTTTCTTCGTCCGCACCAAGTGCGAGCAGGGCCAGGCCCGGGTCCCTGGCAAACTCGGCCCGGAAGGCATCATCACTGGACAGACGCTCCAGCAGCTGTTGGACAACGTCGGCGGAAAGAGGAGAAACAGACATGGGACCGGCACCGGCAGAATGGGAAAATGGAAGTATCGGCGGTGGAGCTGCGAAGTTGATGGGTACCTGCACCCGCCACGCCATGATCGGCGTCCCGCACAGCCCTCGGACGCCATTGCGATGAGATTCCGTCGTTGCCGGACACTGTTCGTCGAACCGGTCGAACGCCCGTCCTTCAACCTGGACGAACTGTTGGCCGGTGGTACCGGCGTGCAGCTGCAGCCGGTCCTGCAGGTGCGCGCGGCGCACCTGCCGTCGGTGCAGGTGATCGACGCGGAAAGCTGTGCCTGGTTGCTGGCCTGCAGTGCAGAACAGTGGCAGCGGTTGCCAGAAGCCACCGACGCGCGCGGCCGGGTGCTGTCACTGCTGCAGAAGGGCCTGTTGGTCAGCGATGATCCAGCCTATGCGGACGTCTGCGCTGCCGAGAAGCGGCTGCGCGACAGCCAGTGGTGGCCGTTGTCCGCGTTGCACTACCAGCACTCGCGCTGGGACGGCGTGGACAGTGTCGGCGACATGCAACGCAGCCAGCTGGTGACCGCGCAGGACCTGGTGCGCAGCTTCGGCCCGCCGCCTACCGAGGCACCCGCCCGCCGCCCTGGCGCGCAGCCGTTGCCGCGTTGCGACGACGATCCGATGCAGGCGCAGCTGCAGGCGCGTACCACCTGCCGCAACTACGACAGCGCTCGCCCGGTGCCGTTACCGATGCTGGCCCTGTTGCTGCAGCAGGTGCTGATGGCACAGGCGCAGGTGGAAACCGGACCCGGCGTGCGCTTCCTGAAGAAGAATGTGCCGTCCGCCGGCAGTCTTCACCCGCTGGAGGCGTATGTGGTGGCGCTTAATGTGGAAGGACTGCCGCCAGGCCTCTATCACTACCATGCCACCGCCCACGAGCTGGGCCCGATGCCGGCACCGCCCGGCGATCTGGGCCGTTTCTGCCAACGCTTGCTGGCCGGTCAGGACTGGTTCGCCAATGCGCAGGTGCAGCTGATCCTGACGTGTCGCTTCGAACGAACGTTCTGGAAGTACCGTGGCCATGCCAAGGCCTATCGCGCGATCACCCTGGATGCCGGCCATGTATCGCAGGCGATCTACAGCGCGGCGACCGCGCAGGGGCTGGGCGCCTTCGTCACTGCGGCGATCAACGAGGCCGAGGCCGAACGGGTGTTGGGTCTGCAGCCGATGTCCGAGGGCGTACTGGCGGTTTGTGGTGTTGGCTGGCGCGCCGCCGAGCGGGTGACGGCGGAGCTGGATCCCCTTGGCCGCGCATGGCCGGCCGCGCATTGATCGACAACGCGCGGCCCTCCTCGGTCACGCCGCTTCGAAATCCACCAGTACCGCGCCATCACCCACCTGGTCGCCGGCCTTGGCGCGGTAGCCCTTCACCGTGCCATCGGCCGGTGCCTGCAGGGTGTGCTCCATCTTCATCGCCTCCAGCACCACCAGCGGCGTACCGCGCTTGACCTCGGTACCGGCCGCGACCAGCGTGGCCACGATCTTGCCCGGCATCGGGGCCAGCAGGCTGCCGGCATCGGCCACGGCGTGGTCCGATTCGCCCACCGGATCGTGCAGGGTGAAGCGGTGCTGGCCATCGGCGCCGAACAGATACAGCTGGTCGCCTTCGCGCAGCAGCTGCGGTGACCAGCGGCGCTCGCCCAGCTGCACGGTCAGATGCTGTGCATCGGCCGTGCCAAGCACCTGCACCAGCGCGGCGTCATCGCGGTGCACGCGCCAACCATCGGCCTGCGCCCACACCTTCAGCGTGTGCCTGCGTTCGCCCTGCTGCAGCGGCAACACGCGCGGCGCGGACGCGCCGAGGCGCCAGCCATCCTGTGCTCGCCACGGCGAATGCGGGTCGCGCGCATCGCTGCCGGCGTGCGCGGTGCTCGCCACCGCGGCCACCGCGGCCAGCAGCCACAGCGCGTCGTCGTTGTCGCCCACCGCACTCAATGCGACCTGCTCGCGTTCGATCAGCGCGGTGTCCAGCTTGGCGTGCGCGAACGAATCCGTGTTCACCAGGCGGCGCAGGAAGCCGGCATTGGTGGTCACGCCCACCACCTGGCAGTCGGCCAGTGCCTGGCTCATGCGGCGCAGCGCGGCAACGCGGTCCACGTCCCAGACGATCAGCTTGGCGATCATCGGGTCGTAGTACGGGGTGATGCTGTCGCCTTCCTCCACGCCGGTATCCACCCGCACGTTGGCCGACGGCGTCGGCAGGCGCAGGCGGCGCAGGGTGCCGGTGGACGGCAGGAAGCCACGATCGGCATCCTCGGCGTACAGCCGCGCTTCGATTGCGTGGCCGTGGATGGCCAGCTGTTCCTGGCGCAACGGCAACGGTTGGCCCGAAGCCACGCGCAGCTGCCACTCCACCAGGTCGGTGCCGGTGATGTACTCGGTGACCGGGTGCTCGACCTGCAGGCGGGTGTTCATTTCCATGAAGTAGAAATCGCCGTCCGGGCCGGCGATGAACTCCACCGTGCCGGCACCGACGTAGCCCACCGCGCGCGCGGCATCGACTGCCGCCTTGCCCATTGCAGCACGACGTTCTGCGCTCATGCCCGGCGCCGGCGCCTCTTCCAGCACCTTCTGGTGGCGGCGCTGCACCGAGCAGTCGCGCTCGAACAGATAGACCGCCTCACCGTGGCTGTCGCCGAACACCTGGATCTCGATATGGCGCGGGCGCTCGACATACTTCTCGACCAGCACGTGGTCGTTGCCGAACGCCGAGGCCGCCTCGCGCTGGCAGCTGGCCAGCGCATCGACGAAGTCCTCGCTGCGCTCGACCTTGCGCATGCCCTTGCCACCGCCGCCGGCGCTGGCCTTGATCAGCACCGGGTAGCCGATGCCGTCGGCCTGTGCGCGCAGGAAGTCCGGCGCCTGCTGGTCGCCGTGATAGCCGGGGGTCAGTGGCACACCGGCCTTGGCCATCAGTGCCTTGGCCGCGCTCTTGTCGCCCATCGCGCGGATGGCGCTGGCTGGCGGGCCGATGAAGGTGATGCCGGCCGCCGCGCAGGCATCGGCGAAGTCGGCATTCTCGGACAGGAAGCCGTAACCGGGGTGGATCGCCTGCGCGCCGGTCAGGCGTGCGGCATCGAGCAGGGCATCACCGCGCAGGTAGCTCTCACGTGCGGCGGCAGGACCAATGTGGATGGCTTCGTCGGCCAGCCGCACGTGGCGCGCGTTGCGGTCAGCATCGGAATACACCGCCACGGTGGCGATGCCGAGGCGACGGCAGGTGGCGATGACGCGGCAGGCGATCTCGCCGCGGTTGGCGATCAGGACTTTGGTGAACATGGCAACAGACTCGGTCATGGCACGGGTTACATGCGGAACACGCCGAAGCGCGTCTGCTGCGGGGCGGCGTTGAGGCTGGCCGACAGCGCCAGGGCCAGCACCCGGCGGGTGTCGGCCGGATCGATCACGCCGTCATCCCACAGGCGCGCGCTGGCGTAGTACGGATGGCCCTGCTGCTCGAACTGGTCGCGGATAGGTGCCTTGAATGCATCTTCCTCCACTGCCGGCCACTGGCCGCCCTTGGCTTCGATGCCATCGCGCTTGACCGTGGCCAGCACGCTGGCGGCCTGTTCGCCGCCCATCACGCCGATGCGCGCGTTCGGCCACATCCACAGGAAGTTCGGCGAGTACGCGCGGCCGCACATGCCGTAGTTGCCGGCACCGAACGAACCACCGATGACCACGGTGAACTTGGGCACCTTGGCACAGGCCACGGCCATCACCAGCTTGGCGCCGTCCTTGGCGATGCCGCCCTGTTCGTACTTGCGGCCGACCATGAAGCCGGTAATGTTCTGCAGGAACACCAGCGGGATGTTGCGCTGGGTGCACAGCTCGATGAAGTGTGCGCCCTTCAGTGCCGACTCGGAGAACAGGATGCCGTTGTTGGCGATGATGCCGATCGGGTAGCCGTTCAGATGCGCAAAGCCGGTCACCAGCGTTGCGCCGTAGCGCGGCTTGAATTCATCGAAACGCGAACCATCGACCAGGCGCGCGATCACTTCGCGCACGTCGTAGGGCTTGCGCGTGTCGGCCGGGATCACCCCGTACAGGTCGTATGCCGGCAACAGTGGTTCCTCGTTGGCCTGCACCGCCATCGCCGGCTCCGGCTTGCGCCAGTTCAACTGCGCGATGATCGCGCGCACCCGCGCCAGCGCCTGCAGGTCGTTGTCGGCCATGTGGTCGGCAACGCCGGAAATGCGCGTGTGCACGTCGGCACCGCCCAGTTCCTCGGCCGTCACCACTTCACCGGTGGCGGCCTTCACCAGCGGTGGGCCGCCGAGGAAGATCGTGCCCTGCTCGCGCACGATCACCGTCTCATCGCTCATCGCCGGCACATAGGCGCCGCCGGCGGTGCAGCTACCCATCACGCAGGCAATCTGCGGGATGCCCTGCGCGGACAGGTTGGCTTGGTTGTAGAAGATGCGGCCGAAATGATCGCGGTCGGGGAACACCTCGTCCTGCAGCGGCAGGAAGGCGCCACCGGAATCGACCAGGTAGATGCAGGGCAGGTGGTTCTGCTCGGCGATCTCCTGCGCGCGCAGGTGCTTCTTCACCGTCATCGGGTAGTAGGTGCCGCCCTTGACCGTGGCGTCGTTGGCCACGATCACGCATTCCACGCCGCTGACGCGGCCGATGCCGGCCACCACACCCGCGGCGGGCACGGCGTCTTCGTACATGCCGTGCGCGGCCAGCGGCGCAATTTCCAGGAAGGCGCTGCCGGGATCGAGCAGGGCGTCGATGCGGTCGCGCACCAGCAGCTTGCCGCGTGCGGTGTGCTTGGCGCGCGCGGCTTCGCTGCCGCCCAGCGCGGTGCGGGCGAGGGTGGCATGCAGGTCGTCGACCACGGCCTGCATGGCGGCGCGGTTGCTTTCAAACGTTTCGCTGCCCGGTTGCAGCTGGCTGTTCAGGACGGTCATCGCGTTGGCCTTACAGGGTGCGCTGGAACAGTTCGCGGCCGATCAGCATGCGGCGGATCTCCGAGGTGCCGGCGCCGATTTCATACAGCTTGGCGTCGCGCCACAAACGGCCGGTCGGGTACTCGTTGATGTAGCCGTTGCCACCGAGGATCTGGATCGCCTGGCCGGTCAGCCAGGTGGCCTTCTCGGCGGCGTACAGAATGGCACCGGCGGCATCCTGGCGGGTGGTTCGGCCCTGGTCGCAGGCGCGCGCGACGGCATAGACGTAGGCGCGGCACGCGCCCAGGCCCACGTACATGTCGGCAATCTTGGCCTGGATCAGCTGGAAGCTGCCGATCGGTTCGCCGAACTGGTGGCGCTCGTGCACATAGGGCATGACCACGTCCATGGCCGCGGCCATCAGGCCCAGCGGGCCACCGGACAGCACCACGCGCTCGTAATCCAGGCCGGACATCAACACGCGCACGCCACCACCGACCTGGCCCAGCACGTTTTCTTCGGGAATCTCGCAGTCCTGGAACACCAGCTCGCAGGTGGGCGAGGAGCGCATGCCCAGCTTGTCCAGCTTCTGCGCGGTGGAGAAGCCCTCCATGCCCTTCTCGACCAGGAACGCGGTGATGCCCTTGGCACCCGCTTCCATGTCGGTCTTGGCATAGACCACCAGCACGTCGGCGTCCGGGCCGTTGGTGATCCACATCTTGTTGCCGTTGAGCACGTAGCGGTCACCGCGCTTGTCGGCGCGCAGCTTCATCGACACCACGTCCGAACCGGCACCCGGCTCGCTCATCGCCAGCGCGCCGACCAGGCTGCCGTTGCACAGGCCGGGCAGGAAGCGCTGCTTCTGTTCTTCGTTGCCGTTCTTGCGTAGCTGGTTCACGCACAGGTTGGAGTGCGCGCCATAGGACAGGCCGATGCCGCCGGAGGCACGCGAGATTTCTTCCATCGCCACCACATGGGCCAGGTAACCCATGCCGGTGCCGCCGTATTCTTCTTCCACGGTGAGGCCGAGCAGGCCCTGCTCGCCCAGCTTCGGCCACAGGGCCAGCGGGAACTGGTTGCTGGCATCGGCCTCGGCGGCCAGCGGTGCGACCTCGGCGGCGGCAAAATGGGCCACGCTCTGGCGCAGCAGGTCGATGTCTTCGCCAAGGTCGAAGTTCAGGGATGGCACGTGCATTGTGGTGGCTCCACGGCGGGATGGCAGGAAATGGACGCACCCGGCGGGGGAGCGGGCGGCGGTCTGCAGGACCGCTGCCCGCACGGGCGATTGGACCCCAGCGTAGCGGGGTTCGGGTAAGAAGTGAATAAAAATTCAAAAATTGAAACTAGAATCAAAACATGGCCTACAAACGCTCTGCACTGATGGAAGAACGCCTGGCCGGGGCCCGTGAACGGATCCTGCTGGCCACCCGTGAGCTGGTCGCCACCGGCGGCTGGCGCAATGCCCCGGTGACCGCCGTGGCGACCCAGGCGGGGGTGTCCACCGGCCTGATCTACCGCCACTTCCCGTCCAAGGCCGAGCTGTTCGTGGAGGTGCTCAACGCCGCGGTGGCCCACGAGGTCGCGATCATGGAGCGCATCGCCAGCGGCCCGGAGGTGGCCAGCGAGCGCCTGCGGTTGGCGATCACCGCCTTCGTCCGCCGCGCCCTGGCCGGGCCGGGGCTGGCGCATGCCTTCATCGTCGAACCGGTCGACCCGGACGTGGAAGCCGAGCGCATGCGTGGTCGTCGTGCCTTCGGCGACGTGTTCCTGCGGCTGGTGGAGGAGGGCGTGGCCGCCGGTGAGCTGCCGGCGCAGGACGCGCATGTGGCCGCCGCCTGCCTGGTCGGCGCCTTCACCGAGGCGATGGTCGGCCCGACCGCGCCCAGCCGCGAAGCACACCGCGACGAAGACGCACTGGTGGATGCGATCTGCAGCTTCTGCCTGCGCGCGATCGGCGCCCGGTAATCCGGTAGAGCCGGCCGCTGGCCGGCTTCTGCACGATCCATCCGGCGGGCTGGCGATGCCGGGCAGCGGCCGGCACTACCGGGTCCGAATGCTGCGCCGCACCAGCAGTGACGCCTGTTGTCGCACGCAAAGCGCGTTCTATACTCGGTCCATCACGCAGTCGCTCAGCCGTGGTCCAACGACTATCAGCCAGGGGTAACGAAGAGTGCGGAATTACGATCTGGAGTTCCTGAAACGCTTCTCCATGGTGATCGCGCTGCTGGCGACCATCACCCTCGGCCTCATCCTCCTTGCCGCTTACATCCACACCCGGATTCCGCCCGAGGTGTCGCCGACCGCAGCCAAGCGCACCGAACAGCGCATCTCGCCCACCGGCGCGGTCTATGCCGGCAGCACCGGCGCCGCCGCGCAGGCTGCGGCCAAGGCCGCCGCGCTGGCCAAGGCCGCCTCGCAGGTGGCCTACGGCGGCACCAAGGACGGCAAGGTCATCTTCGACAACCTGTGCACCGCCTGCCACACCACCGGCGTGGGCATGGCGCCGACGCTGGACCATTCGCACTGGGACAAGCGCATCGCACAGGGCAAGGACACTCTCTACAAGCACGCCATCGAGGGCTATACCGGTCCGGATGGCGGCATCATGCCGCCCAAGGGCGGCAAAACCCGGCGCTGACCGAGGAACAGATCCACGCCACCGTGGACTGGATGCTGGGCAACCTGAAGTAACCGGTAGTGGGGGGGGGGGGGGCGGCGCCCCCCCCGGGGGGGGGGGGGGGTTGGGGGGGGGGGGGGGGCGGGCCCCCCCCCCCCCCCCGGCCACTCCCCAGGCTTTGCCCACCAAGGTCAAAACCCTGCCCGCAGGCGGGGTTTCGCATTTCAGGGTTAGTCTGTGCGCCTCTTCCATGGAGTCGCCCGTCGATGCGCCGCCGTTCCCTCGCCCTTGCCCTGTCCCTGCTGCTGCCGGCCGGCGCCTTTGCCCAGGCCCAGCCGCAGGCCGCACCGGTCGCGTCGCCGTCCGCCGCGCGCAGCAGCGCCACCGTGGTGCTGACCACCGCGCCGGCCGACTGGCGTGCGCTGGATGGCCAGCGCGTGCGCATCGCCGCACCGCTCACACTGGCCGGCACCGATGGCCTGGAGCGCTTTGGGCAGCTCACCGTGGCCTTCGATGGCCGCCTCTGGCAGCCGACCGAAGTGGCCGCGCCGGGTACTGCCGGCTATGAGCAGGTGATGGCCGACAACCAGCGCCGCCGCCTGCTGCTGGACGACGGCAGCGAAGCCCGCGACCCGGCCAGCGTGGCCTACCTGCCAGCCAACCCGGTGCTGCGCACCGGCATGCAGCTGCGCAATGTGGAAGGTGTCGTGCACGTGGACGCACAGGGCCGTCCGCGCCTGCAGGTCGAGGGTGCACTCACGTTGCCCGAGCTGAAGCGTCCGGCGGTGCCGACGGTGCCGGGCAGCCTGCATATCGCTGCATTCAACCTGGAGAACTTCTTCAATGGCGATGGCCAGGGCGGTGGCTTCCCGACCCTGCGCGGCGCGCGCACGCTGGAAGAGCACAAGGCGCAGGTCGGCAAGCTGGTGGCCACGGTCAACGCGCTCGGTGCCGACATCGCCGCGTTGATGGAACTGGAAAACGATGGCTATGGCCCGCAGTCGGCCATCGCCGAACTGGTCAGCGCCCTCAACGCCGGTCTTGCCGCCGACAAGCAGTGGGCCTTCGTCGATGCCGGCGAGGGGCCGGGCAGCAACCCGATCCGGGTTGGCATCATCTATCGCAGGAGCGCGTTCAAGCCGCTGGGCAAACCGTTGACCAGAACCGACGGTCCGTTCGCCGAACACAGCCGCGCACCGCTGGCGCAGGCCTTCCAGGGCAAGGGCGCACCGTTCATGGTGGTCGCCAACCATTTCAAGTCCAAGGGCTGCCGTGATGCCAGCGGCGGCGATGCCGACCGCAACGATGGCCAGGGTTGCTGGAATGCCACCCGGGTGGAATCGGCAAAGCAGTTGAACCAGTGGGTGCAGGCCGAAGCTGGCCGCCTGAAGGTGAAGGACGTGGTGCTGCTGGGCGATTTCAACGCCTACGCGATGGAAGACCCGATCCGCACCCTGCATGACCTGGGCTGGCAGGACGCATTCAAGGTCGCCCAGGTCGAGCATCCTTACAGCTACGTCTACAACGGCTATACCGGCCGCCTCGACCATGCGCTGCTGAGCCCGGGCATGGCCCAGCGCCTGCGCGGTGCCGCCGAGTGGCACAGCAATGCCGACGAACAGGACGCCAGCGGCTACCAGGGCCGCAACGTGCAGGGCCCGTGGCGCAGTTCCGACCACGATCCGCTGCTGCTGGGTTTCGATAAATAACGCACCGCCGGGGTCGGATCCCATTCCCACGGAATGGGCTGTGACCCCGGGAATCGCTCAGCCCCAGGCGATCAACCCGATCGCCAGCACTGCCAGTGCCAGGCCGGCGCGGTTCCACGTCGTGGTCGCTTCGCCGAAGGCGAACACACCCACCAATGCACCCAGCATCACCACGCCGATGTTCATGCCGGCGAACACGGTGGCCGGGCTCTCCGGCATCGACTGATGCGCATGCACATAGAAAAGAATGTTGCCGCCATTGAGCAGGCCCAGCAGTGCACCCGCGCCGAGGTTGCGCCAGGCCAGCCGGCTGCGGCCACTGGCGTGCCGCCACAGCTGAAGTGCCAGCATCAGCACGAAGGCCACGCTGAAGCTGGCCAGCACCGCCGCCATCGACGGCGTGCCGGACAGCGCCACCTGCTTGAGCAGCACGTCGACCACCGCGAACCCGGCCCAGACGCCCAGCAGCCAGCCCCAGCCGCCGGGTGAGGACGCCACCGCCGGGCCGCGCGGGCGCAGGCTGATCGCCACCATCGCCAGCAGGCCCAGGCCGAGACCGGCGAGCTTCCACGGCGTCGCAGTCTGGCCGAAGAACAGGAAGGCGGCGGCCAAAGACAGCAGCAACGACAAGCGCTGCGCCACGTCGCTGCGGACGATGCCGGCCACCGCCACCGCGCGGCCCAGCACCAGGAAGATCGATGGCAGCACCACCGCCAGTGCCAGCAGCGACAGCCACGGGGCATGTGGCGCGCGCAGTGCGTCCAGCGGCGGCTGCAGCACCACGGCGGTGAGCGTTGCCGCCACCAGATAGTTCCAGGTGACCATCTGCGAAACATCCAGCTGGCGGCGTCCGGCCACCTTCAACAACACCGAAACCAGCACGCTGCAGATCACGGCCAAGGACAGGTAGAGCATGGGGCGGGCACAGGGCAGGGGCAGGGGACGGTATCATGGTGCCATGCACAAGCCTTCGTTCCCCGTCGCCCCCGGCGAAACCGCCTGCCTCGAACTGGCCGGCCCGGCCGGCCCGCTGGAAGTGGTCGTCGACCTGCCCAAGGCCGATGTGCCGGCGCAGCCGATCGTGGCCATCATCTGCCATCCGCTGTCCACCGAAGGCGGCACCCTGCACAACAAGGTGGTCACCATGACCGCCACCACCCTGCGCGAGCTTGGCATCGCCACGGTACGCTTCAACTTCCGCAGCGTCGGCGCGTCGGCCGGTGAGTTCGACCATGGCGTGGGCGAGCAGGATGACCTGAAAGCCGTCGCCGCCTGGGTGCGCAGCCAGCGGCCCGACGACCGCCTGTGGCTGGCCGGTTTCAGCTTCGGCGCGTTCGTGTCGCTGAAGGCTGCTGCCGCGCTGCAGCCGGAAGCGCTGATCTCGATCGCACCGCCGGCCGGCCGCTGGGATTTCGATGGCATCGCGCCGCCGGCCCGCTGGCTGGTGATCCAGGGCGAGCAGGATGAGATCGTCGACCCGCAGGCCGTCTACCAGTGGCTGGACACGCTGGACGTCCCGCATGAGCTGGTGCGCATGCCCGAGACCAGCCACTTCTTCCACCGCAAGCTGATCGATCTGCGTGGCGCGCTGACCCACGGCGTGAAGCACTGGCTGGGCGCGGCGGCATGAGTGCAACCGAGCTGACCCCGTCGCAGCGGTACGCGGAAGGGGTTGCCCGTGGCGACTGGCAGAACGACCCGGCCCAGCACGCAGCGCTGGCCGAACTGGACCGCATCCACCTGGGCCTGGTCGACAGCGCCGAAGACGGCTGGCTGGACCGCCTGTCCTCTTTCTGGAAGAAGCCCGAGCCGGTGAAGGGTCTGTACTTCTGGGGCGGCGTCGGCCGTGGCAAGACCTTCCTGGTCGACCTGTTCTACGACGGCCTGCCGATCAAACAGAAGTACCGCACGCATTTCCATCGCTTCATGCGCAGCGTCCACGAGCGCCTGCGCGAGCACCAGGGGCAGAGCGACCCGCTGGCGAAGATCGCCCAGGAATGGCGCAGCAACCTGCGGGTGCTGGTGCTGGACGAATTCTTCGTCACCGACATCGGCGACGCGATGCTGCTGGCACGGCTGCTGGAGCGCCTGTTCGCCGAAGGCGTGACCCTGGTCACCACCTCCAACACGGCGGTGGAGAACCTGTACCTCAACGGCCTGCAGCGCGAGAGCTTCCTGCCGGCCATCGGCCTGCTGCAGCGCTTCTGCGTGGAGCTGTACGCCGAGGGCACCGAGGATTACCGGATGCGCGCGCTGACCCGCTCGCCGGTGTACCGCGCACCGTTGGCCGCCGACAGTGATGAGTGGCTGGCCACGCGCTGGAACGAACTGAGCGGCGGCCAGCCGGCCAAGCCCGGCAACATCGAGATCGAGGGCCGCAAGATTGCGGTGCGTGGGCGCGGCAAGAGCATCGCCTGGTTCGATTTCGCCGCGTTGTGCGAAGGCCCGCGTGGCCCGTCGGATTACATCGAGATCGCGCACGAGTTCAACACCGTGCTGCTGGGCGGCATCCCCGCCTTCGACCGTTTGAACGAAGATGCCGCGCGCCGCTTCGTCAACCTGATCGACGAACTGTACGACCGCCACGTCAACCTGGTCTGCACCGCCACTACCTCGCCGATCGAGCTGTACACCGGCCAGCGCCTGCAGGGCGCGTTCGAGCGCACCGCCTCGCGCCTGATCGAGATGCAGAGCGCCGAGTACCTGGGTACCCCGCACCGGGCGTGAGGGAGCCACCCAGGTAAATGCGTTGCCGGCCAGAGTTCCGGTAGTGCCGGCCGCTGGCCGGCATCCGCCGCGCGGTTACCGGGTCGGCGCCACCGCATTCCCACGCGGCCGCTCATCCGGCCCGGCCGACACATGCAGGCCCGAGCCATCGCCGTGCTCCACCCGCACGCTCTCGCCGCGCTCCAGCAGCCGCAGCGGCTGTCCCTGGTAGCGCACCTCCAGCGCGTCGTGGGCGTCTGCCAGCGACTGCACCAGCGGGCACAGCGCCATGGCCTTGGCTTCCAGTTGCTGGCTGCGCGCCTCCATGCGGCGGTCGACTTCCGCATCGAGGCGGTCGGCGCGGCGCTCCATGGCGCCGGCGCGGCCAGTGAACACCTGCCACAGCACGCTGCGGGTCATCGACCCGGCCATCGTCTCGGCCATCTGCTCGATGTGCGCGTCGAAGCCATCGCCGAAGCTCTCCTGTTCCCAGTAGCCGCGGCCCAGGCTGGCGTCGATCCAGTCCTGCATCTCGCCGCGCATTGCACGCATCTGGCGGTTGCGGGACTTGCCGGTGATGGCTTCGAAGGCGGCGTCCAGCGCATCGAAGGTGACCCCGGAGACTTCATGGGCCAGTGCGGTGACCGCTGGCATCAGCTGGCGGGCACCGGCTTCCATCTGCCGCAGGCGTGCCGCGTCGGCGGCGCTGACCGTAACCATCCTGCCATCCAGGCTCAGCTCGCCGTCGTGGAACACCACCTCATGCGGCGCCTGCGGGCCATGCCGCAGCCAGATGCCGCCGCTGTCCACCAGCACGTCGTAGTCGGTATGGATGCCGCACTGGTCCGAACGCAGGTCCGGCCCTTCGGCGGCCAGCGCCGGGGCAATGAACAGGGCAGGCAGCAGGGCCAGCGCGGGCAACCGCAGGTGCATCGGAGCATCCTTTTCCGGGAGCGAGCGGCCAGCATCCGCTGCCAGCGCGCGGGCGTCACCGGCCGGAAGTCACCCGTCCACCGGATTCCCACCGGCTGCCCACCAGCTATCCACAGGGTTGTCCCTAGCCAGTTTCATCATTGTCATGTGAAGCTGTCATTGTTCCGTTTTCGCGGTGCGTTGTACCACCGCGATGACGCCTTTCGGGCTTGACTGCGCAGCCCGTTCCGGCAGGTCTGAAGCGTCTGATCCGGGCGCCGATGGCACGATCCTTGCGGCGCAAGGGATTGCCGAATTTCACTACATTTGGCGTTGACGGGCCCCATTACCCCCACTATCTTGTGGCCGTCGGTCGCAGCAACCCCAATTCCAGGGGGTGCCCGGGGTACCCATCCGCGATCGTCAACGGCAGTGGCAGGCGCAGGGTCTCATCCCCTGCGACGCCGTCCTGCCATCCTGGGCTGTCATGTCCCGGGCTGCGTCACCCGATGCATCGAGCACCCACCAATCACGCCAAGAGGACACACGCCGTGACCACCGAATCCAGCGCCACCATCGAGAAGGAAAGCGAATTCCTGTTGACGTCGCCGCCGACGGCCAACGCGATGAGTGTGACCAAGCGCAATGGCACGACCGAACTGGTGGACCTGAACAAGATCGTGCGCGCGGTGCAGCGTTCCTCCGAAGGCCTGCACGCCGTCGATCCGATGCGCGTGGCCACCCGCACCATTTCCGGCCTGTACAACGGCGCCACCACCCGCGAGCTGGACGAACTGTCCATCCGCACCGCCGCCCTGCTGATCGGTGAAGAGCCCGAGTACGGCCGCCTCGCTGCGCGCCTGCTGGCCAACTACATCGCCAAGGAAGTCTCGGGCCAGGAAATCTACGCCTTCTCGCAGTCGGTCAGCCGTGGCCATGAAGTCGGCCTGATCAACGACCGCCTGCTGAACTTCGTGCAGACCAACGCGCGCAAGCTCAACGATGCCATCGACATCTCGCTGGACCTGAACTTCGATTACTTCGGCCTGCGCACCCTGTACGACCGTTACCTGCTGCGCCATCCGCACACCCGCAAGGTGATCGAGACCCCGCAGCAGTTCTTCCTGCGCATTGCCAGCGCGCTGAGCGAGGATGTGTCCGAGACCCTGGCGCTGTACAAGCGCATGGGCAACCTGGACTACCTGCCGTCCAGCCCGACCCTGTTCAATTCCGGCACCACCCACGAGCAGCTGTCCTCGTGCTTCCTGCTGGATTCGCCGCAGGACTCGCTGGAGTCGATCTATTCCAAGTACGGCGACATCGCCCAGCTGTCGAAGTTCTCCGGCGGCATCGGCGTCAGCTACACCCGCGTGCGTTCGCGTGGTTCGCTGATCAAGTCGACCAACGGCCACTCCAACGGCATCGTGCCGTGGCTGAAGACCATGGATTCGTCCGTGGCCGCGGTGAACCAGGGCGGCAAGCGCAAGGGCGCAGCCTGCGTCTACCTGGAAACCTGGCACGCCGACGTCGAGGACTTCCTCGAGCTGCGTGACAACACCGGTGACGAAGCCCGCCGTGCGCACAACCTGAACCTGGCCAACTGGGTGCCGGACCTGTTCATGAAGCGCGTCGAAGCCGACCAGGAATGGTCGCTGTTCGATCCGCGCGTCGTGCCGGAGTTCACCGATCTGTTCGGCGAAGCCTTCGAGCAGGCCTACCTGCAGGCCGAAGCCCAGGGCAAGGCCAACCGCACCATCTCCGCGCGCAAGCTGTACGCCCGCATGATGCGTACGCTGGCCGAGACCGGCAACGGCTGGATGACCTTCAAGGACAAGTGCAACCGCGCCAGCAACCAGACCCTGCGTCCGGGCAACGTGATCCACCTGTCGAACCTGTGCACCGAAATCCTGGAAGTCACTTCCAACGATGAAACCGCAGTGTGCAACCTGGGTTCGATCAACCTGGGCAACCACTTCGACGAGCACAACGAGTTCGACTTCGAGAAGCTGGCCGAGACCGTGCGCCTGGCCGTGCGCCAGCTCGACCGCGTCATCGACCTGAACTTCTACCCGATCGAAACCGCCCGCCGCGCCAACCTGCGCTGGCGTCCGGTCGGCCTGGGCTGCATGGGCCTGCAGGACGTGTTCTTCCGCAAGCGCCTGCCGTTCGACAGCGCCGAAGCCCGCGCCCTGTCGAAGAAGATCGCCGAAGCAATCTACTTCCACGCGCTGGAAACCTCTTGCGAGCTGGCCCAGGAACGCGGCAAGCACCCGTCGTTCAACGACACCCGCGCCGCCGGTGGCGAACTGCAGTTCGACGCCTGGAACGTGGTGCCGGAAGACACCGCGCGCTGGGATGCCCTGCGTGCCCGCATCAAGGAGCATGGCCTGCGCAACTCGCTGATGATCGCGATCGCGCCGACCGCGACCATCGCCTCGATCGCCGGCTGCTACGAGTGCGTCGAGCCGCAGGTGTCCAACCTGTTCAAGCGCGAGACCCTGTCCGGTGACTTCCTGCAGGTCAACCGCTACCTGGTGAACGAGCTGAAGAAGCTGGGCCTGTGGACCGCCGACATGCGCGACGCCATCAAGCTGGCCGAAGGCTCCATCGCCGGCGTGGCACAGATTCCGGAAACGCTGCGCGAGGTCTACCGCACCGCGTGGGAACTGCCGATGCGTTCGCTGATCGACATGGCCGCCGAGCGTGGTGCCTTCATCGACCAGTCGGCCTCGCTCAACCTGTTCATGGAAAGCCCGAACATCGGCGCGATGTCCTCCATGTACATGTACGCCTGGAAGCAGGGCATCAAGACCACCTATTACCTGCGTTCGCGCCCGGCCACCAAGATCGCCAAGACCACGGTGAGCAGCGCAGCCCCGGCCAAGGTGTTCAGCCCGGACGAAGCCATCGCCTGCTCGCTGGAAAACCCGGAAGCCTGCGAGGCCTGCCAATAAAAGCGGCCGTGCCGGCCTTTGGCCGGCACACCCCTTTGTAGAGTCGAGCCATGCTCGACTGCAGAAAACACCAAGGTAGCGCCGGGCCATGCCCGGCGTTTTGACCCGAGAAGACAAGGAAACACCCATGGCCGACAAGCCCAAGCAGATGCTGCTCGATCCCGGTTTTGAACTGACCCTGCGCCCGATGCGCTACCCGCAGTTCTATGACATGTACCGGAATGCGATCAAGAACACCTGGACGGTGGAAGAGATCAACTTCCAGATCGACATCACCGATCTGCACAGCAAGATGTCGCCGGGCGAGCGTCACCTGATCCACCGCCTGGTCGCGTTCTTCGCCACCGGCGACTCGATCGTGTCCAACAACCTGGTGCTGAACCTGTACCAGCACTTGAATGCGCCCGAAGCGCGCATGTACCTGTCGCGCCAGCTGTATGAAGAAGCGCTGCACGTGCAGTTCTACCTGACCCTGCTCGACAACTACCTGCCGGATCCGGAAGAGCGCGTCAAAGCCTTCGCCGCGGTGGAGAACATCGACTCGATCAAGAAGAAGGCCGATTTCTGCTTCAAGTGGATCGACTCGATCCAGGACCTGAAGCGCATCGAGACCCGTGCCGAGCGCCGCCAGTTCCTGCTCAACCAGATCTGCTTCGCCGCCTGCATCGAAGGCCTGTTCTTCTTTGCTGCGTTCGCCTACGTGTACTACTTCCGTTCGCGCGGCCTGCTGCCGGGCCTGGCCTCGGGCACCAACTGGGTGTTCCGCGACGAGAGCGCGCACATGGAGTTCGCGTTCGAGTCGGTGCGTGTTGTTCGCGAGGAAGAACCGGACCTGTTTGACGACGAGATGAAGCAGCAGGTCTACGACATGCTGGCCGAAGCCATCGAATGCGAAGTGCAGTTCGCCGAGGACGTGCTGTCCGGCGGCGTGGCCGGCATCTCCACCCGCGACATGCGCCAGTACCTGCAGCACTGCGCCGACCAGCACTTCGCCAAGCTGGGCATGGAAAAGAAGTACAACGTGCGCAACCCGCTGCCGTTCATGGAACTGCAGGACGTGCAGGAGCTGACCAACTTCTTCGAACGTCGCGTCTCGGCCTACCAGGTCGGCGTGCAGGGCGAAGTCGCCTTCGACATGAACTTCTGATCGAACCGGTCAGATCTGTCGCAACGAAAAACCCCGGCCAACGCCGGGGTTTTTTGTTGGTAGCGCCGGGCCATGCCCGGCGGAGCCTGCCTGGTGCTACCGGCCGTCATGCTGCACGCGGGCCTTTGTAGAGTCGGGGGGGGGGGGGGGGGGGGGGGGCGCGGGGGGGGGGGGGCGCGCGGAGGGCGCACAACCGCACCCCCGCCA